>JANMUO010000133.1:0-20539 GCA_031391655.1 Betaproteobacteria bacterium
CGCCAGGGCAGGGGGTTCGAGCCGAGGATCGAGCTGCTCGGCAACCGCTTCGTCTGGTACGGCACCGCCCAGCGCTTCGACTGCCTCACGCTGACGTTTCGCGAGAGCGACCATGGCGCCTTCGTCGCCCATCACTACCGCTACAGCCCGGCCATGAGCACTTTCCTCGTGGAATGCGACGCCCGGACCTGGGAGAGCGCCGGCCTGGATCGCATGGACGATGCCGGGTCGCGCGCGTACTGCGAACGCGTGTTCGCGGCGGACCTGGGCGGGCACGCGCTGGTATCGAACAAGTCGCTGTGGCGCCAATTCCCGCTGCTGTCCAACCAGCGCTGGTCGGTGGGCAACGCCGTCCTGGTCGGGGATGCCCTGCGCAGCATGCATTTCTCCATCGGCTCGGGAACGCGACTCGCCTTCGAGGACGCGATCGCGCTGGACCGGGCCCTCAGCGAGGATATCCCCGCAACCCTCGCCGCCTACGAGCGCGAACGGCGCCCGGTGGTGGAGAAGCTCTTTGCGGCGGCCAGCGCCAGCTCCTATTGGTACGAGCGCTTCCCCGAGCGCATGCAGCGCTTCGACGCCCTGGGGCTGGCCTACGACTACATGACCCGTAGCGGCCGCATGGGCGCCGAACGGCTGCGCGGGCTTGCCCCTCGTTTCATGGGGCAGGTGGACGCTGCCGGGCGTTCGGACTAAGATTGGAACGATGGTTCAAGTTTTGAACTTCGGTTCGGATCGCGTGCGCCAGCGCAATGAAGCGCGCCGCATGGAAATCCTGCATGCCGCCGCGCGCGTGTTCCGGCGCCGCGGCGTGGCCGCCGCCGGCATGCGCGAAATCGCCGAGGAGGCGGGCCTGTCGCCGGGCAACCTGTACCACTACTTCTCCGGCAAGGACGAGATCCTGCTGTTCTGCCAGGAGCGGACCCTGGAGCGCATGCATGCCGCGGTACAGGCGGCCAAGGGCCCGGCCGCCGACCGCCTGCGCATGGTGCTGCGCGCGCACGTGCACTGCATGCTGGATGAACTGGAGGGTGCGACGGCGCACCTCGACATCGAATCCCTGCCGGCCAAGCTGCGTGCACCGATGATCGAGAAGCGCGACGCGTACGAGCGCGCAGTGCGCGCCATCGTCGCGGCCGGCGTGAAGAGCCGCGAGTTCGCGCGCTGCGATGCCTCGCTGGTGACGCGCGCGATGCTCGGCGCGGTCAACTGGACGGCCCGCTGGTACCGGCCCGACGGGCCGCAGAAGCCAGGCGAGATCGCGGATGCGCTGTCCGAATACCTGGTGAAGGGACTCGCATGAACGCGGTGAGGATGACGCTGAACGTCAACGGCGAAGCACAGGAGATCCTGTTCCATCCCTACAAGACGCTGCTGGAGGTACTGCGCGAGGAACTCAACCTCACCGGCACCAAGCATGGCTGCGAACTGGGCGAGTGCGGCGCCTGCGCGGTGCTGGTGGATGGGCAGCCGCTGCTCTCCTGCCTGGAACTGGCGCTCGAATGCGAAGGCCGGAAGATCGAGACGGTGGAGGGCCTGCAGCAGGGCGACAAGCTGCATCCGCTGCAGGCGGCGTTTGCCGACCTGGGCGGCGCCCAGTGCGGCTACTGCACGCCGGGCATCCTCATGACCGCCAAGGCGCTGCTCGAGCAGGAACCCAATCCGAGTCGCGAGCGCATCCGCGAGGCCGTGTCCGGCAACCTTTGCCGCTGCACGGGCTACCAGCAGATCTACGAGTCCATCGAAGAGGCAGCGCGGCGCATGCGGGAGCGCGCATGAGCGCGAAGCAGAAGACCCGCTTCGAAGTGCTGGGCAAGCCGCGCCGCCGCGTGGACGGGCGCGCCAAGGTCACGGGGCTCACCAAGTTCGCCGATGACATCGTGCTGCCGCGCATGCTGCACATGCGCTTGTTGCGCTCGCCGCACCCGCATGCGGTCATCGAGGCCATCGATTTCACCAAGGCGGCTGCCACTCCCGGCGTGCACCTGGTGCTGACCGGCAAGGATTTCCCGATCACGTTCGGCATCCTGCCGGTGTCGCAGGACGAGTATCCGCTCGCGAACGAGCGCGTGCGCTACGTTGGCGATCCGGTGGCCGCAGTGGTGGCCAAGGACGAGCAGACGGCCTGGGAAGCCTGCGAGCTGATCGAGGTGAAGTACCGCCCGCTCGCCACCATCTCCAGCCCGGAAGAGGCGCTGGCGACGCCCGAGCCCCGCATCCACGAGCACGGCGAGCAAGGCAACATCCACCGCCTGCAGGCCTTCGAGTTCGGCGATGTGGATGAAGCGCTGGCGAAATCGGACCACGTGTTCGAGGACCTGTTCTTCTACGAAGGCAGCACCCACCTGCCGATCGAGCAGCACGCGGCGGTGGCGGCACCCGACGGCGAGGGCAAGCTCACGCTGTGGTCTTCCACGCAGGTGCCGCACTATATCCATCGCGCATTGGCCCGCGCCTTGCGCATGAACGCGGCGCACATCCGCGTCATCGCCTGCCCCAACGGCGGCGGCTTCGGCGGCAAATGCGACCTGCACAACCACGAGATCGTCGTTTCGCGCGCGGCGCTCAAGCTCGGCCGCCCGGTGAAGGTGTGCCTCAACCGCGAGGAAGTGTTCTACATGCACCGCGGGCGCCATCCGGTGCTGATGAGGATGCGCACCGGGGTGACGAAGGCGGGCAAGCTCACCGGCATGCACGTGCAGACGCTGCTCGACGGCGGCGGCTACGGCTCCTACGGCACGGCGAGCACTTTCTACACGGGCGCGCTGCAGACCGTCACCTACGAGCTGCCGCGATACAAGTTCGACGCCTGCCGCACCTTCACCAACAAGCCGCCCTGCGGGCCCAAGCGCGGCCACGGCACGCCCCAGCCGCGCTTCGGCCAGGAAGTGCAGCTCGACAAGATCGCCGAAAAGCTCAAGCTCGACCCGGCGGAGTTGCGACTGGGCATGGTGGCCAAGCCGAATTCGCTGACAGCGAACTGGCTGAAGATCGGCTCCATCGGCCTGGAGGAGTGCATCCGGCGCGTGGTTGCGGCCTCGGACTGGAAAAACCGTTTCCGCAAGCTGCCCGAGGGCAAGGGCCTCGGCATCGCCTGCGGCTCGTACCTCTGTGGCGCGGGATTGCCGATCTACTGGAACAAGATGCCGCAGTCCGGGGTGCAGCTCCTGCTCGATCGCAGCGGTCAGGTCACGGCGTTCTGCGGCGCGACGGAAATCGGGCAAGGGTCGGACGACGTGCTGGCGGCGATCATCGCCGAGGTGCTTGGCATTGATCCGTACGAAGTGCGCCTCGTGACCGGCGACACGGGCCTCACGCCGGTGGACCTCGGGTCATATTCGAGCCGCGTCACGGTGATGATGGGCAACGCGGCGATCCAGGCTGCGGAAAAGGTTCGGGAAATGCTGGCCGATGCCGCCGCCGAGCAGCTCATGGCGATCCCGGACCGGCTGGTGTTCTCGCAGGGCCGCGTGTTCCTCGCCGAGGATCCCTCCAAGGGCATGACCTTTGCCGAGGCCGTGGTATTCGCGGAAACCAAATACGGCACGCTGGGCTCGGTGGGGTCTTATGTGCCACCACGGGCCCCCGGGCGCTACAAGGGCGCGGGCGTCGGGCCGTCGCCGGCCTATTCCTACTCGGCCTGCGTGGTCGAAGTGGACGTGGACCAGGCCACCGGCTGGGTCAGCGTACCGAAAGTATGGATCGCGCACGACATCGGCAGGACCATCAATCCCGTGCTCGCGCGCGGGCAGGTGGAGGGCAGCGTCTACATGGCGCTCGGCGAGGCGCTGATGGAAGAGCAGGTGTTCCGGCGCTTGCCGCCGAAGATGTCGGGCGCGCTGGTGCACAAGTTTCCCTCGCTCCTCGAGTACAAGAGCCTCACGTCGCTGGACATGCCCGAAGTATTCACGGAGCTCGTCGAGGACCCGGACCCGAACTGCCCGTTCGGTGCGAAGGAAGTGGGGCAGGGCCCGTTGCTGCCGGTGATGCCGGCGGTGGCGAATGCGATCTACGACGCGGTCGGCGTGAGGATCGACGAGCTGCCGATCACGCCCGACAAGGTGTTGAAGGCCCTGGAACTCAAGGCGCAAGGCAAGAATCCCCGTGTCGGGCCGGAGAAATTCCCGCAGGTACCGTATCCGGAACCCATGTTCGTCAAGACGCCCTGGGAAGGCGGCGACGGAAACGAGACCAAGAAAAATGATGCGGCTGCCGTGGTTTGAGTTCCGCGCTCCGCGCAGCCTCGCGGAAGCGGCGAAGATCCTGGCGGGCGAAGGCCCGCAGGCGATGCTCATCGCCGGCGGCACCGATCTCATCCCGAACATGAAGCGGCGCCACCAGTCGCCGAAGACGCTCATCTCGCTGCGTGGCGTGAAGGAACTGAGGAGGTCGAACGGGACGCTGGGGTCGGGCCTGACCTTGAGCGACATCGTCCACGAACCGGGAATGCGGGAGAAGCATCGCGCCCTGTGGCAGGCGGCCGCGCAGGTGGCCACCGTGCATCTGCGCAACATGGGCACGCTCGGCGGCAACCTGTGCCTCGATACGCGCTGCACCTACTACAACCAGAACCACGAGTGGCGCAAGGCGATCGACTTCTGCCTGAAGAAAGACGGGGACATCTGCTGGGTGGCCACCGCGAGCAAGCGCTGCGTGGCGGTGTCCTCGACCGACACCGCGCCGGCGTTGATCGCCCTGGACGCGAAAGTGAAGCTCGTTTCTGCGCAAGGCGAACGCGAAGTGCCGTTGCATGCGCTCTACAACAACGACGGCATCGACTACCTGACGCGCCGCGCCGATGAGATCCTCACCGAAGTGATCATCCCCTCCGGCTGGACCAGCAGCTACTGGAAGCTGCGCCGCCGCGGCGCTTTCGATTTCCCCGTGCTGGGGGTTGCCGCCGCGGTGAAGCTGGCGAAGGACGGGACGGTGGTAGAGGCGCGCATCGCGCTCGGTGCGGCCGCCTCGCGGCCGTTCCTGGTGGAAAAGGGCGGCGAGGTCCTCAAGGGGAAGAAACTCACCGACGAAGCGATCGCCGAAGCCGGCGCGCTGGTGGCGTCGCGCGCCAAGCCCATGGACAACACCGACCTTGACCTCTACTGGAGGAAGGACGTGGTGTCGAGCTTCGTCGGCTACGCGCTGCGCGAAGTGCGCGGCGACGACGTGCGCGAGGCGCGCCTGCGCATCGCGCGGCAAGCGCTCTAGGACTACTCGGCCCGGATCACGCCGCAGGCGAGGCGCGCGCCCGCATTGCCCGTGGGCTGGGTCTTGTAGTCGTCCGGATCGGCGTGCACGATGAGGCCGCGGCCGATCACGCTCGTCGGGCCGGCAGAAACGGTGATTACGTCGAGTTTCACGTCGACCTTGGCGCGGCCGTCCTTCCCGGCCTTGAGCGCAGGCAGGTCGCCGGCGTGGCGGTCGGGCGTGCCTGGATTCGCGTGCGGCTTGCCATGGGGATTGAAGTGGCCTTTCGTGCTCATGCCGTCGCCCGAGCTGCAGTCCCCGACTTCGTGGATGTGCAGGCCGTGCTCCTGTCCTGCCTTGAGCCCCTGCACGTAGATCACGACGTGGACCCGGTCGCCAACCTGTTCAAAGGTCGCTTCGCCGAAGGTCTTGTTGCCCTTGGTCGGCTGCAATTGCGCGGTGGCGCGCGGCGGTTCCTGCGGCGTCGAAGCGCAGGCGGCAAGCAATGCGATGCCAGTGGCGGCTAGGATTGTTTTCATGGTGGTCCTCCTTCCTCGAATCTACCCGCATCCTTGCGCGCGGCGCAAATGCTGCACTGCGTTCATGGGATTGCGGCTTGACGCTGGGTCCGTCCGTGGGATACGGTCAACCGGTTGTCCGGCACTACTAAACCTATAAGCAGGAGGAGCAATTCATGGCACAGCATCTGCGCAAACAAGGAATCGCGCTCGGCGTCGCTATGGCGGTGCTGGCGCTAGGCGCCGGCGTCGTCCAACCCGCCGCCGCGCAGGACGCACCGAAGAAAGTGGTGCTGCGCTTTGCCGCCGACTTCCCGCCGCCGCCGCACCCGGCGGGCATGGCGATGGCGTATTTCGCCGAGCAATTGCCGAAGGCGATCCCGGGCAGCGAGGCTCGCCTGTACTTCGCGGGCGCGCTCTACACCATTCCGGAAGCCTTCGAAGCGATGCGCCAGGGCAACCTGGAGATGACGTGGATGCAGATGGGCAAGGCAGCGCCGGTCGATGCCTGGATGATGACCGTCGTCGGGCCGGGCATCCTGACCACCGTCGGCGCGGTGGACAACCTCGAGACGACCAAGACCTACCAGATGCTCGCCAAGCGCCTGGAGTCGCAGCAGGCAATCAAGGTGTTCGGCGCCGGCCACATGAGCTTCGGCATGGGCGTGGGCGGCAAGAAGCGCTACCTCGCGGTGGCCGATTTCAACGGCCGCAAGGTGCGCAGCATGGGACCGGCGGAGAACCCGGTGCTCGAGTCCTGGAAGGCGAATCCCGTGGTGATGGCCTTCGGCGAGGTACCGACCGCGCTGGACTCCGGCGTGATCGACGGCCTGATGACCAGCATCGGCGGCTGGCTGGGCGTGCGCGAGCAGGCGCCGTTCTATACCACCGGCGGCGCGGGCGTGTTCACCGGCGACTACTACATGGTGAGCGGCAGCCGGCGCTGGTGGGATCGCTTGACCCCGGCGACGCGCGGGGCGCTCGAGAAGCTCATCGCCGAGACCGTACAGGTGCAGAAGGAATACAACTGGTGCGTCGACAAGATGACCTACGACAAGTACGGCACCAAGGATCCGTCCAAGCCGGGCGTGTACTGGATGAGCGCGCAGGAAGTCACGGCGCTGACCGGCGCGCTGGGCGACGGCCCGTCGCGCTGGGTGAAGAGCAAGACGCCGGCGGCGGCCAATGAGTGGGTCGACACCTTCAAGAAGGAAGGCCAGGCGCTGTCGCAGAAGCACCCCTCTGGCACGTCCTGGATCGAGAAGATCGACTGTTCCAAGCACGCCTCGAAGATCGCCATCAAGTAAGTGGAGAAGGCGTACGCCGCCTGGCGGATCTTCCAGGACCGCGTGATCGCGAACGCGGCCGCGATCCTGCTGCTGGGCTGCACGCTGCTCGCGCTGCTCGAAGTGGGCCGGCGCTACATCTTCGGCTACTCGTTCGAGTGGCAGCAGGATGCGGTGACGTTCTTCATGCTGAGCGGCGTGTACCTGTACTTCAGCGTCGCGCAGAGGAAGGGCTCGCACCTGGCGGTCACGGTGGTGCCGGAGATCCTGGCCGTGGCGGGGCCGCGCGCCAAGCGCGTGGGCGAGGTCTACAAGCTGGTCGCGCTGGTGTTCTCGCTCTGCTTCATGGTCGCGGTGGTGTACTGGGGCTTGCCGGAGGTCGAGGACGCCGTGAAGTACTCGAGCCGCACGGAAAGCCTGGGGTTTCCAATGTGGCCGTTCCTCCTTGCGCTGCTGCTGGGCTTTGCCTTCATGGCGGTGACGCAGGCGTTCCAGGTGTATTTCGGTATCCAGAAGCTGCGCGGGCGCGCTGTTCCCGAGGAACCGGCCGACGAAGGCGGGCATTGATTTGCACATCGTCGGCACGGTAGTTCTCGTCCTGCTCGTCCTGTCGGTGCCGATCGGCATCGCGCTGAGCGCCGCGGCGGCGGCCTACATCATGGTGGACCCGTTGCTCGAGCCGACGGTGATCTTCCGCGCCTTCTTCAGCTTCATCGGCAAGTACTCGCTGATGGCGATTCCGCTATTCATCTTCGCCGGCTTCCTCATGGAGAAGACTGGCCTGGTGGCGCAGCTGTTCCGCTTCGCCGACGCGCTGGTGGGCTGGATGCCGGGGGGCTTTGGCGTGGCCACGGTGCTCGCCTGCGTGATGTTCGGCGCGATCTCGGGCTCCAGCGTGGCGATGGCGGCGGCGATGGCGGTGATTGCCATTCCGGAGATGCGCAAGCGCGGCTATCCCGACTGGCTCTCGGGCGGGCTGGTCGCCACCGCGGGCGGCATCGCCATGCTGATCCCGCCCAGCATCATCCTGCTCGTCTATGGCGTCGTCACCGAGACCTCGATCGTGCGGCTGTTCTTTGCCGGCGTGATCCCGGGACTGATGCTTGCGCTGGGCAACGCCATCAGCGTGGTGCTGATCGCCATGTGGCTCAAGCTGCCGCGCGGCACCTTCGAGGGAAAGCGGGTCTGGGTGGAATTCAAGGGAGCGGCGCCGGCGCTCGGCATGCCGATCGTGATCCTCGGCGGCCTGTACGGCGGGCTGTTCACCCCCACTGAGGCGGCGGCCGCTGCCTGCGGCTACGCGCTGCTCTACGGCCTTCTCAGCGGGGGCATGCCGTTCGTCCGCAACGTCCTGCCCACTGCGCAGCGCGCCCTCAACCTCACGGCGGTGGTGGTGTTCCTCATCGGCAGCGTGGGAGTGTTCCAATTCCTCGCCGCCAACATGTACTGGCCGCAGAAGATCGCGACCACTGTCACCAGCTGGGGCCTCACGCCGATCAGCTTCCTCTTCGCCTACATGTTCGTGCTGATCATCCTGGGCATGTTCGTGGACGGCGTGGCGATGGTGATCCTCACTGTGCCGGTGATTTTCCCGATCGCCATGGCGCTGGGCATCGACCCGGTGCACCTCGCGATCCTGGTGACCCTCAACGTCGAGATGGGCGTGGTGACCCCGCCCGTGGGGCTCAACCTTTTCGCGGTGAGCAGCTCGGCCAAGATCCCGCTGCCGCAGGTGCTCAAGGGGACGATTCCGTTCTTCATCGGCGACCTTACGGTGCTGCTGCTGGTGATGTTCTTCCCGGGGCTCGCTACCTGGCTGCCCAACCAGCTGGTGGTCGACGTCTTCGCGAAGTAGCGGCCCGCCGGCTCAGCGGCGCGAGCACTCGAAGCTCGCGGCCTTCGCCGCGTCCCCGCCCCGATAGCGCGGGAACTCCGGATAGCGGCACATCGGCCGTGCCGCGGTGACTGCGAACGGCGGCTTCAATTCATGGGTCGCCTGCACCAGTTCGCCGGGCGGCTTGCCGCGCTCCACCCAATCGCTGAGAACCTCCACCATGTCGACCGCAGAAGGCGCGCCGATGCCCATGTGGTCCGCTCCCGGCGTGACGTAGAGCCGCAGGAAGCCGTCCACGGCGCCCTGTCCCATGCGCTCCACCACGCTCTTGTAATACTCGATCCCGGCATAGGGGCTCTGCGCGTAGTCGGCCATGTGCTCGCTGATGATGAGCTTGCCGCCGCGCGCCGCGAACGCCGACAGGTCCGGATTGGTTGAATCCATCAGCGCCGAGACTTCGCGCAGGCGCCCGACGAACTCATCCGGATTGAAGCGCCGCGGATCGTAGTTCGGGTCGCGGGCGATGAAATACTGGATCGCGCCGCTGCCGTAGAGCCAGGCGCGACTGCTTGCTGGCCCTGCCGGCAGCGCCGTGGGCGCAGCGCTCGTCTGCCAGCTCGGCCAGCCGCCGACAGGCCCGCTGCCCGGCATGTTCTCGCCTCCGCGCCCCCAGGCCGGATAGCCGCGCACGCCGTTGGCAAGCGCGAAGTTGAGCTGCAGCGGCGCGTGCAGCGCCTGCACGGCTTTCACCTGGGGCTCGGTGAGGCAGTTCGCGGTTGGTCCGGCAGTGCAGCGCAGCTTGTCCACATCGAACACGCGCATGCAGCCCTCGTAGTCGCCGACGATGTAGTCCGCGAGTCCGTCGCGCAGGTCGCAGGCAGCGGCCACCGCGTCGTGCACCAGCTTCACCTTTTCCGGCGCGAGCCAGCCCTCGCCGAACTGCGCTACGCCGGCGCGCGTGCCCGCCACCTGCAGGGCGACCCAGTTGATGACCGGCACGCGGCTGAAGATGCCGTCGAAATCCTCCGGGTAGCGCTGCGCCATGGTGATGCCTTCGCGCCCGCCTTCGGAACTGCCGAAGAAGTAGTGCTTCCTGGGCCCCTCGCCGTAGCGCCGCCGCATCAGGTCTGCCGCCACGTCGCGCACTTTCTTGTAGGAAGCGTGGGCGAAGTTCACCAGCGCCTCGTCGTTCAGCGCAAAGGCCTGCAGCGGCACGTTGGGCGCGTTCTGGTGGCCGGAATCGGTGCCCAGGGTGACGTAGCCGCGCGCCTGCGGTCCGGGCCGGTCGGGGCGCGCCGAAGGCGTGAGGTTGAGGCCGCTGATCAGTACGCCGTTGAAACCGCCGCCGCCGTATTGCAGCGAGTTGCCGTTCCATTGCGATGGCAGGTTCACCTGGAAACGGATCGGCGGCGCCTTGGGGTCCACGGGCGCGATGGCGCCGATCACCTGGCAGTACTCGGGCAGGGCCGGGGCGATTGCGATTTCCGGCGGCGGCGGGGAGAACGGCACCTTGGGCCGCACCACCAGCGGCGTCGCCGCGACCAGGGTCGCGGATTCGATGGTGATTCCCTTGGCGGGCTCCTTCATCGCCGCGCATGCTGCGACCGGATCCAGCGGCCGGCTCGCGCAGCCGGCAAGGAGCAGCACTGCAGCAACGGCTAGGACTCTCATCGTTCGGTCTCCTGGTCCAGCAGCGGAAAAGCGCTCAGCGTCCCGGGCGGGCCGACGGGTTCGGCTGCGGCGAGGTGTTGCGGAGTGAGCTCGGCCAGCGAAGTCACGCCGAGCAGCCCGAGGCAGATGCGGATTTCATCTTCGAGGATTTCCAGCGTGCGCACCAGTCCGTCTACTCCCGCGGCGGCGAGGCCGAAGCAGGGAAGGCGTCCCAGGCCGACAGTCGTCGCGCCCAGCGCAATCGCCTTCACCACATCCGTGCCGCGCATGAAGCCCCCATCCACCCAGACCTCCGCGCGGCCGGCAATCGCCGACATGACCTGCGGCAGCACGGCGATGCTGCCCAGGCCGTGGTCGAGCTGGCGTCCACCGTGGTTGGAGACGTAGATCACCTCCACGCCGTGTTGCACGGCGATTTCGGCGTCCTCGGCAGTGGCGATGCCCTTGATGATCAGCGGCAGGTCGTGCTTGTCCTTGAAGCGCTTGACCTCGTCCCAGGACAGCGCCGACTGGAAGTTGCTGCCGGCCGGGGCGGTCGCGCGCCAGGGCTTGATGAAGCCGCCGATCATGTCGCGCTCGCGCCGGCTGTACATGGCCACGTCCACAGTGAGGCAGAACGCCAAGTAGCCGTGGTCGCGCGCGCGCCTGACGTGGTCGTCGGTCCATGCATCGTCGCCGCGCACGTAGAGCTGGAAGCAGCGCAGCGCGTCCGCGGCCGCGGCGGTCTGCTCCAGCCCCGGCTGGCAGACCGAGGAGAGCATCAGCGGCACCCCGAACTGCGCGGCGGCGCGTGCCGTCGCAGCGGCGCCGCCTTCGACGAAGGACTCGAGCCCACCGATCGGGGCGAGCAGCACCGGCAGGCGCGCGGGCTTGCCGAAAAACGCCGCCGCGGTGTTGATCCGGCTGACGTCGCGCAGCACGCGGGGGCGGAACGCGAGCGAGTCGAGCGCCTGGCGATTGCGGCGCACCGTGGTTTCGGTTTCGGCGCCGCCGATGAGGTAATTCCAGGGTCCGGGCGGAAGCTTGGCGCGCGCGGCGGCGACGATGTCCTGCAGGGTTGGAAACTGGGCGGCGTGCGGCGCGTTCATGCTAGTCCAGGTCTTTCATGTCCTGCGGCGACAAGGCGAGCTTCGCCGCTCCTGAATTCTCCTCCAGGTGCGCGAGGTTTCCCGTGCCCGGGATCGGCAGCATGACGCTCGAGTGCGCCAGCAGCCAGGCGAGCGCCACCTGCGCTGGCGTGGCGCCCAGCCGCGCGGCGACATTCTTCACTTTCGCCGATTTCAGCGCCGCGCCGGCTCCCAGCGGATACCAGGGCAGGAAGGCGATGCCGAGCTTTTCGCAGGCCTGCAGCACGGCTTCCGACGCGCGATTGTCGATGCTGTAGCTGTTCTGCACCGAGACCACGGGGGCGATGCGCCGTGCTTCGGCGAGCTGCGCCACCGAGACGTTGGACAGGCCGAGGTGGCGGATCTTGCCGGCCTTTCGCAACTCGGCCAGCGCGCCGAAGGACTCGGCGAACGGCACCTTCGAATCGGGTGCATGCCATTGGTAAAGATCGATCCGCTCCAGCCTCAGGCGCTTCAAGCTGCCCTCCAGCGCGCGCCGCAGGTGCTCGGGCCGTCCGTCCGGCACCCACTGCGGCGGGCTGGGGCGCAGCAACCCGCCCTTGGTGCCGATCACCAGGCCCCTGGGATAGGGGTGCAGCGCCTCGGCGATCAGGGTCTCGTCGACCTCCGGGCCGTAGCTGTCCGCGGTGTCGACGAAGTTGTGGCCCAGCTCGTAGGCGCGCCGCAGGACCTTCAGCGCGTAGGGCCGGTCCTTCGGCGGCCCCCACACCTGCGGGCCGCAGACGCGCATCGCGCCGAAGCCGAGGCGGTGGACGCTCAGGTCGCCGAGCTGCACGGCTGCGCGCTACAAGTTGAGTCGGGAAATCTTCGCCAGACCCTGGGCGATGTTCTCGCGCGCCGCGCCCTCGGTTGCCATGCGCAGGCGCGTCACCGCGGCGAACGAGTCGCTGGTCGTTGCGGTGAACTCCGAACGGATCGATTCCTGCCATACCGGCGCGCCGCCGCTGGCGCGCCGCAGGGTCCAACCCGCCTCCATCTTCACCAGGAAGGACAACCCGAAGGAGGGTTGGTCGAGGCTGTG
Source organism: Betaproteobacteria bacterium (assembly GCA_031391655.1). GTDB lineage: Bacteria > Pseudomonadota > Gammaproteobacteria > Burkholderiales > SG8-39 > JAABQT01. The sequence continues at coordinate 12,642 of JANMUO010000133.1, forward strand.
CAGCGTCACGCTCAGCAGGTAGTCGCCACCCTGGCCCTGCACCACGCGCGAGAAGACGCGCGAGCGGGTGATCGACTCGGCCAGCGCCTGCTTGAACGCATCGTCCGAAATTTGCGGCTTGCCCGCGGCGTCGGTCTCCTTGCCGCCGCTTACGCTGACGGTGACGCTTTGCGTGTGGCGTTTCTCGGCGCTGACCGACGCCGGGATCATGGTGTCGAAGGTGGGGGCCGAGGCGCAGCCGGCGAGCAGCGCTGCGCAGGACAGGACAGCGACATGAACGCGATTCATTTGGTCTCCCTTGCTTTGGCAAGAATGTTGTTGAGGACTTCATCCACCATCGCCTCGGGCGACAGGCGCGAGAGCGAGGTATGGAAGGAATTGCCATTTGCGAGCGGGAACTGGTTGGCCGGGTTTCTGAAGGTGATGGTCAACTCCACCATGTACATCGTGATGTCCCACATCCAGCGATCGACGTAGGTGACGACCACGTCGACGCCGGGCGGTGGCGTCGCCTCGAAGCCGACCCTGGCCGAGTAGCCGCGCCTGGCGAGGCCATCGCGGATCAGGTCCTGGATGTTGCGCTGGTCCGCGGCCAGCTTCACAACATAGAAAGACTTCGCTCGCGCCACGTCGCCGCCCGGTTCTGCCGTCGCGGTGGCGCGGTTGACCGCGCAGCCCGCGCTCAACTGCAGGGCGACGACTGCAAATGCAACGGTACGGATGGATTTCAACATGTCCCCTCCCTTGTCGCGGCATTATGCCAAAGGTGGGCAGTAGACTGTGACCATGGACACGGTAGCCGTACGCGCCTGGATTGCTGCTGCGCAGCGGATCGTCGTCCTGACGGGCGCCGGCATCTCGACGGATTCCGGCATCCCGGATTTCCGCGGACCGCAGGGGGTGTGGACGAAGAACCCCAAGGCGGAGAAGCTCTCCGACATCCGCTACTACATGAGCGACCCGGAGGTGCGGCGCCTGTCATGGCAGAGCCGCCTGGCGAATCCCGCCTGGACGGCGAAGCCCAACGCCGGGCACCTTGCCCTGCTGGAGCTGGAAAAGCGCGGCAAGCTGCACGCGCTCATCACGCAGAACATCGACGAGCTGCACCAGCTTGCCGGCCACGCGCCGGACAAGGTGGTTGAAGTTCACGGCACCATGCGCAAGGTCGTTTGCATGAGCTGCGGCGAGCGCGCGCCCATGGAGCGCGCCCTGGCCCGCGTGCGCGCGGGCGAGGCGGACCCGCCGTGCCGGACCTGCGGCGGCATCCTCAAGAGCGCCACCATCTCCTTCGGCCAGCAGCTGGTGCCCGAAGTCATCGACCGCGCCATGCAGGCGGCGGCCGAGGCCGACCTCTTCCTGTCTGTCGGCACCAGCCTGCAGGTCTACCCGATCGCGGGCGCCGTGCCGCTTGCCAAGCGCGCGGGCGCGCGCGTGGTGATCCTGAACGCCGAGCCGACGCCGCTGGATGCGCTCGCCGATGCGGTGTTCAACGAGCCGATCGGCTCGGTGCTGCCGGCGCTTTGCCGGCCTTGAACGAGCGGTCGAGGAAATCGACGACGATGTGCGTCAGGTCGTCCTCGCGCCCCTCGAAGAAATGTTTCGCGTCCTTCACCTTCACCTGGGCGGAAGCCGGGTTCTTCTCGATCTGCTTCCTGCGCTCGTCGGCGCCCCACATGGTCACCGTGAAATCGTCGTCGCCGAATACGTCCAGCACCGGGATGCGGATGCGGTACATTTCCGCCAGCCCCTGCAGGATGCCGATGAACACCCAGGCGCCGACGCTCTCGTCCTCCGTGCGGATGAGGTACTGGTTGGCCATGGTCGCGCCGAGGCTGTGTGACACGATGGCGATGTTGCGGTAGCCCTTCGCCTTGAGAAAATCCACCGCCAGCTGGAAGCGCTCGCGCGCGTCCGGGTAGAGCGGCACGTAGAGGCCGAGGATGGCGGTACTGGGCAGCACCGGCAGCTGGATCGACAGCGTGGTGTAGCCCGCCTCCGCGATCTTCGCGCGCAGCGCCCCGTACAACTCCCAATCCGGACTCCAGCCGCGGCCATGTGCGATGATCGCCGCGCCGCGGGGCTTTTCCGCCTGCGTATGCAGCGCGAGAAAACGGTGGCCGTTCTTCTGTTCCAGCCAGGCCGCCTCGCCGACGATCAGCGTCTTCAGGGCGTCATCCGCCCAGCGCTTTTCCTTGTCGTAGTCCTGCGCCACCGCCGGCGACAGGGCTGCCAGCAGCAGCAGGGCAACAAAAAGCCCGCCGAGGCGGGCTTTTTGTCTTTGCAACTGCGGACCGCTACGCAAGCGAGAGCGGCATCTTGCGCAGGCGCTTGCCGGTCAGCGAGTAGAGCGCATTCGCCAGCGCCGGCGAGAACAGCGCCATGCCCGGCTCGCCGATGCCGCCCGGCTTCTCGGTGCTCTTGACGATGTGCATCTCGATCTTCGGCGTCTCCGGCATGCGCGGCAGCTGGTAGTCGTGGAAATTGGTCTGCTGCACGCGGCCGTCCTTCAGCGTGATGTCGCCGTACAGCGCCACCTGCAGGCCGAAGATGATGTTGCTCTCGATCTGCTGCTCGACGATGTTCGGGTTCACCATGCGGCCGAGGTCCGTCGCCACCACCACGCGGTGCACCTTGATCCTGCCGCCCTGCACCGAGGCCTCGACCACTTGCGCCATGTAGGTGTCGTAGCCTTCCATCAGCGCGATGCCGCGCGCACGGCCCGCCGGCAGCGGCTTGCCCCAGCCCGCCTTCTCCGCGGCGATCTTGAGGACGTTGGCAAAGCGCGGCTGCTTGGCGAGCAATTCCATGCGGTACTCGTAGGGATCCTTGCCCGCGGCGGCCGCCAGCTCGTCCATGAAGGACTCGTTGGCGAACACGTTGAGCGCGTGCGACACCGAGCGCAGGTAGCCGACCCTGAGCCCGGTATCGTGGATCACGGTGGACACCGCCTGGTTGGGAATGTCGTAGGGCACCAGGATCGCTTCGGTCTGCAGCGGATCGACTCCGTCCTTCACGATCTGCGGGAACAAGCGCATGGTCACCGACGGCGAGCTCATCTTCAGGCTGAGCGTGGTCGGCTTGCCACTGGCATCCAGCCCGGCGGACATCTCGGTCAGGCTGGCCGGGCGGTAGAAGTCATGCGTCATGTCGTCTTCGCGCGTCCACACCAGCTTCACCGGCTTGCCGATCGTCTTGGAAATCTCCACCGCCTGCGCCATGTAGTCGCAGTCGATGCGCCGGCCGAAGCCGCCGCCGAGGAACGTGGTCTTGATGGTGATCTGCTCGGGCTTCAGGCCCGTGATCGCCGCCGCCATGCCCATCGCCAGCTGCTGGAACTGGATCGAGCCGATCAGCAGCGCCGAGTCCTTGCGCACGTCGGCGGTGAAGTTCATCGGCTCCAGCGGCGCATGCGACAGGAACGGCATTTCATAGGTGGCCTTGACCGTCTTGGCCGCGCTCTTCATGCCTTCGTCGACATTGCCCTGCGCCTTGATGGACGCCCCGGGTTTGGACATCGCGCCTGCCAGTCCTTTCCAGATGTCGGCCTGGTTGAGCGACTTGTTGGGGCCTTCGTCCCACTGGATCTTGATCGCGTCGCGCGCGGTCTTCGCCCGCCACCAGCTGTCCGCCACCACCGCCACGCCGTCGGTGATCTGCACCACGTGCTTCACGCCGGGCATCGACTTCGCCTTGGCGTCGTCGTAGCTCACCACCTTGCCGCCGATCACCGGGCATTGCGCGAGCGAGGCGTACAGCATGCCGGGCAGCTTCACGTCGATGCCGAACACCGTCTTGCCGTTGACCTTGCCGGGGGTGTCCAGGCGGTTCAGCGGCTTGCCGATATAGCGGAACTTCGACGGGTCCTTGAGCGCGACCTCTTTTGGCGGCGTCAGCTTGGACGCGGCTTCGGCCAGAGAGCCGTAAGTCGCCTTCTTGCCTCCAGGTCCGGTCACCATGCCGTTCGCGGCCTTCAATTGGGACGCATCCACGCCCCACTTGTCGGCGGCGGCTTGAACCAGCATCACGCGCGCCTGCGCGCCGGCGATGCGCAGCTTGTCCCAGCCGTCGCGCACCGAGGTCGAGCCGCCGGTGATCTGGCCGCCCAGCATGGCATTGATGTACATCTCGCCCGGGGGCGCGAATTCCACCTTGATCTTGTTGAGGTCCACTTCGAGTTCTTCCGCGACCAGCGTCGGCAGGGCCATCACCACGCCTTGCCCCATCTCGGAACGCGCGCACAGGATCGTCACCGTGTTGTCACTGCTGATGCGGATCCAGGCGTTTATCGCCGAGTCTTTTCCGGCAGCCTGCAAGCCGCGGAACACGTCTGGCAGCGCCACGCCGATCACCAGGCCGCCGCCCACGGCGGCGCTGGACTTGAGGAACGTGCGGCGCGAAGGATTCTTGATTGTGGTCATGGTCACGCTCCCTTGGTGCCGGCGGCCTTGTGGATGGCCGCGCGGATGCGTGGGTAGGTGCCGCAGCGGCAGATGTTGCCCGCCATGGCGGCGTCGATGTCGGCGTCGCTCGGGCGGGGCTTGGCTTCCAGCAGCGCGGTCGCGGCCATGATCTGGCCGGACTGGCAGTAGCCGCATTGCGGCACGTCGAGCGCCGTCCAGGCCTGCTGCACCTTCTTGCCGGTCGGCGTCGCGCCGATGGCTTCGATGGTGGTGATCTTCTTGCCGGCGGCTGCCGACAGCGGGGTGCTGCAGGAACGCACCGGCTTGCCGTCCAGGTGCACCGTGCACGCGCCGCATAGCGCCGCGCCGCAACCGAACTTGGTGCCGGTCATGCCGAGGTTGTCGCGAATCACCCAGAGCAGCGGCGTGCTCGGGTCGGCGTTCACCTCGCGGGTTTTTCCATTAATGGTAAGACTGGCCATCGGACTGCCTCCCTTGGTAGGTCCAACTTGTTTTATTCTGTTATGCCCGCCATCCTAGTCCTCGGCACGGGGGTAGGTGAAGCCCCGGGAAAAGAAAAACCTTGCGCCCAGCTTGCATCGGACGGGTGGGGAATACCCCACCGGCCGAGGTGTCTCTCGCGCCTAACCCCGACCCACAAAAGGCATTTTGGTCGCCATCACCGTCAAGGTGAGGATGTTGGCGTCCAGTGGGAGGCTTGCCATATGCACGATGGCGTCGGCCACGTGCTGCACGTTCATGCGCGGCTCGACCAGGCTCGTGCCGTTGGGTTGCGGCACCCCCTTGGTCATGCGCTCGGTCATTTCGGTGGCGGCATTGCCGATGTCGATCTGGCAGCCGGCGATGTCATGCGCGCGGCCCTCCAGCGCGATGCACTTGGTGAGGCCCGTGACCGCGTGCTTGGTGGCGGTGTAGGGCGAGGAGAACGGCCGCGGCGCATGCGCCGAGATGGAGCCATTGTTGATGATGCGGCCGCCCTGCGGGCTCTGGCTCTTGTAGGCGCGGAAGGCTTCCTGGGTGCACAGGAACATGCCATTCAGGTTGGCATTCACCACTTCCAGCCATTTTTCGTAGGGCAGTTCGTCCAGCGGCACCGCGGGCGCGCCCATCCCCGCGTTGTTGAACAGCAGGTCCAGGCGTCCGAACTTCTCCTTCGTCTTGGCGAACAGGTTCTTCACCGACTCGGGCTTGCCCACGTCGGTGGCCACGCCCAGCGCCTTGTCGGCGCCGCATTCGGCGACGATTCTCTCGAGCAGTTCGGCACGGCGCGCAGCGAACGCGACCTTCCAGCCGGCCTTGACCAGCGCCACGCCGGCGGCCTTGCCGATGCCGGCGGAGGCGCCGGTGACGATCGCGACCTTGTTCTGGGCAGCCATGCTAGTATCTCCCGTATGGTGAAGCGGGCGATGCTACCGCAAGTCCGGTTGCGCCAGCACCGCCCGGGCGACATGGGCTGGGTGGTGCAGAGGCACGGCGAGCTCTACTGGAAGGAGTACGGCTACGACGTGCGCTTCGAGGCGCTGGTGGCCGGCATCGTGGCGGGATTCATCGAGAAGTTCGATGCGCGGCGCGAGCGCTGCTGGATCGCGGAGCGCAACGGCGTGCGGCTCGGCGCCGTGTTCCTGGTCCGGCGATCGCCCAAGGTGGCCAGGCTGCGGCTGCTGATCCTGGACCCGGCCGCGCGCGGGATGGGGATCGGACGTCGTCTCGTAGGCGCGTGCATCCGTTTCGCCCGCGCGGCCGGCTACCGCAAGCTGGTGTTGTGGACGCAGAGCGAGTTGACGGCCGCGCGGGCGATCTATGGAAAAGCGGGTTTCCGCAAGGTCGGGGAGGAGCGCCACCGCAGCTTCGGCAAGCAGCTTATCGGGGAGTATTGGGAGCTGGGACTCTGACGCTCAGCCATAGGGCTACTCACGCAGCTTGCGCGCCTCCTTCGCCAGCGGCCGCTCGACGCTGGCGTCGAGCCAGGCCTTGAACTTCGGGAATTTGGCGAGCAGCGGGAATTTGTTGATCCACATGGAGTAGGTGACGCTCGCCACCATGTAGTCGGCCATGCCCCAGGCGTCCCCGCTGAAGAAGCGGTTCTTCGCCAGGTGATCTTCCAGCACCTTCATCTTCGGCAACAGGCGCGCCTCAGCCTCGTCAGCCGCCGCGGCGTTGCGCTTTTCCGGCGGGAACAGGTGGCGATGCTGCATCACCGTGATCATCGGCGGCTCGACGTCGTTGGCGATGAAGAACGCCCACTGCAGCATGCGTGCCTTGCCCGCGGCGTCCTTCGGCCACAACGGGCTGCGGTATTTTTCCGCCAGGTAGAGGTTGATCGCCGCCGATTCCCACATCACCAGGCCGTCGTCGTCGATGGTCGGCACGCGCTGGTTCGGGTTGAGTTCCGCGTACCAGGGTTCCTTGCAGGTCGCGCCCTCCATGTTGATGGTGACGTTGTGGTGCTCGTAGGGGATGTTCGATTCCTTGCACAGCCAGGCCACGCGGAACGCGCGCGAGCGGTACTGGCCGTAGAGTTTCAGCATGACTCCTCCGTGGTGACGTAGAACTGCCTGAGGGACTGCGCTATTCTCCGGAAGCAGGCGGCACCGCGTCAACGCCAGTTCGAGGAGAGTCGAGAGCCATGAGCAAGCCCAAACCGCACCTGGAGTTCGTCGGCGTGGACATGAAGGACGGCTGGGAGTCGCCCGGGACCAACTATCCACCCGGGTTCGCGCAGAAAGTGCTTGCCTCGGATATAGACGAAAAGGCGAAGCGGGGAAGCCGCACGCGCCTGCTAAAGATCGAGCCGGGGGCGTACTCCACCGAGCCCTTCGTGCACGACCACTGGGAGGAGGTGTTCCTGGTGCAGGGCGACCTGGTGGTCGGCAACGACGCCAAGGGCAAGGGCGGGCAGCCTTCGCAGGCCTTCACCTATGCCTGCCGGCCGCCGGGCGTACGCCACGGACCGTTCACCACCAGGGGTGGCTGTCTGCTGTACGAGATCCATTACTACGAGACCCGCGGGAAGAAAACCGACGGGAAGAAGGGCTGACCATGCTCAAGACCGGAGCGGAGCACCTCGAATCGCTGCGCGACGGGCGCGTGGTCTACATCGGCGGGGAGCGGGTGGACGACGTCACCACGCACCCGGCGTTTCGCAACGGCGCGCGCTCGATGGCCGCGATCTACGACATGAAGGCGCGGGACCCGGAACACAGTTTCACGGAAAAAGGCGAGAAGTACAGCGCGTACTTCCTGCGTGCGAAGACGAAGGAGGACCTGGCCAGGCGCACGAAGCTGCACCGCGCGATCGCCGACCTGAGCCACGGGCTGCTCGGGCGCTCCCCCGACCACGTGTCCAGTTTCGTCACCGGCATGGCGATGAACCCGCTGGTGTTCGGCAAGTACGCGCAGAACCTCGAGCGCTACTACGAGCACATGAGGAAGAACGACGTCTACGGCGTCTACGCGGTGATCCCGCCGCAGGCGGCG
>JANMUO010000153.1:0-2110 GCA_031391655.1 Betaproteobacteria bacterium
CGCCGGATCGATCTCGTGAAACAAGGTTACGCGATAGACCAGCGGCCGGCCGAGCGGCGGGCAGCGAAAGCCAAGCTGCACGACGACATGGTCGCGCCTGGCTTGCAGCACTTGATCCCCGGCGGGACATTGCGTCCCGCCCTCGAACTGCAGAAGCACGCGGCTGCGCAGGTAGTCGATGATGGCCCGCTGCTGCGCGGCCAATCGTTGCGGCTGGACCTCATCGCCGTCGCCGGTGAGCGTCAGCCGCGCCGCGACATTCAGGTCCGCGCCGTTCAGCTCCAGCGTCACCGTGACCGATGATCCCTGCACGACGAGCTTCGAACTCGACAGCCTGGCCTGGTGCGCCTGCGCGGCGCCCGCGACCAGCATGGCCAGGCCCAGGACTGCTAGCTGCGCGGTAAGGCTTCGCACCAGCGGTCGTAGATGCGGTCGGCGACCGCGTGCAGCGCCGTCACTCGCCGCGCCAGGTCCTGGCGCGCCTCGGCGGGTTTCTGCACGCCGGGGCTGGTGCGCGATTCCTCGATTTCCTTCGCGCCGCCTTCGAGCCAGTCGCCGATCATCTCTTCGGTCATCTCCACGTGGCACTGCATGCCGAAATGCTTGCCGAGGGCGAAGGCCTGGTTGGTGCAATGGTCGCTTTGCAGCACACGCGTGCCCCCGGGCGGGATGGAAAAGGTCTCGCCATGCCAATGGAAGGACTCGAAGGATTCCAGCGGCCCGAGCCATTCACGCGCCACGCTGTTGGCCTCCACGCGCACTTCGCCCCAGCCGATCTCCTTCACCGGGTTGGCGCGCACCATGCCGCCCAGGGCCTTGGCCAACAGCTGGCCGCCCAGGCAGTGCCCGAGGACCGGCACGTCCTTGCGAACCGCGTCGCGCACCAGCTCGAGCGCCGGAATAACCCAGGGAAGGTCATCGTTCACACTCATCGGGCCACCCATGAACACCAGGCCAGAGTAGCGTCGCGCGTCCTTCGGCACCGCGCGACCCTCGTCGAGGGCGATCAGCTTCCACGCAATCCCCTTGCGCTCGAGGTAGGTGGCAAAATAGCCCGGTCCTTCGCTCGGAGCGCTCCTGAAGATGGCAACCGGTTTCATGGCCCGCAATTGTAGTGCGCTCGCGCTGTGCCTGGCGGGGCTGCCGGCCGGCGCGGCGGACGTGAACTTCGTCGGCGCCATCAGCGACAAGGCGGCGATCCTGGTGATCGACGGCGGTACGCCGCGCACTGTTCGGCTCGGCCAGAGCCTGCAGGGCGTGAAGGTCATCTCCGTGGATGGCGAGCGCGCCGTGATCGAGTTCAACGGCGCCCGCCGCACGCTGGTGCGAGGACAGCACTACCAGACCACCGCCAGCGACCGCCAGAGCACGGTGCTTGCCGCCGACGGGCGCGGGCACTTCATCTCCGAAGGCGCCATCAATGGCAAGTCGGTGCGCTTCGTCGTGGACACCGGCGCCACCGTGGTGGCGCTGCCGGCAAGCGACGCAGTGCGCCTGGGCATCGACTATCGCAAGGGCCGTCCCGGCTCCACGCGCACCGCGGGCGGCGTGGTGCCGGTCTACCGCGTCACCTTCGACACGGTGAGGCTCGGGGGCATCGAGCTGCAGGCGGTCGAGGGTCTGGTCATCGAGCAGGGCCTGGACATCGCGCCGCTCGGCATGAGTTTCCTCAACCGTGTTGAAATGCGCCACGAGGGACAGACCATGACTCTCATCCGGCGCTTCTGATGCGATTCGCCCTGGCCCTGCTCCTCGCCGCCACCGGCGCCGTGGCGGCGCCACTGGATGACCTGGCGCGCAAGGCGGTCGGCGGCAATGTCGAGGCGCGGCAGGAAATCCTGCGCCAGGCAATGGCCGGCGAAACCTACGCCGAGCACCTGATGGGCATGATGTTCATTTCCGGCCAGGGCGTCGACCAGAGCGATTCCCAGGCGCTGGACTGGTTCCTGCGCGCCGCGCGCAAGGGGCACGCGCCCTCGCAGCACAACGCTGCGGTGATCTACGATGAAAACCGTATTAAAATTGAGGGAGCCGTGTTTAGACCAGACTACTATTCCTATAATGAAGGAATGAGAATTTCTGATCTTATTACGAGAGCTGAAGGTCTTAA
>JANMUO010000221.1:0-5273 GCA_031391655.1 Betaproteobacteria bacterium
GCATGCTGCGCATCGCCCTGCTCGCGCTGGGCTTTCTGGCCCTTCCCGCCGGCACGCACGCCCAAGGCTCGGACAAATTCATCCCGACCTTCCTGGTGTATTACGGCGGCGGCCCGCAGCTGGTGTCCGCCGACGCGGCCAGGCTCGCCAAGTTCGACCTGATCGACATCGACCGCTTCCGCTACCAGAACATCGGCCCGAACACCTGGGCGGCGATCAAGGCGCTCAATCCCGCGGTGCAGATCTACCTCTACGAAATGGGGCCGGAGGCGCCGAGCCATATGGACGCCACGGCACCGCTGTACCTGAACGGGCTGGGGCGCTACGACGTCTCGCGCGGCCATTTCATGGGCAGCCTCAACGGCAACCACCCCGAGCTGTACCTGCTGAACAGCGCGGGCCAGCGCATCTATAGCGTTAACTTCTCCAACGTCGGCGCCAACCAGTACTGGCACCTGATGGATTTCGGCACCTCCGACTACCATTCCTACTGGATCAACGCGGCGAAGGCCGACATCGTCGACCAGCCCTGGGCGGCGGACGGCGTGTTCGTCGACAACTGCCTCACGCGTTCCTTTGCGGGTGGCTACAGCGCGACCAGCGCCAGGTATCCCACCGACGCCGTGTGGTCAGCCGCGATGAACAGTTTCGTCGAGGCGATCACCAACGGCATGCGCGGCTACGGACAGAAGCTGTGGTGCAACCGCGGCGAAACGCGCTCGAGCGTCGGCAGCGCGGCCTGGCTGAGCCTGGACAATAGCGCCAGCCCGCCCGATGTAGTGCTCGAGGAAGGTGCCTTCGCCGTGGAATGGGGCGCCGACACCCAGTTCTACCCAGAGCTGGATTGGAAGCGGCAACTCGACACAATAGCGGCGATCCGCAATTCGAAAGTGGCCACCATGAGCCATACCAAGCTGATGGACGGCCAGAGCGGCACGGACAACTGGGGCCAGCCGGTGAGCTTCGCGCAGACGCTGTGGTACGCGCTGGGCTCCTTCCTGCTCGCCAAGAACGACGAGCTGGGCAATGCCTACTTCATGTTCAACGGCGGCACCGGCTACAACCGCATCTGGTGGTTCGACGAGTACGACCGCATCGACCTGGGCAGGGCGCTGGGCGGCTACCGCGTCACTTCGGTCGGCGGCGTCAACCTCTACTGGCGCGAGTTCGAGCGGGGCTACGTTTACGTCAATCCGACCGCCAGCAACGTCGCCTCGCTGGCCCTGCCGCAGGCCGCGCGCCTGCTGTCGCGCGACCTCCTTGGCGCGCTGCCCGAGCTGCTGCCGCTGGTGAACAGCATCGCGCTGAACGGGCACCACGCGGCGTTCGTCCTGAAGACGGACGCGGTCCTGCCGCCCGCACCCGTGCCGGACTCCACCGCCCCCACAGTTCCCGCAGGCCTCACCGCCGCCGCGGCGTCCGCAACCCAGGTGAATCTCGCCTGGAGCGCGTCCACCGACAACATCGGCGTGACGGGCTATTACGTCTACCTGAACGACGCACCGCTCGCCACCACCAACGCGACTTCGTTCTCGCATACCGGTCTTGCCGGCGGCACCACCTACCGCTACCGGGTCAGCGCGTTCGATGCGGTGCCGAACCACTCGGCTTGGACCGCGACCCCGGTGACGGTGACCACGCCGGTGCTCGATACGGCGGCGCCCTCGGTGCCCGCAGGACTCGCTGCGACCGTAGTGTCGGCAACGCAGATCAGGCTGTCGTGGACCGCGTCCACCGACAACGTCGGCGTGACGGGTTATCGGGTGTACCTGAACAATGTGCCGCTCGCCAACACCAGCGCGACCTCGTTCTCGCACACCGGCCTCACGCCGGGCGCCACGTATAGCTACCGCGTGAGCGCCTACGACGCCGTGCCCAACCACTCGGCTTGGACCGCGACCCCGGTCGCGGCGACCACGCCAGTGCCCGATACAGCGGCACCTTCGGTGCCCGCGGGACTCGCTGCGACCGTAGTGTCGGCGACCCAGATCAGCCTGTCGTGGAGTGCATCCACCGACAACGTCGGCGTGACGGGTTATCGGGTGTACCTGAACGATGTGCCGCTCGCCAACACCAGCGCGACTTCGTTCTCGCACAGCGGCCTCACCGCCGGCACCACCTACCGTTACCGCGTGAGCGCATTCGACGCCGTGCCGAACCACTCGGCGTGGACGGCGACCCCGGTGGCGGTGACGATACCCGCGGCGGACACCACGCGGCCGAGCGTCAGCATCACCTCGCCGTCGTGGAATGCCATCGTCTCCGGCACCATCACGGTGAGGGCCAGCGCCAGCGACAACATCGGCGTGGTGGGCGTGCAGTTCAGGTACAACGGCGCCACCTTCGGCCCCGAGGACACCAGTGCGCCCTTCGCGGCCTCCGCGACCACGACGTCGGTGCCGAACGGCACCTATACGCTGACGGCAGTGGCGCGAGATGCGGCGGGCAATATGCGCACCTCGGCGCCGGTCACGATCCGCGTACGCAACTGAATCAGGGATAGCCCAGGCCCCCGCACATTTCCATTTCCGTGGGCGCCGGCACCGGCCCGGTGGTGGACGGATTGGGCTTGTGCAACTGGATGTTGCCCCCGCCCCCCGCAGGTGCCTGGGGACCCAGTTCGCGCGTGAACAGGTGGTAGCCGTTCATCAGGCGCACGCCGAAGCGGTCATTGCTGCCCGGCTCGCCGTTGTCCTCTAAGCGCACGCGGAACAGGGTGGTGAACCGGCTGCCGCCGGAGCTGACCTCTCCTTCGCCGCAGATGTCGCGCGCGTTCGGATACGCGGGGTCCATCAGGTACCCGGTGATTCTCGTGCTCTTCAGGTGCCCCGGCGGATTGGTGCTGTGGTCCAGGGCATTGACGTGACCCCAGAAGGCGCCATTCTTGCAGCCGCCGTGCGCGCCGAAATTGACTTTGGCGCCCGAGTCGGAGATCACCCAGCCCCCGCCGGTGATGAAGTCGCACGGTGCGGGGACGAAGTGCGCGCCGGCGGAGCCGCAGCCGAGCGCCGTGAACAGGGCAAGTATCGCTCTACGCATGATTGGTTTCCTCTCTATTGGCAAGGCGCGGGCGCTAGATGCCGGCGCGCGCCGAGGCGATGACGATGTCGGTCAGCCCGTCCAGGGTTCTCACGCGCAGGGCGTTGACCACGATGCCGCCCGCGGAGTGCAGCTGCTCGTTCAGGATCACGCTCAGGCCGGGAACCGAGACCTGCTGGTTCGCCAGGCCGCTGACCCGCGACCGGCACGCCGCCGATGCTCAGGCCCTGTACGCTCGAACTGCCGCTCGCTGCGGCGCCCGCTACCGCGAGCGCCTGCGACTGGATCCCTTCCGCAGAGATGCCGATGCCGGCCAGCGTCATCGCCAGGTTGCCGAGCGAGGCAGCGGAGGCCGCCTGGTCGCTCCAGCCCATGGTCGTGGCGTGCAGCGCCTCGGCGCTGAGCAGGCCCGGGATGCTGCCCAGGGCCTGGCCGGTGCCAAGGGGCTGCGCGGCGTCGGCGAGCGTGCCGGTGTCGGCGAGGCTGGTCACCGTGCCGAGCGCGATGACACGTACCGCGCTCGCCTGGCCGGTGAGCGCGCTCGCGCCGCCGCCCCCCGGCTGACTTGGCAGACCCGGCAGCGCCGGAAGGCCGCCCAACTGCGCGAGGCCGGTGGCGGGCCACCCCAGCGCTGCCGCGAGCGCGCCCGCGGCAGCAATCGATTTGCAGCAATGCGATATTGCATTTGGCATGTGGAATCTCCTCGGTTTGCTCGAACGCCCCAATGGCGTCACCGCGGACATTAGCGGGCGTGCGTGACACGCAATTCGGATCGGCACCGCGACGGACATGCACCGGCCGGCGCATGACATGCTCCGGTCGGGCTAGGGGCGCAGGGCAAGCCTGCCTAGGGCATCAGGACGCGCGTCTCGAGCGCCTTGCCCACCGCCTGCGTGCGATTCACCACGTTCAGCTTGCGCAGGATCTTCTGCACGTGGTTCTTCACCGTCAGCGGACTGATCTTGAGGATGGAGCCGATTTCGTAGTTGCTCTTGCCGACGTAGATCCAGTGCAGGACCTCCTGCTCGCGCGGGCTGAGCGCGCGGCCGCTGGGCGCCGCGCGCAGCGGCGTGCCGGTGGCGCTGGCCAGCGCGCGCAACCACGCCGCGTGCAGCGACGGCAGCGCGAGCTGCGCCAGGTAGGCCTCGTCCGGGCCGAGCGCATCGGCGCGGCAGCCGAAGACGTAGAAACCGCCCACCTGCCCGGTGGCGTCGCACACGCCGTGCGCCAGCACCTGCGTCGCGCCCACGCGCTGCAGCTCCCGCGCGAAGGCGCCGGTGCCCAGCGTGGCGCCATCGCGCGCGTCGCAGATCACCGGATTGAAGCGGCGCTCCTTCCAGGCCTTGATCAGGCCGGGCGCGGCGCCGGCGTCGCGCTCGAACAGATCGCCGAACACCGCGGCGTCCGCTGCCACGGTGGCGAAGCTTTCCGCGCGCAGGTTCTGCGCCTCGCCGTTGCCGAGCGCGCACACCAGCACCTCGTGCCGGATCAGGCTCTGCAGCAGCCCATGCACCCACAGGAAAAAGTGCGGCCGGGCGTGCACGCGCAGCGCCGCGTCCAGGTTCAGGAGCAGGGACTCGAGCCGGAATTCATCGAGCGCGGCGTGCCGCGCGGTATCGCCGGCGCGCGGCGCGGCTGCGGGCCGCGGTGCCGGCCCGCCCGGGAATTGCACAAGGTTCATGTTGCCTCCGCTCACTGTGACGAAATCCCTAGGCCGATGGAGCTAGGGTGGCGCACAGCGCGCGACACGAGCCCTGGCTAGCCTTGCTGGCGTGCTCAGTGTCCACGACGCCCGCTCTCCGCTGCTGCAGATCCGGTTCGGCCCCGCCGACTTGGTGCGCACCGCGCTCGATGCGGTGGTCGTGATCTGCACCTTGTTCGCCTGCGTGCTCGCCACCGGTGGCCAGCTCGACGGCGCCAGCCTGATCCTCGCGCTGCTGGTGTTCGCGATGACGTTCCCGGGCCGGCCCGCGCGCGATACGGCGAGCGCGGGCGCGCTCGCGCTCGATGTCCTCGGCGACTGGCTGGCGGTGGCCGCGTTGCTGCTGCTGCTGGGCTGGGCCTCGCGCACCCTGGATGCCTTCGACGCGCGCGCACTGCTCGCCTGGGTGGCGGTGACGCCCCTCGCCCAGTTCGCCGCGCACCGCGTGGTGCCGCGCCTGCTGGCGCGCGTGCTGTCCGCCGAAGGCGTGCAGCGCAGCGCGGTGATCGCCGGCGCCAACCCGCTCGGGCGC
>JANMUO010000263.1:0-5471 GCA_031391655.1 Betaproteobacteria bacterium
TAGGCGAACTGCGGGTAGCGTCCCTTGATCCTGATGCGGTAGGTGTGCTCGTCCACCTTTTCCACGCCTTCGAGGCGGTGCTTGCGCAGGTCGAGCCACTCGCCCTTCTTCGTGTCGAACCTCTTCACGCGCTCGGCGAAATCCTGCAGGCCGACGATGTACTCCGCCATCAGGCCGAAGACCGGCGAATGCAGGCGCGGGCTGGCCAGCCGCTTGATCTCGTAGATGTAGTCGTCGGCGGTGAGCTCGCGCGTGCCGAGCGGCAGGTCGTAGGGGTTGCGCAGGCGCTCCACGCGGCCGCGGTCCAGCTGGTGGTTCTCCACCACAAACGCGGGATGCGGCTGGTAGCGGATCCCGGTGCGGATGCGGATGGTGTAGACGGTGAACTTGCCGCCTTCGATCTCCACGGGCTTGGGCACTTCCAGCGCGGTCAGCGGCACCAGCTCGTAGGGCCGCTTGAGGTAGTGGTACTGCAGCGGCGCCTCATACACCTGCTGCGTGAAGCGTGCCTCGTCCTCCGTGTAGGACTGCACCGGGTCCAGGTGCTTGGGGCGATCGAGGAACGCGGTGTACAGGACGCTCGCGCCGCGGTCCGCCGCCGGGTAGGGATCGTTCCACACGTCGGCGCAGCCGGCGGCGAGGACCGCCAGCAGGAGGATCGGGCGCATCGCGCAAGTATAATCGGCGCACCATGCGTACCATGCCGCTCCTCGCAGGCAAGAAGATCCTGGTCACCGGCCTGCTCAGCAACCGCTCCATCGCCTACGGCGTGGCCAAGGCGGCGCAGCGCGAGGGTGCCACGCTCGCCTTCACCTACCAGAACGAGCGTTTCAAGGAGCGAGTCGAGGACATGGCGCGCGAACTGGGCTCGGACATCGCCCTGCCCTGCGACGTGGCGAGCGATGAGGAAATCGCCGGGCTGTTCGCGCAGCTCGGGGCGCGCTGGGACGGGCTGGACGGCCTGGTGCACGCCATCGCCTTCGCGCCGCGCGAGGCGATTGCCGGTGACTTCCTCGACGGCTTGTCGCGCGAGGCCTTCCGCGTGGCGCACGACGTGTCCTCCTACAGTTTCCCGGCGCTCGCCAAGGCGGCGTTGCCGATGATGCAGGGTCGCAAGGCGAGCCTCGTGACGCTCACCTACCTCGGCGCCGAGCGCGTGCTGCCCAACTACAACACCATGGGCCTCGCCAAGGCGAGCCTGGAAGCCTCGGTGCGCTACCTCGCTGCGAGCCTGGGGCCGCGCGGCATCCGCGTGAACGCCGTGTCGGCCGGCCCGATCAAGACGCTGGCCGCCTCGGGCATCGCCGGCTTCGGCAAGATCCTCAAGTTTGTCGCGGAGAACGCGCCGCTGCGGCGCAACGTGACCACCGAGGACGTCGGCAACGCCGCCGCCTTCCTGCTCTCGGAGCTGGCCGGCGGCGTCACCGGCGAAGTGCTGTACGTCGACAATGGTTTCCGCAACATGGTGGCAGGCATTCCTGGAGGAGGGACCGAATCATGAGAAACATCATCTTCGCCGCGGCAACGCTGCTCGCGCTGAGCGCGCAGGCGCAGGACTACCCCACCAAGCCGATCAGCATGATCGTCGCGTTCCCACCGGGCGGCGTGGCCGAGCTCGTCGGCCGCCCGCTGGCTGCGTCCATGGAGAAGGCCCTGGGACAGCCGGTGCTGATCGTCAACCGTCCCGGCGCGGGCGGCGCGGTCGGCACCACCGCCGCGGCCAAGGCGGCCCCCGACGGCTACACCATCCTGATGACACTGTCGTCGATCTCGATCTTCCCGGTGTCCGACCCGATGCAGGGCAATCCCGCGCCCTACCAGCTCTCGGACTTCATGCCGATCGCGCTGGTGTCGGCCGACCCCACTGTGCTGCTGGTCAGCGCCGACAGCCCGTACAAGTCGGTGCCGGACTTCGTCGCGGCGGCCAAGGCGAACCCCGGCAAGATCAACTACGCGTCCTCGGGCATGTTCGGCACGCTCCACGTGGCGATGGAAATGTTCGCCGGCGCGGCGGACATCGAGCTGTTCCACATTCCCTACCAGGGCGGCGGGCCGGCGGTGACCGCGCTGCTCGGCGGCCAGGTGCAGGCGCTCGCCTCCGGGCCGGCGGCGGCGATCGGGCAGATCAAGGGCGGCAAGATGCGGGCGCTGGCCGGCTGGGGCGACAAGCGCCTCGCGCTGATGCCGGAGCTGCCCACGTTCAAGGAGCTGGGCTACCAGGACGTCGAGTTCTACATCTGGGCGGGCGTGGTGGCGCCGGCCGCGGTGCCTGCGAACGTGCAACACAGGCTGCGCGCCGCGGTGCGCGCCGCAGTGGCCGACCCGCAGTTCACGGGCGCGATGGCCAAGGTGAGCACGCCGATCAATTACCTCGACGCGCCGGAATTCAAGGATTTCTGGATCGCCGACGCCACGCGTCTGCGCGTCGCGGTGGAAAAGATCGGCAAGGCCGCCAAGAAGTAGCGGCTACTTCTTCTCGAGGTTGGCCTTGTTGACCACGACGCTGGCGCGCGCGCGCAGGCTGGCGACGTAGCCCTCCAGCTGGTCGGCGCCCGCCTGCTGCGCGGCGCGCGCGAGGTCGGCGGTTTTCTGCGCATCGGGCTTCGCTTCGGGCTCGAGCAGGCGCCCGACCCGGTACAGCATGTAGCCCTCGTCCCCGCGCACCGCGCCCACGTAGGCGGGCAGCTTGGTCGCATCTGCGGCCAGGATCTGCCGCAGCGCGGTCGAAGGCACGCCCTGCGGGCTGCGGCGCGACACCGCCTTCGTCGCCTCCCATTTCACCCCCGCCTCGGAACCCTTGCGCAGGGCTTCGAGCTTCGCCTCGCCGTCCTTCTGCGCCAGCCTGGCGGCCTCCGCGCGGCGCAGCGCCTGCTCGATGTCGCCCTTCACTTCCTCGAATTTCTTCTGCGAGGCGGGCTGGTGCTCGATGACGCGGGCGGCGACGAGCACGTTCGGCGCCACTTCCACTGCGTCGGTGTTGCGCCGGGCCTTCACCGAATCCGTGGCGAACAGCGCGCCGAGCAGCTTGGCGTTGCCCAGCAGGCCGGCCTCGGGGGTCGGAACCCGCGTGACCCAGCCGCTGGTCTGCACCGCCAGCTTGAAGCGCTCGGCGGCCGGCTTGAGGCTGTCGGACTGCTCATAGACCATGTTGCTGAAGCCTTCGGCGGCCTCGGCAAAGCGGCGCGCCCCCTTTTGCTTGCCCAGCTCGGCTGCCAGCTCGGCGCGCACCTCCTCGAAAGGGCGCGCCTTGGCCGCCTGCACGCCGGTAACGCGGATCACGTGCCAGCCGAAATCGCTCTGCACCGGGTTGCCGATCTCGCCTTCCTTCTGGCGCCAGGCGGCCTCCTCGAAGGCAGGCACCATCATGCCGCGCCCGAAGAACCCGAGGTCGCCGCCGTTCTCCGCTGATCCGGGATCCTGCGAGTTCTTTTTCGCCAGATCGGCGAACCGCGCCG
This sequence comes from Betaproteobacteria bacterium, assembly GCA_031391655.1. GTDB lineage: Bacteria > Pseudomonadota > Gammaproteobacteria > Burkholderiales > SG8-39 > JAABQT01. The sequence goes on from JANMUO010000263.1 coordinate 3,456, forward strand.
GCGCCTTGCGCAATTCGGCGGCGAGTTTGTCGGCCTCAACCTTCGTCTTCACCAGGATGTGGCTGGCGCGGCGCTGTTCCTCCACGCGGTACTGCACGGCGCGCAACTCATAGGCGGCCTTCAGGTCAGCCTCGGCCACCGGATCCTGCCGGCCGAGCGCCTCGGCCGAGAGCACCACGTACTCGGCGCGCACGCGCTCGGGGATGCGGAACTCCGCCGCGTTCGCCTCGAAGTAGGCCTTGAGCTTCTCATCGCCAAGCTTGACCTGCGCCAGGTAGGGCTGCGCCGCGACGAGCGACTCGGCCACCTCGCGCCGCTGCTCCTGCAGCGCGGCAATGCGCTCGGTGACGCTGCGCGGGACGATGGCGCTGTCCGCGATGGAGCGCGTGAGCTGCGCCAGCGCCAGGTCGTAGCGCAGGCGCGCCTCGAACATCTGCGGCGTCATGTTCTGCGCGCGCAGCAGCGCCTCGTAGTTCGACCGGGAAAAGGCGCCGTCGGCCTGGAACGCGGGAATGGCGGCGATGGTCTCGCGCAGCTCGTCGTCGCTCATCGTCAGGTGCCCGCGCGTCGCGGCGTCGGCCACCAGGCGCTGCGACACCAGCGAGTCGAGCAACGCGCTGCGCGATTCCGGCGTGTCGAGCGCGGCAGGGTCGAAGCCGCGCCCGAAGGCCGCGCGCAGGCGTTCCTGCTGGCGCTGCAGCTCCTCGGCGAACTCGCGCTGCGTGATCCCGCCGCCGTCGACTGTGGCGACGCTGTCGGCGCCGACCCCCGAGCGCGTGTACGACTCCAGCCCGAAGAACGCGAACGGCGGCACGATCAGCAGCACGAACACTATCTGGATCAGGCGCTTGTTTTTTTGGACGAACTCGAACATGGGTTTGCTAGGGGATGGGTTGGCGGAGCGGACGGGACTCGAACCCGCGACCCCCGGCGTGACAGGCCGGTATTCTAACCAACTGAACTACCGCTCCTACTTATCTGGTCCTGGTGGGTGCTGACGGGATCGAACCGCCGACATTCGCCGTGTAAGAGCGACGCTCTACCAGCTGAGCTAAGCACCCGCAAAAGGGGCGCTAGTTTATCGCTTCCTTGAGCGCCTTGCCAGCGCGAAATTTGGGAACGCGCGCCGCCGCGATCTTCAGCGCCTCCCCGGTGCGCGGATTGCGCCCGTCTCGCGCGGCGCGCCTGCCGACGTAGAAGCTGCCGAAGCCGACGAGGGTCACCATCTGGCCCTTTTTCAGGCTCGTCTTCACCGCGCCCACCAGCGCGTCCACCGCCCGCTCCGCGGCGAGCTTGGAAATCTCGGCCGACTGCGCGATGTGCTCGATCATGTCCGCCTTGTTCACGGCGTCCTCTCCCGTGGCTAGTGCTTGACGGCGGTCGCCGTCGCCGGCTTGTCCTCGGCGGCAGGCAGCGCGGCGGCCTCCGGCACAAGGTCCGGCAGCGGCTCGGGCTTGCGTTCCAGGGCGATCTCCAGGACCTTGTCGATCCACTTCACCGGCAGGATCTCCAGCCGGTTCTTCACGTTGTCCGGGATTTCCGCGAGGTCCTTCACGTTCTCGTCCGGGATCAGCACCGTCTTGATGCCGCCGCGGTGCGCCGCCAGCAGCTTTTCCTTCAGGCCGCCGATCGCCAGCACATCGCCGCGCAGCGTGATCTCGCCGGTCATCGCCACGTCCGCGCGCACCGGGATGCCGGTGAGCACCGACACCATCGCGGTGGCGATGCCGATGCCGGCGCTCGGGCCGTCCTTGGGCGTCGCGCCCTCGGGCAGGTGGATGTGCATGTCGTTCTTCTGGTAGAAGTCCTCCTGCACGCCGAGCTTGCGCGAACGGTTGCGCACCACCGACAGCGCGGCCTGGATGGACTCCTGCATCACCTCGCCCAGCTTGCCGGTGGTGATGGTCTTGCCCTTGCCCGGCATGGTGACCGTCTCGATGGTGAGCAGCTCCCCGCCCACCTCGGTCCAGGCGAGGCCGGTGACCTGGCCGACCTGGTTCTGCTTCTCCGCCATGC
>JANMUO010000308.1:0-16035 GCA_031391655.1 Betaproteobacteria bacterium
GGCTCGCCGCCGCCGGCGCGATCAGCCCTTCCTGATCTCGATCCCCGCGGCGCGCGCCAGGTCCTTCTGGACGCGCGCCACGCGCTCGACTTCGCCCTTGGCGGCGAAGCGCTCGTAGAAGCCTTCCTCGCGGAACTCGCGCACCAGCTCGCCCCAGGGCGCCAGGCGCTTTTCCCAGCGCTGCTGGCGGCCGTCGGCGGGATCCGCATCCTCGCGCGCCAGCGCCGTGGCCACGCGGATCAGCGCCTTGATGGTCACCGGCTTGGTGACCATGTAGTTGTCCTTGCCCCAGGCGTCCTCCAGCACGGACTTCGCCGCCTTGAGGAAGTCGCGGATCGCGCCGTAGTAGCGGTCCACGTTCTTCGCGCTGCCGCCGGAGACCTGGATCTTGCGCCAGTCGGCGCGCACCCAGCGGTGCAGCTCGTTGAACAGCTCGGCCTGCAGGATCCACTTGTCGCGCTGGCTGCGCCCGCCCAGGCGGTTGACGCGGTAGCGCAGCGGGCTGTCGCCCTCGCGGTACAGCTTGTCCACCAGGCGCGCGGCAAATTTGCGGTCCGGCGCCGCCCAGGAGACCTTTTCGTACAGGTCCACCAGGTGGCTCTTGTTGATGCGCGTCGGCGTGGAATTGATGATGACGAACATCTCGGTGGCGAAATCCTCGCTGCGCCCGTCGAAGATCATGCAGGGCACGCGGATGCTGGCGGCCTCGGCGGGCCGGTCCTGCAGGTAAAAGTACAGCGCGGCCAGGCGGTGCTGGCCGTCGATGATGAGGAATTTCTGGCTCGGCTCGGACATGTGGCCGACGCCGTCGCCGGCCGACTGGTAGCGCAGCGTCTCCGAGGTGAACAGCAGCACCGTCCCGGGAATCGGCGGCTGCGTCACCGCCGTTTCGTAGAAGTTGCGCAGCTGGCGCACCTTGGCCTGCGACAGGCCCCGCTGGAACGCGGCGTCCGTGCGCTCGATGCGCGCGATGAACTGCGCGATGTCGTCGTCCTGCGCGATGCGCGAGGGCGCAATCTGCTCCCCATCGCCGTAGAACCGGCTGATAAAGCGCACCCTCGCCAGCAGCTCCTTGGCGGGGTAGCTGACGAAGTAGAAGATCCCGTCCTTCTGGCGGATCTGCGTTGCGAGCACGATTGCTGCCTCCGGGCGGGTGGCCCAGCTATCAAGACCGGGCGAATATAACCGAAGGCCGCCTCCCCCCGCAGGGAAGGTTTTGGCGGACCTAGCCCGGGCAGGCCGGCAGCATCAGGGCCTGCAGAACCTCGGCCGTGCGCCGGTTCTGCACGAAGGCAGCTACCCCGGAGTTCGCGGCCACCGCCTTGGGCAACAGGGGCAATGCGCGCTTTTCGGCGATTTTCCCCCCGGTGAACGCGATGGGGCCGACCCACTCCAGCACGACGTAATCGTGGGCCAGGGTGCGCCCACGGTTCTCCCCCGCCGCGACCTTGGAGACAAGCTTGTTCTCGTAGCTGGCCAGGTAGAGCGCCCCATCCGCCTCCTGCGAGGCGTCCAGCAGCTCGGCGCGCACCTCCGTGGGCAGGGTATCCGGCAGTCCGGACTGCAGCGCGAGCGAAATGCTGGCGCGGGCCGGCCGCGCATTGATCTTCGCCACGGCAACTTCGAAGGCGGAGCCACCCCAGCTCCTGAAGTCCGCGCCCTGCAGCAGCACCTGAGGCGTATAGACGATCCTGGCGCGCATCACCTGGGCGAGCTTCCTCTGGCGATCGGAGTGGCGCTGCTGTGCATAGGGGTCTTTCCAACCGATGTAGTCCCAATAGTCCACGTGCAGGGACAGCGGCACCACCCGTGCCGGGGCGAGGCCCCGTCCCGCCAGGCCCTGGAGCCAGCGATCGGCGGGCGGGCAGCTATCGCAACCTTCGGAGGTATAGAGCTCCACCAGGGCCGTGGTCTGGGGCCCGCTACGGGCCTGGCATAGCGCGGCCTGGACGGGGGCCATGAGGGTTGCCAAGGCAAGGAAAAGGGTCAGGCGCATGCACATACGTCGAAACGGGCTTCCGGGGCTTACGGGCTCCCTAGGATAATGCGGGGTGTCCCTCAAACTCTCCGTCCTGGACCAGTCCCCGGTGCTCTCCAGCGGCACCCCGGCCCAGGCGGTCCACGCCACCCTGGAGCTCGCCCGGCGCGCAGAGGATCTGGGCTACCACCGCTATTGGCTGGCCGAGCACCACGCGATCGCCGCGCTGGCCGACCCCTGTCCCGAGGTCCTGCTCGCCCGCCTGGGTGCCGAGACCAGGCACATGCGCATCGGCACGGGAGGCGTCCTGCTGCCCTACTACAGTGCATTCAAGGTGGCCGAGGTGTTCCGCATGCTGGAGGCGCTCTACCCAGGGCGCATCGACCTCGGGCTGGGTCGGGCCCCGGGCGGGGACCAGCGCACCGCGCACGCGGTGGCCGGGGGGCAATTCCCCAGCGCGGACGATTTCCCCCAGCGCGTGTGGGAGCTCGTCGGACACCTCGATGGCACCCTGCCCGATGACCACCCGCACAAGCGCGTGCGCGTCCAGCCCGGGGGCGAGACGGCGCCCGAGGTCTGGCTGCTCGGCTCCTCGGACTACAGCGGCCTGCTCGCGGCCCAACTGGGCCTTCGTTTTGCCTTCGCGCATTTCATCAATGCCAAGGGCGGCGATGCAGTGACGCGCGCCTACCGCGAGCGCTTCCAGCCTGGCACGAGGGAGAAGGCGCCGGCGGCAATCGTCTGCGTGTTCGCCATCTGCGCCGCCACCGACGCCGAGGCCGAGCGGCTGGCCGCGTCGATCGACCTGCGGCGCCTGCACATGGCGCTCAACCTGGATACACCGGTCCCCACGCTCGAGGAGGCCGAGCGCCACGCCTACACGGAAGAGGAAAAGCGCTATGTGCTAGGCCAGCGCGAGCGCGCCGTGATCGGCGGGCCGGAGAAATGCCGGCGCGACCTGACGGCGCTGGTCGATCGCTATGGCGCCGACGAGCTGATGCTGATCACGATCACCGGGGAATACGCGACGCGCCTTCGCTCCTACGAGCTGCTGGCTGGGGCCTTCGGCCTGTCCTAGAACAGCTTCAGGACGTCCTCGTGGCCTCGATCGCGCGCGAGGTCCTGCGGGCTCCTGCCTTCGAGGTTTTGCGCGAGCGGGTTGCGGGTGCGGCTGAGCAGGAGCCGCACGGCTTCGACGTGGCCCGAGTCGGCCGCGCCATGCAAGGCAGTGTTGCCCCGCAAGTCGACGACACCGGGGTCGGCGCCGCGCTCGAGCAGCAACCGCATCATGGCGGCACTGCCCCCCAGCGCTGCCCAATGCAGGATCGATTCCCCGTCGTCGTTGCGTGCGCGAGGATCGGCGCCGGCGTCAAGCAGCAGGACCGCGCATGCCGCGTCGGAGGGCAGCATGGCCAGGTGCAGGGGCGTCTCGCCGGTCTGCGTGCGCGATCTCACGCTCGCGCCCGCCTCGATCAGGTGCCGCGTCAGCGCACGCATGCCCTTTTCCGCCGCGCGGTGAAGCGGCGTTTCGCGCTGCGCATTGCGCGCCTGCACGTCCACCTTGCCTCCCAGCACCAGGATCGCCGCCACCGGCTCCTTATCCTCGGCGATCGCCTGGAACAGCCGCTCCGTTTCGCCTTGCGCCTGCGCCGTCGCGGCAAAGGCGAACGTGGCGATGGCGAGTGCCGGCCTCATGCGCGCGCGAGGACCTCGGCCAGGTGCAGCGTGCGCCGGCCGCCCAGGCCTTCGATCTGCTCGCGGCAGGAGAATCCGTCGGCGACAACCAGGGATGCCGGCGCCGTGTTGCGCAGCTTGGGCAGCAGGACCAGGTCGGCGATGCGGCGCGACGTCGCATCGTGCTCGCGCTTCAACCCGAAGGAGCCGGCCATCCCGCAGCAGCCGGTGTCGGGCGACTGCACTTCCAGGCCCGCCGCGCGCAGTAGGGTCAGGTCCGCGGCGTTGCCGCCCATCGCCTTCTGGTGGCAGTGGCCGTGCAAAAGCGCCTGTCCCTCGAGGCGCGGTGGCGCCCACCCGCGGCGCTGCAGGATTTCGCCCAGCGAGGTGGCCTGCCTGGACAGTTCAGCAGCCCGCGCATCGCCGGGCAGGAGCTGCTTCAACTCATCGCGGAATACAGAGAGGCAGGCGGGCTCGAGGATGACCAGGGGAATCCCCGGTTCAACCACCTCCAGGATGCGTTGCAACGCCGCTTTCGCCCGGTCGAGCATTCCCGCGTCGTAGTACGGCCGCCCGCAACACAGGTGCTCGCGCGGCAGCTCGACGCGGCAACCGCTCGCCTCGAGCACCTTGGCCGCCGCGACCGCCGTCTCGGGCCGGAAGTAGTTGTTGAAAGTGTCGTCGAACAGGATCACGCGCTCACCGCTGCCGCCGGGGCGGAACCCGGCGCGGAAGGTGCTGGCGGCGAACTGCGGCAGCCGCCTGCCGGCCGCGATGCCGGCGAAGGGCTTGCCCAGCGAGCCGAGCGCATTGGCCAGCGCGGGCGCGCGCGCGGCAAGCGGCGCCCACTCGCCGATGCGAGCGAGCACCTGCAAGGCGAGCGGCCGCGATTTCTTTTCGTAGTAGTGCGAGAGGAACTCCGCCTTGTAGGCGGCCATGTCGGTGTGCGTCGGGCAGTCGCTCCTGCAGCCCTTGCAGGCGAGGCACCAGTCGAGCGCCTCCTTCACCTCCTCGCTCCGCCAGCCGTCGGTGATCACTTCGCCCTGCAGCATCTCCCAAAGGAGGCGGGCCCGGCCGCGCGTGGAATAGCGCTCCTCGCCCGTGGCGCGATAGCTCGGGCACATCGTGCCCCCGGTTTTCGCGCGGCACTTGCCCATGCCGATGCAATGCTCGGCAGCGCGCCCGAAGCCGTCGCCGACGTCGCTCTTGAATGCCAGCGTCGTCTGCAGCGTGACTGGTTTGTATTGCGGCCCGAGGCGCAGGTTCTCGTCAACTTTGTACGCATCGATCAGCTTTCCCGGATTCATGCGGTTCAGCGGATCCCAGATGCGCTTGAACTCGCGAAAGGCCTGCATCAGCTCGGGCCCGTACATCGCCGGCAGGAATTCCGCGCGCGCCTGTCCGTCGCCGTGCTCCCCCGAGAGCGAACCGCCGTACTTCACCACCAGCGCCGCCGCTTGCTGCAGGAAGGCGCGCCAGCGGGCCAGGCCCTCCGGCGTGCGCAACTCGAACGTGATCCGCGCGTGGATGCAGCCGTCGCCGAAATGGCCGTAGAGCGAGGTGCGGTAGCCGTGGCCGTCCACCAGCGCCTGGAACTCGCGCAGGTAATCCCCAAGGCGCAGCGGATCCACCGCCGCGTCCTCCCAGCCGACGATCGGGTCGGGCCCCGCCGTTTCCTTGAGGTTGAGTGACGTGGCCGAGGCGCCGGTCTCGCGGATGGTCCACAGGCGGCTCATCTGCGCAGGTTCGACCACCAGCATCCCGCGCAGCGCCTTCGCCCGCGCGATCGCCTCCTCCCGCGTATCGGCGCCAAACTCGATCATCAGCCAAGCCCGGCCCTCGGGCAGCAGGCCGATGTCCTCGAGCTTGAGTTTCCGCTCGCGCAGCCCGCCGATGATTCTCTCGTCCAGCCCCTCGCAGGCGATCGGGCCGGCGGCCAGCACCTCGGGTACCGCGTCGCCCGCCGCATAGATGTCCGGGTAGCCCTGCACCACGAGCACGCGATGCGCCGGGCTCCTCACCAACCGCGCCTTTGCCTGCAGGGTGAGCGCGCAGGTGCCTTCGCTGCCCACCAGCGCGCGCGCCACGTTGAAGCCGTTCTCGGGCAGGAGCTGGTCCAGGTTGTAGCCGGACACGCGGCGCTTGATCTTCGGGAAGCCGGCGCGCACGAGATCCGAGTATTTGTCCGCCAGCGCCTTGAGCGCGAGGTAGATCTCCGACTGGCGGTTTCCCAGCGCCAAGATGCGGCGGAATTCGGCATCGTCCGTCGGCCCGCACCAGAAACGCGCGCCATCGTAGGTAAGCACTTCGAGCGCCTCGATGTTCTCCACGGTCTTGCCCGCCATCACCGAATGCGCGCCGCAGGAATTGTTGCCGATCATGCCGCCGAGCGTGCAGCGCGAGTGCGTGGCCGGGTCGGGGCCGAAGGTGAGGCCGTGCTTCTCGGCCTCCATGCGCAGGCTGTCGCAGACCACGCCAGGTTCGACGTTCGCCGTGCGCGCGGCCGGATCCACGGCGAGCACGCGGTCCATGTACTTCGAGCAATCGAACACCACGGCGGCGTTGACACTCTGGCCGCAGAGCGAAGTGCCGCCGCCGCGCGCGAGGATCGGCGCGGCATGCGCACGGCAGGCAGAAAGCGCCGCGGCCATGTCCTCGGCCGAGTGCGGCAGAACCACGCCGATCGGTACCTGCCGGTAGTTGGAGGCATCAGAGGCGTACGCGGCGCGCGCGCCGGCGTCGAAGCGCACCTCCCCCGCGACCGCAGCCGCGAGGGCCGCTTCAAGCTGCTTCATGCCGCCAGTGTAGCGGGGTCGAGCGCGCCGATCACCGGCGGCAGCGGGCAATCGAGCGTTGCCGCGACCGCGCGCACCAGCTCGGCTTCCGCCAGGCGAAACTTGCCGTCGGCGGACGCCGCCTCGAGGCAGGCCTTGAGCAGGCGCGGCTTCTGGAAGGGCTGCAGGTGGCGCAGGCGCTCCAGCGCCTCGCCCACGCGCACCGTGGAGAGCTCCGCCACGGGCAGCGGTCCCGGCAGTTCGATGCCGAGGATCGCCTTTCCTTTGGCATGCGCCGCCGCGGCGTCGCCCCCGGACACATGCGCGATGAGCGAGAGCACGACCTGCGCGTCCTGCGCCACGTCGGCGAGCTTGCCGTACTTCGTGGGGATGGGCTTGCCGGCGCCTTCGCGCAGGTGCTGCCGCAGGAGCGTGGCCTGGACGAACTCGGCCAGCGTCAGCTTGCGATCGGCCTCGACCACCCGGTTCACTTCAGCGAGGAAAGCCGTGCGCCTCGGTTGCGCAAGCTGCTTCAACGCCGGCAACGCCAGCTCGATGAGAAGCAGCGCCTGGTGGCGCCCGACGCCTTCGAGCTGGCCATTCGCGACCAGCAACTCGAGGATCGCCTTCTGCGCCCCCGCCGGGGTGGCGAGCCGTTGGCGCAGCGCCTGGGGAAGGCGCTCGAGCAGTTGGCGGGCATGGTCCACGTGCTCGGGCCGCGGCGCTTCGACCAGCGACGCGAATGCGCCGACAACCTTGACCACGTTCCCCGCGCCGTCGAGCACCGCACGCTGGCCGTCCCGGTAGGTCGAGGCATGGCGCGTGCGCCGGTAGTCCTCCCGCTGGAAGCGGGGATTGGCGCGGCGGATGCGCTCCTCGATCGGCGGGTGCGTCGGGAAGGCCCACCAGCGCGCCACGGCCGGGAGGAAGAACATGTGCGAGAGCTCCACCGCGTGCGCCGAGCGCAGCGTGGTGCCGGCACGCAGCACGGAGAGCGAATCGAGCGCCCCCGCGATGCCGTCGGGGTTTCGCGTGAACTGCACGCTTGCCGCGTCGGCGAGCAGCTCGCGTTGGCGCGAGATCGCCGCCTTGAGGGCCTCGGCCGCGAAGGTGCCAGGGAAACCGGTGAACGCGATCGCCACGCCGAACATCGCGGCAAGCACCCCGCCGCCGCGCTCCTCGCGGCTCGTGCCCTGGTTCCCGCGCGCGGCTTCCTGCACCAGCGCCTCGCCCCATTCGCCGAAGCAGGCGATGCCGGCGAGCAGCGCCACCAGGCGCACGTTGAGCGCCATGTCGCCATTCAGGATGTGGCTGAACTCGTGCCCCATCACCGCTTGCAGCTCGTCGCGCGACAGTTTCTGCACCGCCCCGCGCGTGGCGACGATTACCGCCTCGTTCGGCGAGTAGCCCGCCACCAGCGCGTTGATCGCCTCCTCGTTGGCGAGCAGGTACACCGGCGGCACGGCGATGCCGGAGGCGATCGCCATCTCGTCCACCACGTTGAGCAGCTTCGCCTCGGCCGGCGTGACGCGGCTCCGGTCGAGGTAGTGGGCGCCGAGCAGATGCGCGATCGCCGCGCCCCCCTCGCGCAGCTGCCACCAGCGGCGCGCGGACATTGCGAGGATGGTGCCTGCGACGAGGACTGAGACCGCCCAATGCACCTTGGCCGGCACGTGGGTGAGCGCATGCCACCAGGCCTGCGGCAGGCTCGTCCACACCCAGTTGCCGCCGGCGAGCGGCAGCGCGCCATAGAGCGCGAGCACCGAGTAGGCGAGCGCCACGACCAGGTTGAAGCACAGGACGACGAAGACGACCGCGACGAGGTACCAGAGCAGCAGCCAGCGCGAAGCGCGCCGCGCCCGGTCCTGCTGGCCGAAAAAATCCAAGGGACTTGCTAGAACTGTACCTTCGGCGCCTTGCGCTCTTCGGCCGACTCGGTGGCCTCCAGCAGCATCGCCTCCTTGAAGGCGAACAGGCCGGCAACGACGTTGTCGGGGAAGCTCTCGCGCTTGGTGTTGTAGACCATCACCGCGTCGTTGTAGCCCTGGCGCGAGAACGCCACCTTGTTCTCGGTGCTGGCGAGCTCCTCCTGCACCTGCAGGACGTTCTGGTTGGCCTTCAGGTCCGGGTAGTTCTCGAACACCGCCAGCAGCCGCCCGAGCGCGCCGCCGAGCGCGCCTTCGGCCTGCGCGAGCCCCGCCATCGCCGACGGATCGCCCGGCGCCGCCGCCGCGCGCTGCGCCGCGTTCACCGCGGTGCCGCGGGCGGCGATTACCGCTTCGAGCGTCTGGCGCTCGTGCGTGAGGTAGCCCTTGGCCGCCTCGACCAGGTTCGGGATGAGGTCGTAGCGGCGCTTCAGTTGCACGTCGATCTGCGCGTAGGCGTTCTTGAAGCGATTGCGCAGCGTCACCAGGCCGTTGAAGATCGAGATCACCCAGCCCGCGAGGGCCACGACGACCGCGAGGATGATCCAGCCACCGATGCTCATCGTGCTCCTCCCAGGAGATGCCGAGAACAATGCCTCGGCTACTATAGCGCATGCCAAAGGAGGAGAACCCATGAACCAGCAACGACGCAATCTGCTCGCCGCAGCCTCGGCCGCCGCGCTGCTCGCAGGCTTCGGGCGCGCCTCGGGCCAGTCCGCGGCGCCGATGAAGATCGGCATCATCGGCTCGGGCCGCGTCGGCGGCACCATCGGCGAGCTCTGGGTCAAGGCCGGACATGAGGTGGTGTTTTCCGCGAAGACCATCGACGAGGTCAATGCGCTGCTCGCGAACCTCAAGCTCGGCACGCGCGCGCGCGCCGGCACGCCGAAGGAGGCCGCGGCGTTCGGCGACGCCGTCCTGATCTCGGTGCCCTACGCCGCGCTGCCGCAGGTCGGCCGCGACAACGCGGCGGAGCTCAAGGGCAAGGTCGTGCTCGACACCAGCAATCCGATCGAGAACCGCGACGGCCCCATGGCAGTGGAAATGCGCAACAAGGGCACGGGCGTCGCGTCGGCCGAGCTGCTGCCGGGCACGCGCCTGGTGCGCGCGTTCAACTGCGTCGGCTGGAATTCCATGCGTACCGAGGCGCACCGCGCGGGCGAGCGCCTGGCGATCCCGCTCGCCGCCGACGACGAAGGTGCGCTCAAAGTGGCGATCGGCCTGGTGCAGGACGCGGGCTTCGAGCCGGTGGTGGTCGGCGGGCTCGCGCGCGCGAGGGAATTCGACGTCGGCACGCCGGTATTCGGCAAGGCTGTCACGGCGCGCGAGCTGCGTTCGATCCTCGGTCTCGCGCGCTAGCCCTCCCCAAGGCGAGGGCCAGCACCAGGCATACCGCAACAATGGGAATCGCGATCAGCGAGATGGCGCGCAATTCCATCCCCAGCGAGCGCAGCGCCGCGAACAGCCAGCCGCCCGCGGCGTCCGCGCCGCGCACCACGACGATGTCGATCACGTTCTTCGCCTTGTACTTTTCGTCGCGCGCCACCACGGTAAAGAGCACCTCGCGCGCCGGATTGGAGATGGCGAAATTGGCGGTGCGCTGCAGCGCCTGGAAGCCGATCAGCACGGCCAGCACCGGCGCAGCGGCGAGCGCCAGGAAGCCCGCGATGAAGACGATCGGCAGCAGCGCCAGCGCCGGGCCGATGCCGAAGCGCTTGATCAGCTTGCCGGTGGCGACAAACTGCACCACGATCGTGAGGAGGCCCACGGCAAGGTCCACCGCGGCGAACATACGCGTGCGCACCGCCGGATCGTCCGAGGCCGCCGCGATGATGCTCGACTGCTGGAAGTAGAGGAAAGTCGCCGCCACCGAAAGCAGCCCCACCCAAAGCGCGATGCCGGCGAGGTAGGGCGAGCGCAGCACCATCGCGATGCCGTCGAGCCAGCCGCCGCCGATTTCCCGCGCCGCCTGGGGCGCTGCGTTGCCGGCGGCGGATTCCAGGCGCAGCACGCACAGCACCGCCAGTTCCAGCAGCAAGGCCGCCACCAGCAGCAAGTTCGCTGGGCCGAGCGGCTCGGCGAGCCAGACGGTCAGCGCGGGGCCGGCCAGCGCCCCTGCCGATCCGCCCGCGGCGATGAAGCCGAACAGGCGCTTTCCCTGCTCGGCGGCGAACAGGTCTGCCATGAACGACCAGAACACCGAAACCGCGAACAGGTTGAAGACGCTGATCCAGACGAAGAACACGCGCGCCACGATCAGGCGCTCGATGTCGAGCGTCAGCAACAGCCAGAAGACGGCGATGTTGGCGACGAAGAAATGATAGACAATCGGCACGAAGCGCCGGCGCGGCAGGCGCGCCACCAAGGCGCCATAGACCGGCACCGCGGCCAGCATGGTGAGGAAGGTGGCGGTGAACAGCCATTGCAGGTTGCGCACGCCGCCGGCGACGCCCATCTCGTCGCGCAGCGGACGCAGCACGTAATAGCCGGCGAGCAGGCAGAAGAAATATGCGAATGACCAGACCAGCGCGCGGGTCTCCCCCGGGCGCACCGCCACCACCCGCGCAATCCAGCGCTCCAGCGTCGTTTCAAGTCCGCTTGTCATCAGGCCTGCGTCCTTCGAGCACCGACTTTACTAGAATGGGCGCATGGACAAGGACCGGCGCGCCATGCTGCGCACGCTCGGCGCCCTCGCCGGCCTCGCCGTGACAGGCAACGCGCCCGGCAACGGCGGCATGGCAACGCGCGCGATTCCGTCGAGCGGGGAAAAGCTGCCGGTGATCGGCATCGGCACTTGGCAGACCTTCGATGTCGGTGCCGACAAGGCAGCGCGCGCGCCGCTGAAGGAAGTCATGCGGCAGTTCTTCGCCGGCGGCGGCCGCGTGGTGGATTCCTCGCCAATGTACGGCTCGAGCGAAGGCGTGGTGGGCGATGCCTGTGCCGAACTCGAGATCTGCGAGCCGCTGTTCATGGCGACCAAGGTGTGGACGCGGGGCCGCGAGGAGGGAGTGCGCGAGATGCAGCGCTCCATCGAGCGCATGCGCGCCGGGCGCATGGACCTGATGCAGGTGCACAACCTGCTGGACGTCGAGACGCACACGAAGACGTTGCGCGAATGGAAGGCGGCCAAACGCGTGCGCTGCATCGGCATCACGCACTACACGTCCTCTGCCTACGCCGAAGTGGAGCGCTGGCTGAAAACCAAACAGTACGACTTCCTGCAGATCAACTACTCGATTGCGGAGAGCGAATCCGGGAGGAGATTGCTGCCGCTCGCGAAAGAGCTTGGGGTCGCGGTGATTGCCAACCGGCCGTTTGCGGAAGGGGCGATGTTCCGCCGCGTGCGCGGCAAGACGCTGCCACCCTGGGCGGTGGAGCTAGGCATCTCAAGTTGGGCGCAGTACTTCCTCAAGTGGATCGTGGCGCACCCGGCAGTGACCTGCGCCATTCCCGGCACCGGCAAGCCCGAGCACATGGCGGACAACCTCAGGGCCGGGTTCGGGCCCCTGCCCGATGCGGCGCAGCGGCGCCGCATGGCCGACACCTACGCTGCGCTCTAATCGAATCCCGGCGGCGGGGTAAAGGCGAAGTACTCCCGCTCGATCAACCGCGCCACCGCGATGCTGCGGTAGTCGCCGTACTGCGGGGCGACGATCTGCACGCCCACCGGGAGCTTGCCGCCCGCCAACTCGATCGGCGCGACGGTGGAGGGCAGGAGGCACATGCCGGAGTAGCCGGCCCAGAACATCTGCGTGGTCGAGGGCTGCAGCTTGCCGTTCACCTCGATCATGCGCTCCCAGCGCTCGCCCTTCTGGTTCTGCGGGAACGCGGGCGTCGCCGCCGTCGGGCACAACAGCACGTCCCACTGCTTGAAGAACTCGGCCCACGCGAGGCGCATCTGGTGGCGGCGGTTGGACCAGCCCAGCCACTCGCGGTGGCTCATCGTGTTGGCGCGCGCGGACTGCGCCTCGTAGCTCAAGTCATCCTTCGGACGCTTCTGCGACAGTTCCTCCCACAGCGCGACGTGGTGCGGCAGTTGCCTCGCCGCGGTCGCGGCGCGCAGCAGCGCGATATAGACGCGATGCACTTCGTCCGGGTCGAAATCCGGCCGCACGGCGTCGGAGACCCGGGCGCCCTTCTTCGCCAGCGCGCCTGCCAGGCGCTGGATCGCGCCGGAGACGCTCGCGTCCACTTCCGCCGTGGGGTGCGATGGCATCACGGCGACGCGCAGCTTGCGAAACGACGTCAGCTTCGGCTTTGCCAGCCGCAGATCCCAGCCGCTCGCGCCGATTTCGTCCGGCCCGGCGGTAATGCTGAGCGCGAGCGCGAGGTCGTCGGCGCTGCGGCCCAACGGGCCGATGGAGGCGATGTCGCCGGGATGCGCACCGCCCGGCAGGCCGTGGCCCTTGGGCGAACAGGTGCCCCAGGTCGGCTTGTGACCGTAGACGCCGCAGTAGTGCGCCGGGTTGCGGATCGAGGCGCCGATGTCGCTGCCCATCTCCAGGCCGGTGAGGCCCGCGGCGAGGGCCGCGGCGGAGCCGCCAGAGGAGCCGCCGGGCGTGCGCAGGAGGTCCCAGGGATTGTTGGTCGTGCCGTAGATCGGGTTGTAACTCTGCCAGTCGGCGAGCAGCACGGGGACGTTGGTCTTGCCGAACACGATGGCGCCCGCGCGTTTCAGGCGCTCGACCGCGAGCGCATCCGTCTTCGCGATGTTGCCCTTGTACTCTGGGAGGCCCCAGGTGGTCGGCCAGCCGGCGACGTTGTAGGACTCCTTCACCGTCATCGGCAGCCCGTGCAGCGGGCCGCGCTTGCCCTTGGCGCGGTCGGCGGCGCGCGCCGCCTTGCGGCCCGCGTCGAGGTCCATCACGCACAGGGCGTTCAGCGCGCGGTTGTGCTGGCGCACGCGCTCGGCATAGAGGTCAAAGAGCTCCAGTGCGCCGATTTTCTTCGCGCGCAGCGCCTGCATCAGCTTGGTGGCGGACCAGAAGGCGGTGTTCATGGGATTCCTGCGAGGTGGCGGCCGGCGATCCAGCCGAAAGTCATGGCGGGCCCGAGCGTGATGCCCGGCCCCGGATAGTTGCCGCCCATGATCGAGAGGGCGTCGTTGCCCGCGGCATACAGGCCGGGGATCGGGCGCTTCAATTCGTCGAGCACCTGGGCGTGTCCATTGGTGGCGATGCCGGCATAGGTGCCAAGGTCGCCGATCTCCACCCGCACCGCGTAGAACGGCGCTTGCACGAGCGGTGCCACGCAGGGATTGGGCTTGATGTCGGGGTCGCCGTAGAAGCGGTTGTAGGCGTTCTCGCCTTTGTGAAAAATAGGGTCAGACCCCATTTTTGCATTGCGGTTGAAATCCTCGACGGTTTGCTGCAGAGCCGGATCGATTCCCGCCTTCTCGGCCAACTCCTCCAATGTCGCGCCGCTGACCAGATAGCCAGATCGGATGTGCTGGCCAAGCGGTAGGGGCTTGGGTTTTACAAAGCCCAGGCCGTAGGCGCGGATCGCGCGATGGTCGGCGACGAGCCAGGCGTGCGTCTCGCCGGCCTTCATCAGCGCCTGCACGAAGTCGTGATACGAGTTGCCCTCGTTGACGAAGCGCAGGCCCTTCTTCGTTACTGCGATCACGCCGGGCTTGGCGCGGTCGATGAAATGAGGGAACAGGCCGAAGGAGCCGTCGTGCCGCGGCACGCGCGACACCGGCACCCAGGCCGCGGCGTTGGGCAGGGACTCGTCCAGCCGCCCGCCGATCGACTGCGCGAGGCGCAGGCCGTCGCCGGTGTTTCCTGGCGGCGCTGGCGAGAAATGTTCCGCGTGTGGAAACAGGCGCTGCCGGCGTTCCGCGTCGCGCGGAAAGCCGCCGCAGGCGAGCACCACGCCGTGGCGCGCGCGCACGCGCACCTCGTGCCCATCCCGCTCGAGCAGCGCGCCGGTCACGGCGCCGCACTCGCGCGCCAGTTCCTTCACCGCACAGCGGCTCCACAGCTCGACGCCCGCATCCAGCGCAGACCTGAGCAGCCGCCCGGCCAGCGCGTTGCCGTTGGTGAGGCGCACGCCGCGGCCGTGCACCAAGGTCGCCGCACCGTGCCCCAGCAGCCGCCGCGCGACGAACGCCGCGGAGGCGAAGGACTTGGCCCAGCGCAAGAAGTGCACCAACTCCACGCCCGAGCCGATCATGATGCCGAACGCCGTGAGCTCGGGCAGCGGCGGGCGCAGCATCTTGAGCATCTTGCCCAACTCGCGACCGTCGTAGGCGCGCGCCACGATCGAGCGGCCGCCGGGCCGGCCGCCGGGCGCGTCGGGGTGGTAGTCGGGGAACGTGGCGGAGGGGTCGAACTGCACCGCGGTCTCGCGCGCAAAGAACTCGACCATGCGCGGCCCCGCGGTGAGGAAGGCGTTGACGCGCTCGGGGTCGTACTTCTCTCCCGCTTCATGCAACAGGTAGGTGGCCGCGTCCTCCAGCGAGTCGGCGACGCCGATCTCCTTTTGCATCGGGTGGTTCGGGATCCACAGCCAGCCGCCGGAGAGCGCGGTGGTGCCGCCGAACTCCGGCTCCTTCTCGGCGACCAGCACCTCGAGCCCGGCCTTGCGCGCGGTGATCGCGGCGGCGAGTCCGCCCGCGCCCGAGCCCGCCACCAGCACGTCGCATTCGAAACGCATGGCTCATCTTAACCGGGAGGGGGCGTTAGAATTCCCCACGTTTCGCGTCCAGGAGAATGCAGCATGCCGCAGCAACGCATTGCCGATCCCGCCAGGCTGGTCGAGGCCGACCGCGTGAGGAAGGAGGTCTACACCGACGCGGAGATCTTCGAGCAGGAGATGGCGCGCATCCACGAGACGGTGTGGATCTACGTCGGGCACGAATCGCAGGTGCCCAAGGCGGGCGACTACTACACCGCGCAGATCGGGCGCCAGCCCATGCTCATGGTGCGCGGCAAGGACAGGAAAATCCATGTCCTCTACAACCGCTGCCCGCATCGCGGCAACATGATGTGCGGCGACCGCCACGGCAACACCGGCGAGCAGTTCCGCTGCTCCTACCACGCCTGGCAGTTCCATCACGACGGCCGGCTGAAGCAGATCCCGATGATGGAGTCGGGCTACAAGGACACGCGCTGGACGCGGGATAACCCCGACACCAACATGAAGCAAGCCGCGCGCGTCGAGAACTACCGCGGCTTCGTATTCGCGAGTCTTGCCGCGGAGGGGCCAACGCTCGTCGAATTCCTCGGGCCCTCGAAGATCGCGTTCGACGACATCTGCGACCGCGCACCCGAGGGCGAGGTCGAAGTGGTGCCGACGTGCTTCCGCGTGATCCAGAACTCCAACTGGAAGATCTTCCTCGAAAACCAGCTCGATGCGCTGCATCCTTCGGTGACGCACCAGTCCACCGGACGCGCCGCGCGCGAGGTCGAGGTCGAGATCGAGAAGAAGACCGGCAAGATCCCGCTCTCGTACCACATGCTGTCTGCGTTCGCGACGGTGACGATCGACAAGTGGGACAACTTCCAGACCCTCAGCTACCCGAACGGCCATTGCATCCTCGCCGGGTACATGGGCCTGCGCCCGCAGGATCCGGACACGCTGGACTACGAGAAGACGCTCGCCAAGGCGTACGGCGAGAAGAGGAAGGAGGAGATCCTCTCGACCAACATCCATCACGTGCTGATCTATCCGGGGCTTTCGG
>JANMUO010000324.1:0-11359 GCA_031391655.1 Betaproteobacteria bacterium
TCGTGCGCGGGGATCTGGGAACGGCCGTTCAGCAGCTCAAGCAGAAGCCGGATAACTAACTGCTAGCGGGAGGCCTGAGGCTCCCGCTGGCGTTGGCGGAACTGGGGTTGATCGATGAGTACGAATTCGTGGTGCAGCCCAGCTGGCCGGCCACGGGCCTACGTTGTTCGCGGGGCTATCGAAGCATGTCGACTTAAAGCTCGTGAGCCGGGTGGAGTTCGGTTCCGGGGCGATGGCGATGCGGTATGAGCCGAGAAGGTAGAGCAATTGACCCCAACCGCTCCGAAATCCGTTGCCGAGATCGACACCTTCATCACGATGCTGGCGGTGGCGTGCAGGGACGAGAAGGTGCACGGGCAACTCGAGCGCCTGTTGTCCATGCCCGATGCGAAGCGCCAGGCCCTGGTGCACACCTGGGTGAACGACCTGCTGATCGCCAGGGCGCCAGCCCATTTCACCCAGGCCATCGCCTGCCTGCACGACGACAAGGTCGCGGAGAAAGCCTATGAAGTGATCTTCCACTGCAGGCGCGGCTAGCATGGCGGAGGTGAAGTCCACCGAAGGATGCAGCGAGCAGTCGGGAAAGGTGGCCCCTTTCGTCGACAGGAATCGTTGCGAAGGCAAGGAAGAGTGCGTGCGCGTCTGCCCCTACGGCGTGTTCGAGGTCCGCACGCTGGCGACGCAGGAGCGCGCTTCCCTGTCGCTCCTCGGCAAGCTCAAGGGTTGGGGTCACGGCTGGAAGCAGGCCCACGTCGTCAATCCAAACGCCTGCCATGCCTGCCGCCTGTGCATCGAGGCTTGTCCGGAAAACGCGCTTGAACTGCGGCCCTTGACCTAGCGCGCGGCGCAAACCGCGCAGGCGGGATCCTTCTTCACGCGCACGCTGCGCAACTCCGAGGTCTTCGCGTCGATCAGCGTGAGCTGCCCGCGCGGCGTTTCCCCTGCGCCGGAAAGGATCTTCACCGCCTCCAGCGCCTGCAGCGCGCCGATCGCGCCGGTGAGCGGCGCGAGCACGCCCATCACCGCGCACTGCACTTCCTCGACTTCGCCCTCCTCGGGAAAGAGGCACGCATAGCAGGGCGCGTCCTTCTGCCTGAGGTCAAACACCATCAGTTGCCCGTCGAAGCGGATTGCCGCACCGGAGACAAGAGGCTTGCGATGCTTCACGCAGGCGCGATTCAGCGCGTGGCGCGTGGCGAAGTTGTCCGAGCAGTCGAGCACCACGTCAGCGCCGGCGACCAGGGAGTCGACTGAGGCATCGTCCACCCGCTTGGCGAGTGCGACGATCTCGACATCGGGATTGACCGCGGCAAGCACCCTCTTCGCTTCGTCGACTTTCCCTGCGCCGACGGACTCGGTACGGTAGAGGATCTGGCGCTGCAGGTTGGTGAGGTCGACCTTGTCGGCGTCGGCGATGGTGAGCCTGCCGACGCCGCTGGAGGCGAGGTAAAGCGCTGCGGGACAACCCAGGCCTCCGGCCCCGACCACCAGCGCGCTGGAACTGCGCAGCCGCTCCTGCCCCTCGACGCCGAACTCCGTGAGGAGGATATGCCTCGAGTAGCGGAGGAGCTGCTGGTCGTTCAGCTGCCGGACTTGGTTTCGGCCACGGCCTTGGTCTCGCCCTTCACCGGCTCGCCCTTGAGGAAATTCAGCGCCTGCTGAAGCTGAAAGTCCTCCTTCGAGCCCATTTCGAGCGGCTTGGGCAATTCGCCCGGCGGCGTGGCCGCGGGCTTCACGCGCGTGCCGGACTTCTTCTCGGCGGCTGCCTTGTCGCGGTCATTGGACAGGTGGCGCTCGAGGTCCGCCTCGCGCAGGCGCGACTCGGTGCTGGCGCCCGGCTCTTCGATGATGATGTCCGGCGTGATGCCCTTGGCCTGGATCGAGCGGCCGCTCGGCGTGTAGTAGCGCGCGGTGGTCAGCTTGATCGCGGTGGAATTCCCCAGCGGCATGATGGTCTGCACCGAGCCCTTGCCGAAGGTCTGCGTGCCGATCACCGTGGCGCGCTTGTGGTCCTGCAGCGCGCCGGCCACGATCTCGGAAGCCGAGGCCGAGCCGCCGTTCACCAGCACCACCATCGGCACGGTCTTGGCGGCAGCCGGCAGTCCCTTCAGCACGTCGTCGCGCGAGCCGCGCAGGTAGTCCTGGGGGCTGGCGTGGAACTTCTTCTTCGCGTCCTCGGTGCGCCCGTCGGTGGACACCACCAGCAACTTGTCCGCCAGGAAGGCGGAGGAAATCGCCACCGCGCCGTACAGGAGGCCGCCCGGGTCGTTCCTGAGGTCCAGCACCAGGCCCTTCAGCTGGCCCTGCTTGTAGAGGTTCTCCACGTGCTTGACGAGGTTTTCGGTGGTCGATTCCTGGAACTGCGACACGCGCACCCAGCCGTAGCCCGGCTCGATCATCTTGGACTTGACGCTCTGCACGCGGATCACCGCGCGCGTCAGCGTGACAACGATCGGCGCGGCCTCGCCCTTCCTCGAGATGGTGAGCGTGATCTGCGTGTTGGGCTTGCCGCGCATGCGCTTGACAGCATCGTTCAGCGCCATGCCCTTCACCGGCGTGTCGTCCAGGCGGATGATCAGGTCGCCAGGCTTGATGCCGGCGCGGAACGCCGGCGTGTCCTCGATCGGAGAGACCACTTTGACGAAGCCGTCTTCCATGCCGACTTCGATCCCGAGGCCACCGAACTGACCCTGCGTGCCGACCTGCAACTCGCGGAACGCCTCGGCATCCAGGTACGCCGAATGCGGGTCGAGGCCCGCGAGCATGCCGTTGATGGCCTCGTTGATCAGCTTCTTGTCCTCGACCGGCTCGACGTAGTTCAGCTTGATGGCGCCGAACACCTCGGTGAAGGCGCGCAGCTCCTCCACCGGCAGCGGCGTGCGCACCGAACGGTCGGCGATGGCCTGGAAATTGAGGCTGACCAGTACCCCGGCGACGACGCCGAGCGCGATCAGCCCGATGTTTCTGAACTTGCTCATGGTGGTTCCTTACGCTGGCGCCCCGGCGGTGGATTCACTTCAGCACGACCCAACGCATGGGGTCGAACGCCTGGCCAAGGTGCCTAAGCTCAAAGTATAGACCCGATTGCTCGTTGCCACCGCTGGCGCCGACGGTGGCAACCGCCTCGCCCGCGGCCACCGGATCGCCCGTCTGCTTGAGCAGCGACTCGTTGTTGGCGTAAATCGAGAGGTAACCCTCGCCGTGGTCCACGATCAGCAGGTTGCCGAAGCCGCGCATCCAGTCGGCGTAGACCACCTGGCCCGCAGCCACCGAGCGCACCGCCTCGCCTTCGCGCGCGCGGATGAAAACGCCCTTTTGACCCGCCGGCCCCTCGTTCCTTGGTGTGCCAAAGCGCCCGACAAGTTCCCCTCGCACCGGCAAACGAAGCTTGCCGCGCTGGCCGGAGAACGGCCCGGCGAGCGAACCGAGCTCGGGCACCTTCTCCACGCGGGCGTATCCCGCGCCCGGGCGCGCCGCCAGCACGCGGCCGATCTCCTCGACCAGCCGCGCGAGGCGCTTTTCGTCGGCCAGCAGGGTCTGCATCTGCCGGCGCGTCTTGCGGATCTCCACCGACACGCTCTCCAGCACGCGCCGCCGCTCGCGCCGCTCGGCGAGGATCCTGTCGAGGTCGGCGCGGCGCTGCCCCTCGATGGCCTCCAGGCGAGCGCGGCGCTCCTCGGCGGCACGGCGTACCTGCGCGGCATCGGCC
This sequence comes from Betaproteobacteria bacterium, assembly GCA_031391655.1. Taxonomy (GTDB): domain Bacteria; phylum Pseudomonadota; class Gammaproteobacteria; order Burkholderiales; family SG8-39; genus JAABQT01. The sequence continues at coordinate 3,710 of JANMUO010000324.1, forward strand.
AGCCCCGCGCGCAGCTCGCGCAGCAACTGCGCGGTGGCGCGCGACACTTCGGCGAGGTAGTACAGCTTGCGCGCCACGTCGGCGGGGTTTTCCCCCGACAAGGCGACCTTGAGCGCTTCCGCACCGTGCACCCCGCCTGCCGCGTAGCGTGCCGCCAGCACCCGGCCGAGGGCGACTTGCTGGCGCGCGAGGCTTGCCTCAAGGGCTTTTTGCCGCCCTGCCAGGCGCGAGAGATCCGCCTGCGCCGCGCGGCCTTCGGCCTCCAGGCTGCGCAGCCCGCGGTTGGCGTCCGAAATCGCGCGCTCGGAGTCGCGCAACGCGTCGCGCGCCTCGCGCCGGTTGGCTTCCTTTTCGCCCAGGCCGGTCTTGAGCGCCTCGATGCGCGCGCGCAACGCGTTCAGGTCCTCTTCGCGGCCAGACTCCGCCGCGCTGCTCGCGGCAAGGGCGCAGCCGAGGAGGAGCGCGCGGATCAGGGTGTGGCCTTGCCCTGCGCCGAGGTGGGTGTAGACGCGGCGGCCATGCGCTGCGCTACTTCCGCGGCGTCGCCGAGGTAGCGGTGCCCGAGCGGGCGCAGCTGCGCGTCCAGCTCGTAGAGGAGCGGCACGCCGGTGGGAATGTTCAGGCCGACGATGTCGGCGTCCGACACCCCGTCCAGGTGCTTGACCAGCGCGCGCAGCGAATTGCCGTGGGCGACCACCAGCACGCGGCGCCCGGCGCGCACGGCAGGGGCGATGACGCCGTTCCAGTAGGGCAGGACGCGCGCCACGGTGTCCTTGAGGCATTCGGTGAGCGGGACCTCGGTGCGCGCGAGCCCGGCGTAGCGCGGATCGGCGGCGGCATCGCGCGCGTCGCCCGCTGCGAGCGCCGGCGGCGGCGTGTCGTAGCTGCGGCGCCAGGCGAGCACCTGCGGCTCGCCGAACTTCGCCGCGGTCTCGGCCTTGTTCAGGCCCTGCAGCGCGCCGTAGTGGCGCTCGTTCAGCCGCCAGCTCTTTTCCACCGGCAGCCACACGCGGTCCATCTCCTCCAGCGCGAGCCACAGCGTGCGGATTGCGCGCCTGAGGAGCGACGTGTGGGCGACGTCGAAGGCGAGGCCCTCGGCCTTGAGCAGGCGCCCGGCGGCGCGCGCTTCCTCCACGCCGGCGGCGGTGAGGTCCACGTCGGTCCAGCCGGTGAAGCGGTTCTCGCGGTTCCAGGCCGACTCGCCGTGCCGCAGGAACACGATGCGGTGCATGCGGTGAATTATAATGTCGCGCTCCAGATGGACTTCATCCAGAACAACCTGCTGCTGATCGGCGTGGCCTTTGCCTCGGGCGCGATGCTGATCTGGCCGTTCGTGCGGCGCACCGCGGGCGGCCCCTGGGTCAGCACGCTGCAGGCGACGCAGATGATCAACCGCGAGGACGCGCTGCTGGTGGACGTGCGCGATGCCGCCGAGTACGCCAAGGGCCACATTCTCGGCGCGAAGAGCGTCCCGCTCGCCGACCTCGAGCGCCGGGCCGCGGAGCTGGACAAGCACAAGGCCAAGCCCGTGATCGTGCATTGCGACAACGGCAGCCGCGCCACGCGCGCGCTTGCCGTGCTCAAGGGCCGGGGCTTCGGCAGGGTATTCAACCTCGCCGGCGGGTACGGCGCCTGGCAGCAGGCCGGGCTGCCGGTGGAGAAGTAGCTTGCCGCAGGTGCTGATGTACCTCACCGCCGCCTGCCCCTACTGCCAGGCCGCGCAGCGCCTGCTGGAGAAAAAGGGCGTCACCGACCTGCACAAGGTGCGCGTGGACCTGGAGCCTGCGCGGCGCGACGAGATGGAGCAGCGCTCGGGAAAAACCTCCGTGCCCCAGATCTGGATCGGCGACCGCCATGTCGGCGGCTGCGACGAGCTGTACGCGCTCGAGCGCGGCGGCGAATTGGACCGCATGCTGGAGACCGCGAGGACCTGAATCCCATGGCTGATGAGCAGCAACCAAGTTTCCAGATCGAGAAAATCTACGTCAAGGACGCATCGCTGGAGATCCCCGGTGCGCCGCAGGTGTTCCTGGAGGCGCTTGGGCCCGAGCTGGAAATCCAGGTGCGCAACGAATCCACGCAGTTCGCCGACGGGCTCTACGAGGTGGTGGTCACGGTCACGGTGACCGCCAAGGCGGGCGACAAGACGCTGTTCCTCGCGGAAGCCTCGCAGGCCGGAATCTTCTCCGTGCGCGGCGTGCCGGCGGCGGACCTCGAGCCGCTGCTGGCGGTGGCCTGCCCGTCGATCCTGTACCCCTACGCGCGCGAGACCATTTCCGACCTCGTCACCCGCGGCGGTTTCCCGCCGGTGCTGCTCGCGCCGGTGTCCTTCGAGGCCCTGTACGCGCAGCGCAAGCAGCAGCAGGCCGCAGCCGGCCCGCGCATCGAGCTGGCGAGCTAGCGCCGTGCGCGCCTTCGCCGCCGCGTTTCTTGCCGCTGCCGCAACGGCGGCGCACGCGGTGGATTTCCTGAGCGTCGGGGAGAACGCCGCGGTGCTCTATGACGGGCCCTCGCGGCAAGCCAAGGCCCTGTTCGTCGTGTCGCGCCACTATCCGCTCGAGGTGATCGTCAACCTGGATGCCTGGGTGAAGGTGCGCGACCATGCCGGGGCGCTTTCCTGGGTGGAAAGGAAGCTGCTCAGCGACCAGCGCATGGTGGTGGTGACGGCGCCCTCCGCCGAGGCGCGCCAGCGCCCGGAGGACGGCGCGCCGCTGGCCTTCACCGCCGTGCAGAACGTGGCGCTGGAGCTGCTCGGGGCCGCGCCCGGCGGCTGGCTGCGCGTGCGCCATCCCGACGGCGCCAATGGTTTTGTGCGCGCCAACCTCGTCTGGGGGGCGTGAAGCGCATCGCGGTGCTGGGCGCGGGCGCCTGGGGTACGGCGCTCGCGGCAGTGCTGAGCACGCGCCATGCGGTGACCCTATGGGCGCGCGACCCGGCGGCGGCGGAGGCCATCGCGCGCGAACGGCGCAACCTGCAGTACCTGCCCGAGATCAACCTGCCGGCGCAGCTGGCCGTCACCAGCCGCTGGCCAACCGAGGCCGACCTGCTCATCGCCGCGACGCCGGTGGCCGGCCTGCGCGAAGTGGCGGCGAAGAGCGCGCACGCGCCCCTGCTGTGGTTGTGCAAGGGATTCGAGCGCCGCACGGGGCTCCTGCCGCACCAGGTGGTTGCGCAGGCGCGCGGCACCCGCTCACCCTGCGGCGCGCTCTCCGGCCCCTCCTTTGCCCTCGAAGTGGCGCGCGGGCTGCCTTGCGCGCTGACGCTTGCTTCGCGCGACGCCGGATTCGCGCGCGCGTCGGCGGCGATGCTGCACGGGAGCAGGCTGCGCATCTACCGCAGCGCCGACCTCATCGGGGTGGAAATCGGCGGCGCGGTGAAGAACGTCATGGCGATCGCGGTCGGCATCGCGGACGGGCTGGGGCTCGGGCAGAACGCGCGTGCCGCATTGATCACACGTGGCCTGGCGGAGATCACGCGGCTGGGCGTGGCGCTCGGTGGCAGGGCGCAGACGCTGATGGGCCTCGCGGGCGCCGGCGACCTGATCCTGACTGCGACCGGGGACCTTTCGCGCAACCGCCGCGTCGGGCAGGAACTGGCGCGCGGCCGCGCGCTGCCGGCCATCCTCGAGGGCCTGGGCCATGTCGCCGAGGGCGTGCACTCCGCGCGCGAAGCGCTGCGCCTCGCGGCAAGCCACGGCGTGGACATGCCGATCACCCAGGCGGTGAACGCGGTGCTGGAGGGGCGCCTGGCGCCGCCGCAGGCGGTGGAGCGGCTCCTGTCGCGTGACGCGAAGGAAGAAGCGCGCGTCAGCCCGCGCCGGAAAATCCGAGCTGGCGCCAGGCCTCGAACACCACCACGGCGACGGCGTTCGAAAGGTTGAGGCTGCGGTTGCCGGGGCGCATCGGCAACCGCAGGCGCCGCTGCGGCGCGAATTCTTCCAGCAGGTCCTGCGGCAAGCCGCTGGTTTCCGGCCCGAAGACGAAGACGTCGCCCGCCGCGTAGCGCGGCTCCGCGTAGCCCACCGTGCCGCGCGTGGACACTGCGAACAACCTGCCGTCCCCGAGCGCCGCGCGGCAGGCGGCCCAGTCGCGGTGCACCTGCACGCTGGCCATGTCGTGGTAGTCGAGGCCGGCGCGCTTCAACTGCCGGTCCTCGAGCGAAAAGCCGAGTGGCTCCACCAGGTGCAGGCGCGCCCCGGTGTTGGCCGCAAGGCGAATGGCGTTGCCGGCATTGGGCGGGATCTCCGGCCGGAACAGCACGACTTCAAGCATCGGCGGGCGCCGGGGTGCGCGCGACCACCCAGTTGACCACCCGGGCGGCACCGGCCCGCTTGAGCGTCGCGGCGAGTTCCTCGAGCGTCGCGCCGGTCGTCATCACATCGTCCAGCACGGCGACCTCGGCGTGCGCCAGGTCGCGCGTACAGCGAAAGGCGCCGCGCACATTGCGCCCGCGCTCGGCCAGCGGCAGGCCGAGCTGCGGCGGCGTATCGCGGCTGCGCTCGGCAAGCAGCGGCGCCAGCGGACAGCCCGTGGCTGCCGCGACCTGGCGCGCGATCTCCAGCGCCTGGTTGAAGCCGCGCTCGCGCAGCCTGGCTGCCGACAGCGGCATCGGCAACAGGAAATCCACTCGCACACCGCGCGGCAGGCGCGCCACCAGCATCTGGCCGAGCAGGGGGGCGAGCGCCAGTTCGCCATGGAACTTCAGCGCACGCACCAGCACGTCGGCCGGGAACGCGTAGGCCAGCGCAGCGACGGTCGCGTCGTAGGCGGGAGGCCGGGCAAGGCAGCGGCCGCAGAGCGCGCCTTCCTGCGAGGGGAGTGCGCAGCGCGGACAGGTGGAACCTGCAAGGCGAGGCAGGTCGGCGTCGCACGCGGCGCACAGCACGCCCCCGGCTGCGCCGCGGCAAAGGAAGCAGCTGCCGCCGAAAGCCAGGTTTGCAATGCGACGCGTGAGCCTGCCGAGCATCGCGAATATTGTGCGCTAGACTGCTTTCATGTGGACGGTTGCGCAGCTCGGGCGCGAGCTCGCCGGGGGAAAGACCACCAGCCGCGAGCTGGTGGAGCAGGCGCTCGCGCGCATCGCCGACCCCGCGGGGGAGGGGGCGCGCGCATTCCTCAAGGTGTACGCCGATAGCGCGCGCGCGGAGGCCGAGCATTCGGACCGCTTGCGCCGCTCGGGCGTCGTGCGCTCGCCGGTGGAAGGCCTGCCGATATCGGTGAAGGACCTGTACGACGTCGGCGGCGAGGTGACGCGCGCCGGCTCGAAGGTCCTGGCGAACGCGGCGCCAGCGAAGTCGGATGCGCCGGCGGTGGCGCGGCTGCGCGCGGCGGGCGCCGTGATCGTCGGCCGCACCAACATGGTGGAATTCGCGTTCGGCACCACGGGCCTCAACCCGCATTACGGCACCCCGAAGAACCCCTGGGATCGCAAGACCGGGCGGGTGCCCGGCGGCTCCTCTTCCGGCGCGGCGGTGGCGCAGGCCGACGGCATGTGCGTGATGGCGCTGGGCAGCGATACGCGCGGCTCGATCCGCCAGCCGGCGGCGCTGTGCGGCGTCACCGGCTGGAAGCCGACGCAGCGGCGCGTGCCCCGGGACGGCGCTTTTCCCCTCTCCTACACCCTGGATACGGTCGGGCCGCTGGCCAATTCGGTGGCCTGCTGCGCCGCCTACGACGAGATCCTGGCGGCGGAACCGCGGCGCTCGTTCACGCCCCTGCCTGTGAAAGGCCTGCGGCTGCTCCTGCCGCGCGGGTCCCTGATCGAGGACCTGGACGCCGAGGTCGCGACGGCTTTCGAAGCGGCGCTGAAGAAGCTCGCCGCCGCGGGGGCCGTGATCACCGAGATGGCAGTGCCGGCCTTCGATCGGCAGGCCGAGTACTTCAAGAACGGTGGATTCGCCGGCGCGGAGGCCTACGCCATCCATCGGAGCTGGCAGGACCGCCTCGCCGAGTATGACCCGCGCATCGCCAAGCGGGTCCTGATGGGCAAGGAGATCGGCGTGGCCGACTACATCGACCTCGGCCTGATGCGCGCGGAGTACATGCGTACGGTCGAGGACCTCGCCGCCGCCCATGACGCCATGCTGATGCCGACCACCCCGACCATCGCGCCGCTGATTGCGGCGGTGAACGCGAGCGACGAGGACTACTTCCGCTGGAATTTCCGCATCCTGCGCAATGTCGGCGTGGTCAATTTCCTTGACGGATGCGCGGTGTCGATCCCCTGCCATGCAAGCGGCACTGCGCCGGTGGGCCTGTCGGTGTTCGGCCCTGCCATGGCGGACCACCATGTGCTGGCGGCGTCCGCGGCGGTCGAGGGCGTGCTGCGCGCGCGTGGCTGAGATCGACGCGCGCGCCGCGCGCCGCAACTTCGAGCGCGCCGCTGCGACCTACCTCGGGTCGGCGCGCCTGGAGATCGAGGTCGGCGCGCGCATGCTCGAGCGGCTCGACTACGTGCGCCTGTCGCCCGGCACGATCGTCGACGCCGGTTCCGGGCCCGCACCGCAGGCGCCGGGACTCGGCAAGCGCTACCCGCGCGCGAGGATCCTGGCGGTCGATTTCTCCCTGCAGATGCTGCGCCAGCTGCCCCGCCCCGGTTGGTGGTCTCGGCTGCGCGGCGCGCGAGCGCCGGGCGCGGTGTGCGCCGCGCTTGCGCGCCTGCCGTTTGCCGCGGGCAGCGTGCAGCTGCTGTGGTCCAACATGGCCCTGCACTGGGTGGACGATCCGGGCGCCGCGCTCAAGGAGTTCCAGCGCGTGCTGGCGCCCGAAGGCCTCCTGATGTTCAGCACGCTGGGCCCGGACACGCTCAAGGAACTGCGCGCAGCGGCGGGAGAGCGCCGCGTGCACCACTTCGCTGACATGCACGACCTGGGCGACTGGCTGGTGGCGGCGGGATTCACGGCGCCGGTCATGGACATGGAGACGTTGACGCTGGCCTATCGCGACGCTCCGGCCCTGCTCGCCGACCTGCGCGCGGGCGGGCAGACCAACGCGCGCGCCGATCGCGCGCGCGGCCTCGCGGGCAAGCGCCTGCGGGCGGCGTGCGCGAGCGCAGGCGCGCGCGCGACCTATGAAATCGTCTACGGCCACGCATGGAAAGGCGTGCCGCGCAAGACCGCCGACGGACGCGCTATCGTGCAGTTCGAAAGGCGAGCCTGAGAGCCGTTGGTCGTTGTCTCCGGGCTGTCACCTATGTTACTGTTTCGCCGCGTTTTCGCCGTCACGGCGGATGGATTTTGCGTGCAGGGGAATAATCGCCACAGCTCGATCTCGCCGCAGGGGCTTGCGCTCGTGTTCGCGGCGCTGGCGCTCTTGTCGCTGGGGATTGCGGCCGCATTCGCGGCACTGGGCGCGTGGCTGATCCTGCCGTTCGCGGGGCTGGAAGTCGCGGCGCTCGGCGTCGCGTTCTGGTTCACCGCGCGACGCGCCGGAAACGGATGAAAAGTTGATTGGGGAAGGGTCAAGGATGCTGAAGAAGCTGATGTTGGGCGCGCTGGGGCTGATGGTCTGCTCCGCGGCGCTTGCCGTGGAGTGGAACCTGCAGCCGGCTGCCTCGAAAATGGCCGCGGACATCCACTGGCTGCACGAGGCGATCATGGTGCTGTGTATCGTGCTTTTCGTGGGCGTGTTCGGCTTCATGTTCTGGTCCTGC
>JANMUO010000330.1:0-3195 GCA_031391655.1 Betaproteobacteria bacterium
CCGTGGAGAAAGTCTTATGCGCGTGCCGCTTTGGAAAATCGCGCTCGCGCGCTCCGGCGACAAGGCGGACCGCGCGGACATCGGCCTCTTTGCCTGGGATGCGCCGACCTACCTGGTGCTCAAGCGCGAGGTGACTGTCGAGCGCCTGGCGGCGCATTTCCGGGCGATGGGCGACGGTCCCGTCGAACTCTGGCCGCTAGACAACATTCTTGCACTCAAGATCGTGCTCAACCGCGCGCTGCAGGGCGGCGCGGCGCGCTCCTTGCGCATGGACAACCTCGGCAAGGTGGTCGCCGCGCAACTGCTGCGCATGGAGATCGAGGCGCCCGCCGACCTGCCGCGGCTGCGGGCCAGTTGAGCAGGGAGACGCGCAGCTCGCTTCCTCCTGCGCCGCTAAACCAGCATCTGCACGAACCGGCGCACCGCCGCCGCATCCGCATCCCCGATGGCGGTGAACTCGATCGCCGCCAGGTTCGTCCCGTCCCGCTCCGTCGCCTTCACCACCCTCGCATATATCCCCCGCGCGACGTGGTCCACCAGCGGCAGCGGCAAATCGATCCGCATCTCGTTGTGTTCCGCCAGCCGGATCGGCACCCGCGCCAGCAATCCCTGATAGCTGATGTCCAGCGTCGTCGCCTGGTGCTGCTCGCCCATGACGTCCTCCTCGATCAGCCGGTAGCTGAACGGGAGCTTCGCCTGCACGCGCGGGCTGCGCCTCAGCTCCTGCCGCGGCACGGTCAGCCCCAGCGAGGGAATCGCCAGCACCTCGCGAAAACCGATCGGCAGCGCCTTGCCCTTGACGAACACCGTCATCGGCCGCGCGGCGGTCACGTACTCCCCGCAGCGCCCGTAGGTCCCGTCGCTGATCAGCACCTGGCCGCGCAGGCTCACCGCCTCGATGCGCGAGGCGAGGTTCACCTCGTTCCCGACCACGGTGAAGACCGAGTACAGCTCCGAGCCGAACCTGCCCGCCATCACCAGCCCGGTATTGATGCCGATGCCCATGAACACCGGCGGCACGCCGGAATCCTTGTGCTTGGCGTTCAACTGCATCATGGCGATCTGCATGTTGACGGCGCAGACCACCGCCCGCTTGACCTCGTCGTTGCCGCCGCCTTCGCTGCCGAAGAGGGCCATGATCGAGTCGCCCATGAACTTGTCCACCACGCCGCCGTGCTGGACGATCACGCGGCTCATCTCGATCAGGTAGCTGTTCAAGACCTTCAGCACCACCTCGGGCGGGTGGGCTTCGGAAAAGGACGTGAAGCCGCGCAGGTCAGCCATCAGGATGGTGACCTCGCGCTGCTGGAAATGCGGGGACTGGCTCAGTCCGCCTTCGCGAAACGATCGAGGTGGTGGTCAGCGTCGCCGAACTGCTGCGCGATCATGGTCAGGCGCCGGAAGCTGTGGCTCACCTTCAGCTCCTCGGTCATCCCCATGCCGCCGTGCAGCTGGATCGCCTCCTGGCTGATCAGGCGCGCGTTATCCGCGATCTTGATCTTGGCCGCGGAGATCGCGCGCGTGCGTTCCTTCGCATCCGTCCCCGAGTCCGCCTGGCTGCAGGCGAGGAAGGCCATGGATTTGGCTTGCTCGTAGGCCACGTACATATCCACGATGCGGTGCTGCAGCGCCTGGAAGGTGCCGATCGGCACGCCGAACTGCTTGCGCGTCTTCAGGTACTCGAGCGTGGTGTCGCAGGAGAACTTCATCGCGCCCACCGCTTCCGCGCACACCAGCGCGGTGGCGAAGTCCACCACCGCCTCGATCACCGGCAGCGCCTTGCCCTCGGCGCCGAGCAGCTCGCCCGGCGTATTGGAGAGAATCACGTCCGCCGCGCGCATTTCATCCAGCGTGCGGTAGGGCGTCATCTTCCCGGCCCTGGCGTCCACCAGGAAGAGGGACAGGCCCGCCGGGGTCTTGGCCGACACCACCAGCTTCGCCGCCGATGGCGCGCCCAGCGCCACCACCTTCACGCCATCGAGCGTCCAGCCGCCGCCCGCCTTCTTCGCCGTGGTGTTCACGTGCGCGAGGTCGTAGCGCGAGCCTTTTTCGGAGAAGGCAAAAGCCAGCTTGAGTTTTCCTTCCACCACCCCCGGAAGGACCGCCTTCTTCTGCGCATCGCTTCCCGCGCGCGCGACGCACTGCGCGCCGATCAGCGTCGGGAGGAACGGCTCCACCACCAGCCCTTCGCCGAAGGCTTCCATCACGCTCAGGAGATCAATGGCGCCGCCGCCGAAGCCGCCGTAGTCCGGCGAGAACGGGATGCCGGTGAGGCCCATCTCGGCGAACGTCCCCCATGCCGCGTCGCTGAAACCCTGCGGCGAGGCGACGATCTTCTTGCGGCCCTCGAACTCGTAATCCTTCTGGATGAAGCGCCGGACGGAATCGGCGAGGAGTTGCTGCTCTTCGTTGTAATCAAAGTTCATGGCTATAACCCCGCTTCACAGCCCAAGTGTCATTTTCGCGATGATGTTCCGCTGGATCTCGTTGGACCCGGCGTAGATCGTCGTCTTGCGGTAATTGCAGTAGCGCGGCGCGATGGCGGCGGTGAACTCGTCGAAGCCCGCGTCGCCGCCGTCAGCTGTACTGAGTGGCGCGAAGGGCTGCGCGAGCGGCCCGATCGCCTGCATCATGAGCTCGGTCAGCCCCTGCTGGATCTCGGTGCCCTTGATCTTGAGCATCGACACGTCGGCCCCCGGCGGCTGGCCGGTGCGGCGCATGCGGTCGAGGAACCTCAGGTTGGTGATCTCGAGGGCCATCAATTCGACTTCCAGGCGCGAGAGCTTGTCGCGGAAACGCGTGTCGTCCATCAGCGAGCCGCCGTCTTTTTTCTGCTGCGCGGCGAACTCCTTCAACTTGGCGAGCTCGCGCTTGGAGCCGCCGATGCGGCCGGTGTTCATGCGCTCGTGGCCGAGGAGGTACTTCGCGACGGTCCAGCCCTCGCCTTCCTTGTGCACGAGGTTCTCCACCGGCACCTTCACGTCGTCGAAGAACACCTCGTTCACCTCGTGGCCGCCGTCCATCAGCATCAGCGGCCGCACGGTAATGCCGGGCGTCTTCATGTCGAACAGCAGGAAGGAGATGCCCTCCTGCTTCTTGTCGTCGGCGGAGCCGGTACGCACCAGGCAGAAGATCCAGTCCGCGTAGTGGGCGAGCGTAGTCCAGGTTTTCTGGCCGTTGACGATGTAGGAGTCG
>JANMUO010000377.1:0-17860 GCA_031391655.1 Betaproteobacteria bacterium
GACAGGCTCGAGTAGCCGGTGCCGAAATCGTCGATCGAGATGCGCAGGCCCGCGGCGCGCAGGTTGCGCATCACGCGCACCGCGTCCTCGGGATTCTCCATCAGGCAGCTCTCGGTGATCTCCAGCTCGAGGAACTCGGCCGCTATGCCCGCCTGCACCAGCGCCTGCGAGATCACCGTATCCAGGTCGCGGCGGCGGAACTGCTTGGGCGAGAGGTTCACCGCCACCGGCACCGGCGTGCAGCCGGCGGCCGTCCAGGCGTGCAGCTGGCGGCAGGCCTCCTCCACCACCCACTCGCCCACCGGGATGATGAGGCCCGAATCCTCCAGCGCCGGGATGAACTCGGCGGGCGACACCAGGCCGCGCACCGGATGGTTCCAGCGCAGCAGCGCCTCCACCCCGCGCAGCTTGCCGGTGGGAAGGTCCACCTTCGGCTGGTAGTGCAGCGTGAATTCCCGGCGCTCGAGCGCGCGGCGCAGGTCGGTATTCAATTGCACCTTGGCGAGCGACCGCTGGTTCATCTCCGCGGTGAAGAAGCAGAAGCTGTTGCGCGTGGATTCCTTGGCGCGGTACATCGCCATGTCGGCGTTCTTGAGCAGCGCCTCGGCGTTGTCGCCGTCGCCGGGATAAGCGGCGATGCCGACCGAGGCGGTGATGTAGGCCTCGTTGCCGCCCAGGTCGAAGGGCAGCGCCAGCGCGTCGAGCGCCTTCTGCGCCACCAGCGCGGCGTCGTCCGGGTGCACCATGTCGGCGAGCACCACGGCGAACTCGTCGCCGCTGATGCGCCCGACCGTGTCGCCGGCGCGCACGCAACCGAGCAGGCGCTGGCCCACCTGGCGGATGAGCGCGTCGCCCTGGTGGTGCCCGAGCGTGTCGTTGATCAGCTTGAAGCGGTCCAGGTCCACGAACAGCACCCCGACGTGGTCCTTCCTGCGCCGCGCCTGCACCACGCTCTGCGCGAGGCGGTCATGCAGCAGCGTGCGGTTGGGCAGTCCGGTGAGCGCGTCGAACTGCGCCAGGCGCGCCAGGCGCTCCTCGGCCTTCTGCCGCTGCAGGGCGGTCGAGAGGACGTGGCCGACGGCCTCGGCGAAGCGCACGTCTTCCGGCCCGAAGGCGTGCTCGCGTACCGCGTAGATGCACAGCATGGCGATGGGCTTCACGTCGTCGCGCACCGGCGCATACACGGCGCTGCCCATGCCGTGCAGCCAGGCGCGCCAGGGCCGGTCGAGCGGCCGGGTGGCGAGGTATTGGCGGCCGGCGATGCGCGGCGCGTTCTCGCGCAGGATGTCCGGCCACACGCTGTCGGGTGCCATCGGGCCGATCTGGCCGAGCGAGGCGTGCGGCCCTTCGCCCTGCGTGGCGCGCACCAGGTACTCGTGACGCTCGGTGTACATCTCCAGCAGCGAGACCGCGTCCACGCCTTCGCAGCGCAGCGCGCGCGCCGCCTCGGTGTAGAGCTCCTCCACGGTGCGCCGGCCGATGGCGAACTGGCCGAACCGGGCGATCGCCTCCTGGCGCTGCGCGTGCATGCTCAGCTTTGCCTCGGCGTACTTGCGCTCGGTGATGTCCTTGGCGATGCCGCGATAGCCGGTGAACGCGCCGGCGGCGTCGAAGATCGCGTAGCCGCTCGCGCTGACATAGCGCGCATCGCCGCCCGTTCCGGCGTAGCTGTACTCGAAATCACGGAACGTGCGGTGCGCCTGCAGCGTCTCGCGGTGCTGGTCCCAGCTACTATTCAACGGCAACAGCGGCAGCTCCCAGCGCGCCTTGCCCAGCGGGCGCATCGGGTCGCCGTACACCGGCGAGCCCTGGTCCACGCTGGTGTGGGTGAAGCGGAATTCGACGTCCTGCTCCCAATACCAGTCGGAAGACAGCCCGCTCAGGTTGCGGAAGCGCTCCTCGCTTTCGCGCACCGCCGCCTCGGCCCGGCGCCGCTCGGTGATGTCCTCGACAAATCCTTCCAGCGCCACCACCGTGCCGTCGGGCGCGTACACGCCGGCGCCGCGCTCCCACACGCGTTTCTCGGCGCCCTCGGCGGTGCGCAGGCGGTACTCGACGACGAACGGCGCGCGCTGGCGCAGCGCCGCCTGCGCGATGTCCCAGGCGCGCTCGCGGTCCCCGGCGTGCATCAGCTCGCCGTAGGTGATGCGCCCGCTGGCGAAATCCTCCGGCGCGTAGCCGGTGAGGGCGCGCGCGCCCTCGCTGACGAACTGCGTGGTCCAGTTGGCGTCGTTGCGGCAGCGGTAGGCCATGCCCGGCAGGTTGCTGAACAGCGCCGAGAGGCGCCGCTCGCTTTCCTGCATTGCCAGCACCGCCTCGTGGCTCGCGGTGACGTCCTTGGCGATGCCGCGGTAGCCGAGGAATGCGCCGTCCTGTCCGAAGATGGGCTCGCCCGCGACGCTGACGTAGCGCACACCGCCGTCGTTGCCCGTGCGCCGGAGAACCAGGTCGCGAAAGGGCTGGCGCGCGGCGAGCACGGCCTTGTGCTCCTCCCAGCTGCCGCTCAGCGTCTCGGTGCCGGGCAGCTCCCAGCGGCGCAGCGCGTCGTGCTGCGCGGCGGTGATGCCGCCGCGCGCATCCTGCACGCCCCCGGTGGCGATGAAGCGCAGCTCGGCGTCCTGCTCCCAGTACCAGTCGGAGGAGAGCCCGGTCAGGCTGCGGAAACGCTCCTCGCTCTCGCGCGTCGACTGCTCGGCGAGCTTGCGCTGCAGGAACTGCCCGATCTGGCTGCCGATGGCGAGCATGGTCTGCAGCAGCGCCTGGTCCGGCTCGCGGATTTCGCGCCCGGCGATCGCCAGTACGCCGATGGTGCGCGCCTGCAAGGTTACCGGGAACACGAACGCGCTGCGCATGTTGCCGTTGATCGCGCGGCCGGCCTCCGACACGCGGGGGTCGCTGCTGACGTCGGCCAGCCACAGCGGTTCGCCCGACTGCCAGACCGCGCTGGCCAGTCCGTCGCCGCGCACCTGCCTCTGGCCGCGCGAAGCCGCGACAAAGCGCTGCACCTCCGCATCCGCCACGCCCCAGCACTCGGTGACGCGCAGCAGGTCCGCGGCCTCGTCGACGGCGAAATAGCGCCCGCAGTCCCAGCCCTCGGACTCGCAGATTGCGCGCATCGCCGCGACCAATCCTTCCCCGGCGCTCCTGGCATCGGCGAGGTGCCGCGCCACCTGGTGCTCGAGCTGCACGCGCTGCTCTGCCGTCTTGCGCTCGGTGATGTCGGCGGCGGTGCCGCGGTAGCCCTGGAAGCTGCCGTCGGCGCCGAACATCGGCTCGCCGCTGGAGGTGACGTAGCGCCGCGTGCCGTCCGGCAACGCGCGCATGTACTCGAAGTCGCGGAACGGCTTGCGTGCATCCAGCAGCGCGCGGTGCTCCTCCCAGCTCATGCTGAGCGGCGTGAGGCCGGCAATTTCCCAGCGACACCGGCCGACATTGACCGCCTGGTCGCCGCCCCACTTGGCGTCGCCCCGCCCGCCGCTAAACGCCTTGAAGCGGTATTGCGCGTCCTGCTCCCAGAACCAGTCCGAGCCGAGCTCGGTCAGGCTGCGGAAGCGCCCCTCGCTCTCGCGCAGCGCCTGCTCGGCGCCCTTGCGCTGCGCTTCGCGCTCCAGGTTGTCCAGCGCGAAGGAAACGTTCTGCACCATGCGCTCCGCCAGGCCCACCAGCTCCGGGTCGAACCAGCCGGTCTCCCCCGCGTACAGCGAGATGAGGCCGATCACCTCGCCGCCGCGGCGCAGCGGCACGCTCATGATGGCGGCGATACACCTCGCGCGCCGCCGCGTGCCACAGCGCGAGCGACGGTTCGGCAAAGTAATCGTTGTTCACCACCGTGCACCCTTCCAGCACCGTCCTGGCGGCCGGCCCGTATGCCTGCGGTCGGCTGCGGTCGACGGAAACGCGTGCCTTGGCGAGATAGGATGCCGGCTCGCCGGCAATGGCCACCGCCTCGATCCAGCCGGTGGCGCGGTCCACCAGCCGCACCGCCGCCAGCTTGATGCCGCCGTGCTCGACGAGCAGCTCGCAGACGCGGCGGTAAAGCGTCTGGCTGTCCGCGGCCCCGACGATCGCCTCGCTCGTCGCACTGAGCGCCGCGTACATGCGCCGTATGCGCCTCTCGGCAAGTTCCGATTCCTTGCGCGCCGAGACGTCGCGCGTGATGCCCAGCATCAGCGTCTTGCCGCTCGCCTCGTCGCTGAGCGGCACGGCGTGGGTCTCGAGCCAGCGCCGCGTGCCCTTGAGCCCGATCACTTCGAACTCGAGCATGCCGCGCTCGCCGCGACTCACGCGCTCGGTGAGCGCGCGAAACGCCGCGCGATGCTCCGGCACGACCAGCGCGTAGACGCACTGTCCGGCCACCGCCTCCAGGGAATCGGCTTCGACCATGGCGAGGCCGGCGGGATTCATGTCGATCAGCGTGCCCTCGCCATCGAGCACCTTCACGCATTCGGGCTCGGCGCCGATGATCGCGCGCAGCCGCGATTCGCTGGCGCGCAGATGCAACTCGGTGCGCACCAGCCCCGACACGTCCGCAAACGCGGCGATTTCGTAGAGCGGATTGCCGCCGTCGTCCCGCACGAGCGATATGGTGAGCTGTATCCAGACTATTTCGCCGTCCTTGCGCAGGTAGCGCTTGCGCAGCGACACCTTCTGCGTCTCGCCGCGGTGCAGGTCGGCGCGCAGTGCCGCGCTGGCCTCGCGGTCCTCGGGATGCGAGAGGTCGCGGAAATTGCGCCCGACCAGTTCTTCGCGCGCATAGCCGAGGATCTCGCATAGCCGCTCGTTGGCGAGCAGGATGCGGCCCTCGATGTCGGTGTGCGCGAGGCCCACCGCGGCGTGCTCAAAGGTCGTGCGAAAGCGCTCCTCGGTGGAGCGCAGCGCGCGGCCGGCTTCCTGGTGCATGCCGGCCAGGCGCAGGATGCGGCGCAAGGTCGCCGCGTCGAGCTCGTTCTTGGGGATCACGTCGTAGGCGCGGCGCTTGAGCACCTCCTGCACGAGCGACGGGTGGCCGTTGCCGGAGATGACGACCACCGGTCCGGCGGCCGCGGCGCGCATGCGCTCCAGCGTCTGGAAGCCGCTGCTGTCGGGCAGGTCGAGGTCGAGCAGCGTGAGGTGCACGTCGTGCGCCTCGAGCAGCCGCAGCCCCTCGGTCAGGCTGCGTGCGTGCAGCAGTTCTGCGCCGTCGCGCACCGCCTCGGCGAGGTAGCCGTCCAGCAGCTCCGCGTCGTGGGCGTCGTCCTCCACCACCAATATGCGCAGGGGCAGCGGCGCGGCGGCGCTCAGCATCTCAGCGGCCATTGCCGATTTCCCGCAGAGCGTGCGGCAGATCGTCGGCGAAAGCTTCCTTGGAGATCAGCGCGTCGATGCCGGCGCGCGCGGCCTCCGCTTGCAGTTCCGGCGTGGGAAAGAGAGCCAGCGCCATCACGATGACCGAAGGATTGCCCGCCTTCAGGCGCCGCGCGAGGTCCAGTCCCGCCAGCCCGAGGTCCACCAGCACCACGTCGGCCGCCGCCAGCGAGCAGCCCGGCAGCCGCTCGACAAAACGCGTGGCAGCCGCGACGAAGCCGGCATTGCCATCGAGGATCAGGACGCGCCTGGGCGCTGCGGAATCAGCCATGTGGGGCGCAGCTTAGGCGGCCTGCCGCCCGCACGTAATCGGGCGCTTCCCTAAACCGCGTAGGGAAATCCCCGAGAGGCACAACCTGCTGAAAGCGCTTACTTTTCCGGAGGAACGAGGCCGGTGCGCATGGCGTAGCGCACCAGGCCCGCGACATCGCGGATTCCCAGCCGCTCCATGACCTGCGCGCGATGGGTTTCCACCGTCTTCACCGACAGGCCCAGCGCGAAGGCGATCTCCTTGGTGCTGCCGCCCTCGGCGATGCGCTTGAGCACCTCGCGCTGGCGCGGGGTGAGCGGATCGTCGGCGGCGCCGGCGCCCATGCGCTGCACGTAGCCCTCCACCACCTGGCGCGAGATCGCGGGGCTCAGGTAGGTCTCGCCGCGCATCACGCTGCGCAGCGCGAGCTCGAGCTCCGCGGTGGCGGAGTCCTTGATCAGGTAGGCGACGGCCCCGGCGCGCAGCGCCTGCAGCACGTACTCCTCGCTCGAGTGCATCGACAGGATCAGCACCTTGATGCCCGGATGCAGCTCGCGCAGGCGCTGCGCGGTGTCCAGCCCGTTCATGCCCTTCATGGCGATGTCCAGCAGCACGGCGTCGGGCCGCTCGCGCTCGGCGAGCGCGAGCGCCTCGGCGCCGTCGGCCGCCTCGCCCACCACCTCGACGCCCTCGATGTCGCGCAAAAGCGATTTCATGCCGGCGCGCACCAGGGCGTGATCGTCGACCAGCAGCACGCGCAAGCTCGCCATTCAGGCCTCCGTCGCCACCGGGAATGATGCCACCACCACCGTGCCCTGCCCGGGCGCGGACTGGATGCGGAAGGTCCCGCCGGCCAGCGCGACGCGCTCCTCCATGCTCACCACGCCCAGGCTCACGCCAGAGGCCGCGCGGCGCTGCGCCGCCTCGACGTCGAAGCCCGCGCCGTCGTCGCGCACCGAAAGCTCCAGGCGGCCGCCGGCCACGCACAGGCGCAGCCAGACGTTGCCCGCGCGCGCATGGCGCACGATGTTGTTGATCGCCTCCTGCGCCACGCGGAAGCAGGCGGTCTCCACCTCCGGTGGCAACCGCACCGGCACCTCCAGGATCTCGACGTGCGGCGCGAGCTGCCCAAGCGCCGCCTGCCGGTCCAGGTGCGAGCGCAGCGCCGCGGCGAGGCCCAGGTCATCGAGCTGCAGCGGCCGCAGGTTGAGCGAGAGCTGCCGCACCCGCTCGATGGTGTGGCGCGTGGTCTCCAGCGCCTCGAAGATGCGCGCGGCCAGTGCCTCGCCGTCGCGGCCGCGCTGCAGCGCCTCGAGGTTGAGCTTGAGCGCCGTGAGCGCCTGCCCGATGTCGTCGTGCAGCTCGCGCGCCAGGTGCTTGCGTTCGGCCTCCTGCACTTCGAGCAGCCGCCGCGACAGGCGCTGCAGGCGCTCGCGCGCGGTGGCGAGCTGGTCCATGGCGAGGCGCAGCGCGGTGACGTCGCGGCCCACCGCCTGGATCTCGGCCAGCGCACCGCCCGCGCTGAACACCCCGCGCACCGACCAGTGCGTCCAGCGCCGGGCGCCGCCGGGATTGGCGAGGTCGGCCATCTGCAGGTCGATCTCGTGCGCCGGCCCGGCGGGCGTAATGCGCTCGAACACGTGCTGCAGGCCCTCGCGTTCCTCCGCGCGCATGCTGTCGAGCAGCACGCGGCCGTGCACCTGGTCCTGCGACAGGCCGATGGCGCGGCAGTAGGCGCGGTTGACGAAGGTCACCGTGGAGTCGGGCAGCATGCGGATGATCATCTCCGACTGGTCCTCGACGATGGCGCGGTAGCGGCGCTCGGAGAGCTCGAGCGCCTGCTGCGTGGCCTGGTGCTGCCGGCGCACGCGGCTTTCCTCCAGCGCGCGCGCCACGGCGGGCGCAAGGCGCCGCAGGTTGTCCTTCAGCACGAAATCGGTGGCCCCGGCGCGCAGCGCGTCGACCGCCCGCTCCTCGCCCAGCGCGCCCGAGAGCAGGATGAACGGCGCCAGCGCATCCGCGCCGCGCACGTGCGCCAGCGCGTCCAGCCCGGTGTAGCCCGGCAGGCTGTAGTCGGCGATCACCACGTCCTGCCGGCCCGGCGCGTACAGGCGCGTGAAGGACTCGCGATCGTCGGCGAGCTCGGCCTCGCAGGCAAAGCCCGCCTCCTCGAGCGCGGCCAGCGCCAGCTCGGCGTCCGCGGGCGCATCCTCCAGCATCAGCACGCGCAGCCGTGCCATGCGCGCTAGCCGCGTTCCGGCGGGGGCTCGTTCAGCAGCATCCAGAATAGTCCCAGTTCCTTCACCGCGTCGACGAACTTCTCGAACTGCACGGGCTTGACCACGTAGGCGTTGACACCCAGCTCGTAGCTTCGAACCACGTCCTGCTCCTCGCGCGAGGAGGTGAGCACCACCACTGGGATGGTGCGCAGGCGCGGGTCGGCCCTTACCGTGCGCAGCACCTCCAGCCCGTCGACCCTGGGCATCTTCAGGTCGAGGAGGATCAGCACCGGGTTGCCGCCCTGGCGAGCGGCGTGCGCGCCGCGCCTGAACAGGTAGTCGAGCGCCTCCGCGCCGTCGCGCGCCACGTCCACGGAATTGGAGATGTTGTGCTCGCCCAGCGCCTCGAGCGTGAGCTCGACGTCCTGCGCGCTATCCTCGGCCAGCAGTATCCGCGATGCCTTCATGCACAACCTCCGCGCGCGTGATGGTGAAGCTGAACGTCGCCCCTTCGCCCGGCCGCGACTCGCCCCAGATGCGCTGGCCGTGCCGGTTCACGATGCGCCGCGCCGTGGCGAGGCCGATGCCGGTGCCCTCGAACTCCTCCTCGCGGTGCAGGCGCTGGAACACGCCGAACAGCTTGTCCTTGAAACGCATGTCGAAGCCTACCCCGTTGTCGGTCACCGAGAGCGCCGTTTCACCGGTGTCCAGCGCGTGCACCTCGACCGCGATGCGCGCCACCGGCCGCGCGCGCGAGTACTTGAGCGCATTGGACAGCAGGTTCTGCAGCACGATCCTGAGCAGCGACGCGTCGGCCATCACGGTGGGCATTTCTCCCACTGTCCACTCCACCTGGCGGGTGCCGGCTTCCAGCGAGAACTCGGCGACGAGCTCGCGCACCAGCGGCTGCAGGTCCACCGCGCGCAGCGTCAGCGCCTGGCGCCCGGTGCGCGAAAGCTGCAGCAGGTCGTCGATGAGCATGCCCATGCGCTTGGCGGCGCTCGCGATGGTGCCCAGGTAGTGCGCCGCCTTCTCGCTCGGCTGCGCCAATTCCTTTTCCAGCAGGCGCACGAAGCCGTCGACGTGGCGCACCGGCGCGCGCAGGTCGTGCGACACCGAGTAGCTGAAGGCCTCGAGCTCCTGGTTGGCGTCCTCGAGCTCCGCGGTGCGCCGGCGCACGCGCTCCTCCAGTTCGCGCCGCAGTGCGGCGAGCGTTTCCCGCTCGGCGAGCTTGTCCAGCGCGAAGGACAGGTCGTCGGCCATGCGTCGCAGCAACTCGACCAGGCTGGCGTCGAAGAAATCCGCCACTGCCGAATGCAGCGTGAGCGCGCCGATGACCTCGTCGCCCAGGAACAGCGGAAAGGAGGCCGCGGCCTTCGAGCCGATGCGCTCGCGCAGCGGCCGGCCGGCCTGCTTGCCGGGATCGGCGTCGATCTCGTTGGCCACCGCCGCGCGCTTGCTGCGCACCGCGACGGCGGTGACCGTCCCCGCAAACGGGTCGGCGGGATCCAGCGAGAAGGTGAAATCGCCAAGGAAGCCGCTGCCCTCGCCCGCGTAGATGCGCGGCACCACGCGCCCGGCCTCCACCAGGGCGACGTAGGCCACCACGAAACCGATGCGCTCGACGCAGATGCTGCACACCTGGCGGAACAGCTCCCTGCGGTCGCGCACGCGCACGATGGTTTCGTTCACCTCCGAGAGCGCCGCGTACAGGCGCTGCGCGAGCTGCAGCCGCTGCTCGGCGCGCAGGCGCTCGGTGATGTCGGTGGCCATCGACATCTGGCCCAGGAACTCGCCGCTCCCGCTCATCAACGGCGTGTTCACCCATTCGAGCATCACCAAGGTCCCGTCCTTGCGCAATACCCCGCCCTGCGCCGACAGGTATTCCCCCCGGCGCAGGCGCGCAAAGTACGCTTCGACTTCGGCGCGGCGGTGCGCGGGCACGTACAGGTCCACGGCCTTGCGCCCGATCATCTCCTCGCGCTGCCAGCCGAACACGCGCTCGGTCGCCGCGTTGACGTAGGTGATCGACAGGTCGCGGTCGAACAGCAGGCAGGCAATCGGCATGCGCTCGAGCTGCATCTGCATGCGCTCGAGCAGCTCCTCGCGCTCGCGCGCCATGCGCAGGCCGGTATCGATGCTGCGGTTCAGCTCGCTCGCCACCGCCGCGACCTCGCGCGGTCCGGACACCGGCACGCGCACCTCCTCGTGGCCTTCGGCGCGCAGGCGCACCGCTTCGGCGATGTCGCGGATCGGCCGCGTCAGGCGGCGCCCGAACAGCAGGGCGAAGGCGAGCGCCACGCCGAGCGCCAGCGCGAGCAGGGCGCCAAGCTGCGCCATGCGCGTCCGCGCCGGCGCGAACACCACGTCGGTGGGAATTCCCGAAAGCGCGGCCCAGTTGGTCCCGGGCACCGGCCGGAAGGCCCAGATGCGCTCGATGTCCGCTACCCCGCGCGCGCGCACCACGCCTTCCTCCATCCGCGCCATGTGGCTCAGGATCTCGCTGCCGCCGGCATCGCGCCCCACCCATTGCGCCGCGTCCGCCGAGCGGGCGATGATCACGCCGCCGCTCAGCAGCGTCACGACCGCGCCCTCGGGAAGGCCTGTCGCGGACTGCAGCGGATTCCAGTTCAGCAGGTCGATCGACATGCTGACGCTGCCGAGGACCTCGCCGCCCGCGCCCAACACGGGCTGCACCGCGGCCACGGTCCAGCGCTTGTTGATGACGCCTACCACCGGCCGCGACAGCGCAAAGCGCCCGCTCGCCAGGATTTCACGCAGCAGCGCCTCGTCCCGGATGCGCACCACGCGGTCGCGCGGCGGCGGGATCGCGCCGCACAGGATGCGCCCTTCGCGGTCCACCACCAGGAAATTGGTGGCGCGCGGGTACAGGTCCAGGAGGTCCTTCAGGCCCGGGTCGCAGCGCCCGGCGTCCATCGCGCGCACCAGTGGCCGCCTGGCGATCGATTCCAGCGCAGCGCGCGTGTCCTCGATGAAGCGGGCAGCGCGGTCCGCCGCGTTCTCGGTCTGCCGGCGCACCGACGCCTCGGCCTCCGCGAGGTCCTGCTGCGCCCGCTCGTAGACGCTGTAGCCGATCAGCGCCACCAGCGGCAGCGCGAGCGCGACGACGAACAGCGCCAACTCGCCGCGAATGCTGCCCGGCTTCAGGCTGAAGGCCATGGGCGCTATTTAGCACCAGGAAAACTGGTGGAGTGGAAGGGGATCGAACCCTCGACCTCCGCATTGCGAACGCGGCGCTCTCCCAGCTGAGCTACCACCCCTTGGGAAGTCGCGGATTTTACAGCAGAACTCCCGATTCGAACACACTCGGCGGGCGCATTGCGGCGATGCAGGATGCCCCCTATCATCGGCACCCTCCCTCGAGGGTTCACGAATGCAGATCAACCCGCCCTTCGGCTACAAGGACATCGTTCCGCTCCTCAAAACGCACCGCGTGCGGCTCCTCGGGCGCGGCGAGGTGCCCGAGTTCGCGCGCAAGTTGAACGCGATCCCGGTCAGCTTCACCGAGTTCGCACTGGCGGCGCGCGACTATCCACTGGTGTTCACCTCGGCCGACGGCGGCAAGAGCTTTGCGCCCGTCGCCGTGCTGGGCATGACGGCGGGCGAGAACCTGTACGTGGACGGCGCCGGCGCCTGGGCACCCAACCTGTACGTCCCTGCCTATGCGCGACGCTTCCCGTTCTGCATGGCAAAGGTGACGCTGAACAAGGTCGAGCAGGAAAACCGCATGGTCTGCGTGGAGAAATCGAACCTGGACGAGGCCGGCGAGGCGATGTTCGACGACAAAGGCGAGCCGAGCGCCAAGTGGCGCGACATGCAGCGCCTGCTGGCGGAGTACGAGGCGGACCTGGAACGCGCGAGGGAGCTTTGCTCGATCCTGGGCGACTACGCGCTGCTGGAGCCCTTCAGCCTGCAGGCGAAGCCGGCCAAGGGAGACGCGGTGCAGCTCGCCGGCATGCACCGCATCGACGAGAAGAAGATCGAGCACCTGAACATCAGCCAGTTCAAGAATCTCGCGAAGAAGGGCATCCTCGGGCGCATCTACGCGCACCTGCTGTCGATCGAGAATTTCTCCAGGCTGCTCGAGCGCCGGGCGGGCCGGGCCTAGCCGCGGCAGGCCGCCGGCAGGTACTTGATACTCACGCCGTTGGCGGCGGTTGGGCCGCAGCGCCACTCACTGATCGGCTGGCCCATCATGGACGACGAGTCGGCCGCCACCCCGCCGATGTAGGGCGCCAGCTGGATCAAGCGGGCATCTACGGAAATGCTGATGTTCTGCGCCATCACCGTGATCACGCCGTTCGCGTCGGTGCTGATGCCGCCGACGAATTTCGAACCGGCGCCCTCGCATCCCCACTGGCCGGCGCCCGGGGGCACACCGCCCGTCTGGTAGGCCTCGGTCACCGCGTTGCGGCAGGCGCTCAGCGCGATGATCAATTCGGACACCTTGGCGCGCACCGTGTAGTCCTGGTAGGCGGGCAGCGCGACGGCCGACAGCAGGCCGATGATGGCCACTACCATCATCAGTTCGATCAGCGTGAAGCCGCGTTGCAGGGGCCTACCCTAGGTTTTCGTTTGTTGCGGGGGCATGGCCGCCGGCGCCA
Source organism: Betaproteobacteria bacterium (assembly GCA_031391655.1). Classification (GTDB taxonomy): domain Bacteria; phylum Pseudomonadota; class Gammaproteobacteria; order Burkholderiales; family SG8-39; genus JAABQT01. The sequence continues at coordinate 12,438 of JANMUO010000377.1, forward strand.
GCACGAAAGTGCGCACCGTGTTGAGGGCCGCGATCTCCAGCTGCACCTGCCAGTAGTAGAAGTGCAGGTAGCTCACGGACAGCAGGGCGAGCAGCGAGAGCTCGCGCACCATGCGCCGGCGCTCCACCGCGTGCAGGTTCACCGGCTGGTTGCCGGCCACTTCGTTGAGGAAGGCGAGCACCTCGGTGTGCGTGCGCAGGGGCTTGCCCGCCAGCTGTTCGAGGTATTTGTGCAGCGAAGCGGGCGAGTTGTAGGTGTCGCCGTCGTCCTCCGGGGAGGGCACCGCGCGCTGCGCGCGCCGTCCCGCCTCCTTCAACCACTGCGCGAGATGTTCGCCTTCGCCGCCCGCATCGCCACCCGCCGCCATCAGGCTGCCCCGTCGTGCTTGAGCACGCGCCGGATGACGTCGGCGAGGATGTTCTTGGTGTAGGGCTTGGTGACGTAGCCGTCGGCGCCCATCAGCAGCCCCTTGCCAATGTCGGCCGCATCATTGCGCGCCGTGAGCAGCACGATGGGCAGCGAGCCGAGCACGGGGTGGCGGCGCATCTTGGCCAGCACCTCGAAACCATCTCCGTCGGGCAGCGTGACGTCCAGCAGCAGCAGGTCGGGCGCGCCGTCGTCCAGCATGCTGTGCAGGAACGCGTTCACCGAGGTGGCGACGCGCACCTTGTAGCCGGCCATGCTCACCCTCAAGTCCGCGAGCGCGAGCTGGTCGGGGTCGTCTTCCACGATCAGCACCACGCTGTCGGCAGGCGACTTCATTGGCGCGGGGCGCTGGCCCAGGCGGTCCGCCGCGACATAGGCGCCGGTTCGCGAGAGCGACGCGCCGGCGGCGTCGGCCTGTTGGCGAATGTCGTCGCGCGTCATTGCCACCGTGCGGTCCGCGTCGCGGCTGGAGAAAGGGGGGTCGCTGTCCTGCGTCTCGAGGGTCTCCTCGATGAGGCCGATCTCCTCCATCTCCGCCAGCCATTCGTCGAGCACGTGCTTCGGGTACTGGCGCAGCAGGTCGCGGATCACGCCGGCGTGGCCGTGGAAATCCATCAGCCAGAGCATGCGCCGGTAGTCGGCGGGCACGGCGACGTCCTGGCTCTCCCAGGCTTCGCGCCCGGCCTGGGTCAGTCGAAAGACGCGTTCGCGGTCGGCCATGCCGATATCCTAGTCCATTAGGATGCGGGCATGCCCGACGCCGCCCGCGTGTTTGCCATCGTCGGATTCAGCGACCCCGTCAGTTCCCTTACCCACCTGTCCGGCGCGCTGGTGTTCTCGGTCCTCGGCATGGTCCTCCTGCGCCGCGGGCGCGGCGACCGCGGGCGCGTGACCTCGCTATCGGTGTTCGCATTCTCCTGCGTGTTGCTGCTCAGCATGAGCGGGGTGTACCACCTGCTCTCGCCCGGCACCGCCGCCCGCGAGGTACTCAAGCGCCTGGACCACGCCGCCATCTTCCTGCTGATCGCGGGCAGCTTCACGCCGGTGCACATCATCCTGTTCCGCGGCGGATGGCGCTGGGGCATGCTGGCGGGCATCTGGGGCGCGGCGCTCACCGGACTGGTGCTGAAGACCGTCTACTTCGACACCATGCCCGAGTGGCTCGGCATGCTGATGTACCTCGGGCTGGGCTGGATGGGGGTGATCTCCGCGCTGCACATCTCGCGGCGCTACGGGCTGCGCACCATCCAGCTGATCCTGTGGGGCGCGTTGGCCTATACCGCGGGCGCGGTGGTTGAATTCGCACGCTGGCCGGTGCTCCTCCCGGGAATCGTCGAGCCGCACGAGATATTCCACCTTGCCGTGCTGGCCGGCATCTCCTGCATCTGGGTGTTCGTCCTGCGCATCGCCGGCGGCGCGCCGGTCAGCGCCGGCGGCAGATCATGAGCGCTGAGCAGATACCGAGCGTTCCGGTGACCCGCTCCACCAGCAGGCCGGCGCCTTCGGCCATCGCCGCGATGTCGGAGGCCTTGTACATGCGGCTGGCGCCGTTGGCGAGGCAGGTGAAGTAGAGCGAGATCGCCTGCAGGCAGAAGGCCGAAACCGGGTGGTCCTGGCGGTCCCAGAAGGTGTCCAGGATGTACAGGCGGCTCTCGGGCCCCATGGCCGCGGCCGCGCGCTCGAGCAGCTTGCGCACGTCGCCTTCAGAGAAGCACACGAGGAACTGGCTCATCCAGATCGCGTCGAACCCCGCCGGGAACGGCCTGGCGTGGTCCAGCAGGTCGCCGGGCTGCAACGTGATGCGAGCTTGCAGTCCGAGCGCCTCGACATTTTGCTTCGCGACCGCGAGCTGTCCTGGAAGGTCGAGGATCGTCACCTCGACTTCGGGCGCGTGCTGCGCACACTGGATCGCCCACTTGCCGGTGTTGCCGCCCACGTCGAGCAGCTTGCGGTGGGGCCGCTCGAACACGATCGGCAACGCCTGCGGGAACGCGGCGTCCGAGTAATAGTGATCCCAGCGGAACCAGCTCTCGCGCACGGGTTCGGGGAGCGAGGACAACGCGGGGTAGATCGTTTCCCAGTTGCCGAACACCTGCTGCAGGCCGGCGGGCTTGCCCTCTCGGATCGCCTCCTCCAGGTGGAACATGGCCTGGAAGCAGCCGTGGTGCACGAAATCCATGTTGATGCGCGTGAGGTCGTCGCGCAGCAGGCACGCGCCGGTCTTGGTGAGCAGAAAACGCTTGCCATCGGCACGCACGACGTCCGCGGCGAGCCCGGCCTCCAGCAGCACCAGCACGCCGTGGCGCGGCGTGGCGACCTTGGCGGTGATCGCTTCGAGGGTGAGGCCGGCGCGCGCCGCGCGCAGCACTTCCAGGATTCCCAGGTCGCGCAACAACCGCGCCGCCTGGAAGATGATGGGTCCGAAGGCGATGCGCTGCGCGGCAAAGCGCGCTTCGATCAGCGACAGCGGGTCGGCCGCGTCATCCCTGCTTTTCATGGCAAATCATAGCGGGATGTGGGGATTGTGTCGCAGCGCGCCGAGCGCGTATCCTTCGCATCGGAGTCGAACCTGAAGGGAGTGCCATGATCAAGAACATCACCGTCGTCCTCCTCCTCGTGCTCGCGGCCGGCTGCAGTATCAAACCGCAGGAGGGAGCCAACGTGCCGCCGCTGGATCCGACGCGCAGGGTAAGCGAACAGGACTGCAGCAGACCCTTCGATACCGGCGGCGACAACCTGATGTGCCGCGCGGTCAGCGAGGCCGAGAGCCGCGCCAGAATCGCGGAAGAAGAGCGGCAGGCCACGGCCAGGAGGGAAGCTGCGGAACGCGCCGAACGGGAGCGCCTCGAGCGTGAGCGCGCCGCGCAGCTTGCCCTGGAAGAGGCCGCCCGGAAGCAGCGGATTGCCGAGGAGGAGCGGCTCGCCGCCGAGCGCCGCCGGCTGGAGGCCGAGGCGCGCGAGCGTCAGGAGAGGGCGGAGGCAGAAGCCCGTGCCCGCCAGCGCGCCGAGCAGGAAGCGCGTGAGGCAGCCGAGCGTGAGTGCCGGCGTCTCGAGCAGGAACGGCTCGACGGCCGCGCGCTACTCGAGAACTTCGTCGCCAACTACGGCAAAGTCGAGGAAAACACGGGGATCGCCGGGCAGATCACCGCGTTCCTCGCCAAGGCTCGCAAGGTGAAGCCCTGCCCGCCAGCATGATTTGGTGGGCCGGGTCAAGCTAGCTAGAGCCGCTGGAACTCCCCGCGGGGCAGCAGCCGGTCGGTTTCCTGCCGCACCACCGCGTAGCACTCGCATACCCGCGCTTCGAGTTTCGCACGGTCCAGCACGGTGATCTTGCCGCGGTGGTAGCGGATCAATCCCGCCTCCTGCAGGTGGCCGGCGGCCAAGGTCACGCCCTCGCGGCGCACGCCCAGCATGTCGGCGATCAGTTCCTGCGTCATCACCAGTTCGTTGGAGGGCAGCCGGTCCAGGCTCAGCAGCAGCCAGCGGCACAACTGCTGGTCCACCGTGTGGTGCCGGTTGCACACCGCCGTCTGCACCATCTGCGTGATCAGCGCCTGCGTGTAGCGCAACAGCAGAAGGTGCAGCGCGCCGCCGCTATCGAATTCGGCTTTCAGGAGGGAGGCTTTGAGCCGGTAGCCGTGGCCCGCGCTTTGCACCACGGCCCGGCTCGGCGTCGTGTCCCCCCCCATGAAAAGCGAAATGCCGACCAGGCCGTCGTTGCCCACCACGCCGAGCTCTGTCGAGTCGCCGTCCGCGAGGACGTAGAGCAGCGAAACGATGGCGTCGGTGGGGAAGTAGACGTAGCGCTGCGTGCCGCCGGACTCGTACACCGAGCGTCCCAGCGGCAGCGGGATCGGTTCCAGGTAGGGCTCCAGGCGCGCGTAATCCGCTGCGGGCAGGGCCGCGAGAAGATGATTCTGCTTTGCGCTGCTGGGTTTAGGCATGGCGACCGCCGCTACGTCATGGGCACCTACTTGAAATGCAACGACGAAATCGAGCACACCGAAGTGCAATACTTGCCCAGCACCTTGGTGCTGGCAGGAGAAATGATGAGGTGGCTGGCGCGAAGGTCGCTCGCCTGCTTGCGCCGGACCACAGTTCCATGCTCGATCAGCCTGGCCAATTTTCGGCGTACCGTCGTGCGCGAGCTGATTTTGAGCAGCAACAGCTGCTTCAGGGTCAGCGGCCGCCCCTGCTCCTCCGCATAGCCGATCTCGATGACGATATCGACATCGGCGACGGACTTGAAGAAAGGAAGCTGCTGCCGTTCAAACTCCCTGATCATTCTCAACCCGGTGAATACCTTCATGGTTCATGCCGTTTTTGATTGTTGTAGGCCCGGGTATAGTGTGTCGGCAACCGTACAGATGACAAGGGGAATTGGGTTCCTTTTTGGCACACAGATGGGTTGGTGGGCCGGGTTGGAATCGAACCAACGATCAACGGATTATGAGTCCGCTGCTTTAACCCCTAAGCTACCGGCCCGTTCGGAACAGGGAACACATAGCAGAAGGGCCGCTTTCGCGGCCCTTCTTTTTACCCTTCCTGATCCAGGAAGCTCTTCAACCGCTCGGAGCGCGAGGGATGCCGCAGCTTCCTCAGCGCCTTGGCCTCGATCTGGCGTATGCGCTCGCGCGTCACGTCGAACTGCTTGCCGACCTCCTCCAGCGTGTGGTCGGTGTTCATCTCGATGCCGAAGCGCATGCGCAGCACCTTCGCCTCGCGCGGGGTGAGCGTATCGAGCACTTCCTTGGTCACTTCGCGCAATGACGCGTACATCGCCGCGTCGTTGGGCGCGAGCGTGGACTGGTCCTCGATGAAGTCCCCCAGGTGCGAGTCGTCATCGTCCCCGATCGGCGTCTCCATGGAGATCGGCTCCTTGGAGATCTTGAGGATCTTGCGGATCTTCTCTTCCGGCATCTCCATCTTCACGGCGAGGGTCGCGGGGTCCACGATCAACCGGGCGTTACCACTTGGTAGGCGCTTTGCCCACGATG
>JANMUO010000391.1:0-16384 GCA_031391655.1 Betaproteobacteria bacterium
GGGCGATCGGCGCGGACAGGGCCTGCGCCGCGGCCAGCTTGAGCTTGGCGCTGTCGGCGAAATGTGCGGCGATGCGCTCGGCGAGCCCGGCGCCCTGCTCTGCGTGGCCCATGGCGGGCGATTTTACACGCTCGACGCGCCTGGCTACTCCACGTACACCTCGAAGCGCACGCGCCGCGCCGGATTCGGATGCGGTTCCAGGCGCGTGATGCGCGCCCGCAGCGGCTCGCCGCGGTCCAGGCCCCAGGCGAGCGCGGCATTTTCGCGGCGCGGCACGTAGCCGAGCATGCGCCCGCGCCATTCCACGCGCACGGCGTTGGGGTCGTGCGCATTGTCGGGCTCGCGCGACAGTTCGAGCCGGTCGCCGACGCGAAGGAGCGGCCAGACTTCCGACGCCTCCGCGTAGCGGTAGCCGGCGAGGGGCGATTCCTGCAGCAGCAGGCGCAGGCTCGCCGAGCGCTCCTCGCCAAGCGCGTGCGCCCCGGCGAGGAGCAGCGCCGCGGCCAGCAGGCTACTCGGTGAACGCATCCCGGATCCATTGCACGCGCGCCGGCGCGAGCGAATCCAGCAGCAGCACGTCGAAACGGCAGGGCACTGCGGGGCGACCGGCAAGGTACAGCCGCGCCGCGGCGACGATGCGCGCGCGTTTCGCGGCGGTGACCGACTCCGCCGCGCCGCCGAAACGCGGATCGCGGCGCAGCCGCACCTCGGCGAAAACCAGGGTGCCGGCCTCCTCCGCCACCAGGTCGATCTCGCCCAGCCGGCAGCGCCAATTGCGCGCCAGGATACGCAGCCCGGCCTTCTCCAACAGGCCGGCGCACAGCTCCTCGGCCTTGCGCCCCTCCAGGTTCATGCAGCCTCCGTTTGCCCTCCGACTAACGGATCAGCACAATCAGGCGTTGACGCATGCTGCCGCCCGAACCTTGACCGGAACCCTTTACGTCGTCGCCACGCCGATCGGCAACCTTGCCGACGCCAGCCCGCGCGCCCTGGAGGTGCTGCGCCAGGCGGACCTGGTCGCCTGCGAGGACACGCGCACCACGCGCACCCTGCTCGCGCGGCACGGCATCGAGCGCGCGACCCTCGCCCTGCATGCGCACAACGAGCGCGCGGCAACTGCCAAGCTGCTGGCCGCATTGCGCGAGGGCAGGAGCGTGGCGCTGGTGACTGATGCCGGCACGCCGGGCGTCTCCGACCCGGGCGCGCTGCTGGTCGAGGCCGCGCACCGCGAGGGCCTGCGCGTGCTGCCGGTGCCGGGACCGAATGCTGCCGTGGCAGCCTATTCGGCGGCCGGCTTTGCCGCCGACCAGTTTCTGTTCGTCGGCTTCCTGCCGGCCAAGCCCGGCGCGCGGCGCAAGGCGCTGGCCGCGCTCGACCTGCCCTGGCCGCTGATCCTGTATGAAGCCCCGCACCGGGTGCTGGAGACCGTCGAGGATCTCGCGGCGCAATTCGGCGGCGAGCGCGAGCTGGTCCTCGCGCGCGAACTCACCAAGAAGTTCGAGGAGGTGGCGCGCATGCCGCTCGCGCAGGCCGCGGCATGGCTGCAGGCGGGCGCCCACCGCCAGCAGGGCGAGTTCGTGCTGGTCCTCGGCCCTGGCGCGGCCGAAGCGCCCAGGCTGGACGAAGGCGAGCGCGTGCTCGGCGTGCTGCTCGAGTCGCTGCCGGCGAGCGAGGCGGCAAAGCTCGCAGCGCGCATCACCGGCGCGCCGCGCAACTCGCTCTACAAGCTGGCGCTCGCGCGCGCCGATCAGAACAGGGGCAAGAGCCCCCCCGTTACCCCCCGGTAGAATCCCCCCGTGGACCGCCTCACGCTGATCCGGCCGGACGACTGGCACCTGCACCTGCGGGACGGCCCGTTCATGGCGACCGTCCTCCCGGACAGCGCAAAGCGCTTTGCACGCGCGATCGTGATGCCCAACCTCAAGGCGCCGGTGCGCACTACGCAGGAAGCGCTCGCCTACCGCAGCCGCATCCTGTCGGCGCTGCCCGAGGATGCGGATTTCGAGCCGCTGATGACGCTCTACCTCACCGACGACACGCCGCCGGAGGAAATCGCGCTCGCCAAGCGCTCGGGCCACGTGCACGGCGTGAAGCTCTACCCGGCGGGCGCCACGACAAATTCGGATTCCGGCGTGACGCGCATCTCGCGCTGCTTCAACGCGCTGGAGAAGATGGAGGAGCAGGGACTGCCGCTGCTGGTGCACGGCGAAGTCACCGATCCGGAAGTGGACGTGTTCGACCGCGAGGCGGTGTTCATCGAGGAAGTGCTCGGGCCGCTGCTGGTGCGCTTTCCCGGCCTGCGGGTGGTGCTGGAGCACATCACGACGCGCGAAGCGGCGCAGTTCGTAGAGGTCACCGGCGCCAACGTGGCGGCAACCATCACGGCGCACCACCTGCTGCTCAACCGCAATGCGCTGTTCCAGGGCGGCATCCGCCCGCACCACTATTGCCTGCCGGTATTGAAACGCGAGGAGCACCGCGAAGCTCTGGTGGCGGCCGCGACCTCGGGCAACCCGAAATTTTTCCTCGGCACCGACAGCGCGCCGCATGCGCGCGACACCAAGGAGGCCTCCTGCGGCTGCGCCGGGGTGTACACCGCCCACGCGGCGCTAGAATTCTATGCGGTGGCGTTCGAGGAAGCCGGCGCGCTCGACAAGCTGGAGGGGTTTGCCAGCCGGTTCGGGCCGCAGTTCTACAAGCTGCCCGTCAACACCGGCAGCATCACCCTGAAACGCGGCGACTGGGTGGTGCCGGCCTCGCTGCCGTACGGCGTCGGGCAGCTGGTGCCGTTGCGCGCTGGCGAGACGCTGCCCTGGAAGATCGCCTAGCCCACCCGGTCTACGATCCGCTGCGGCCCTGGCTCGAGCGCTTCGGGCCGGTGCCGTCGCTGGACGCCTTGAACGCCGCCGCCCAGGCGCAGTCGCTGCACACTGAGAGCGGCAGGCCGCTGCGTTTTGTCCCGCCGGCAGGCGCGGACCCGTATTACGAGATCCACCTGTTCGAGTCCGGCGAGGTGCACACCCGGCCGGAGAACCGACACGACCTGTTCAACGCCTTGTGCTGGCTCGCGTTTCCGCGCACCAAGGCGCGCATCAATGCCTTGCACGCCGCCGAGATCCCGCGCGAGGGCGGCAAGCGCGGCAGGTTGCGCGACCTGCTGACCATCTTCGACGAGGGTGGCGCACTGGTGGCTTGCGCCGACGAGGAACTGAACGCGTTGATCCGCGAGTTCCGCTGGAAAGAGCTGTTCTGGGAACAACGCAGCCGCGTGCGCGCCGCAATGCGCTTCGTGGTGCTGGGCCACGCCGTGCTGGAGCAGGCGCTCGAACCCAGGCCCGCGATCACCTGCAAGGCCCTGTTCGTGGACCCGGGCGGCGACCTGGACGCGCAGGCTGCCGCGTGGCTCGCGCACCTGCCCGTGGACGCGTCGCCCCGCCTGCTTGCGCCCCTGCCCGTCTTTGGCTATCCGGGATGGCTGCCCGATGGCGAACGGGCGGAGTTTTACGACGACCGGCGCTGGTTCCGTACGCTGCAGCGCGGAAACGCAGTGCGCGAGGCGTAGAATGCGCCCGGGAGATGGCCAGGCAGCCGCTGTGGCAACACAGAGGAAAGTCCGGGCTCCAAAGAGCGGGATGCGGGGTAACTCCCCGGCGCTATAACGCCGCGCAAGCGGCGCCAAGGCGACGAACAGGGCCACAGAGACGAGTCCTTCCGGCAACGGGAGGGGTGAAACGGGCAACCTCCATCCGGAGCAACACCAAATAGGCAAGCGCCTGAGGCCGGCTCGGCCAAGCTTGCGGGTAGGTGGCTAGAGCCCGGGAGCAATCCCGGGCCCAGAGGAATGGCTGCCGGGGGGGGTTCGCCCCTTCGCACAGAACCCGGCTTATCGGCCGTCTCCCATTTCTTGTGGTGTTTTGCGCGGAAGCAGAAAATTCCTTTTGCGTTCCCCGCTGGGACAGCGGGATAATGGCCAACATTGCTTCGTGCCGGGGGAAGAACGGGCCGCCAAGGTCCGCACAGGCTGCGAGTGAATAACCGCCTCAACCAGAACGACGTCACCAACAGAATCAACGTCGAGGATCCCGCCCAGGTCCGCGACGCGGTACTCGCCCTCTTCACTGCGCGCTACCCGGGCGCCGACCTGGCGCCGCTGCGGCAGGCGTTCACCGACGTCAAGTCGCTGTTCGGCGGCACATTCCCCGGTTACCTGCCCTGCGACACCCTGTATCACGACCTGCGCCACACGCTGGACATGACGCTGGCGATGGCGCGCATGCTCGATGGCCACGACCGCACGATGGCACCCGCTGACCAGATCGGCGCGCGGCGCGCCATGCTCGGCGTGGTGGTCGCCCTGCTGCACGATTCGGGTTACCTGAAGCGCGCCTCCGAGGGCCACATCGAAAACGGCGCCGTGTTCACCAAGGTCCATGTGAGCCGCAGCGCGGACTTCCTTGTGCGCTACCTGCCGCAGATCGGGTTTGCCGAGGAGGCCGGGGCAGCCTCCAAGCTCGTGCATTTCACCGGCTACGAGATGGACATCGACGACATCCTGCTGCACGACCCGAAGGACCGCCAGCTTGGCTGCCTGGTGGGCACCGCGGACCTGATCGGCCAGATGTCCGATCGCATGTACCTGGAGAAATGCCGCGAGTTCCTCTATTCGGAGTTCGTGTGGGGCAGCATCGCCCGCGAGACGCTCGCCGACGGGCGCGAGATCGTGCGCTATTCCTCGCCCGAGGACCTGATGCTCAAGACCCCCGGCTTCTACGAGTACGTGGCGCGCCAGCGTATCGAAAAGAAGCTGGGCGGGGTGGACCGCTACGCCGAAGCGCATTTCGATGGTTCCAGCCCCTACCAGACTGCGATCGATCACAACATGCAGTTCCTCAAGGAAGCGATCGAGCAGGCGGACCTCAAGCGCCTGCGCCGCTTCTGCTATTCGCTGTCCAGGAAAGAAAGCCAAGTCGCGTAGCGCCTGCACCAGCCTGAAGCACGCGCCCCGCACGCGTGCATCGGCCCGCTGCGGTCCGTGGTTTTCCCCTTGTATCAGCGTGGCACGGCGGTTGCTCCGTCTCAAGCGAGTCAATCCATGTCCATCGCGCAAGTCCTGCGTACGATCACCCGCGCCGAGGGGCGCGACGGCCTGCTGGAGGAGCACGCGGCCGCAGCCCTCTTCGGCGGCCTGCTTGACGGCGGCGTCGACGAACTGGAGATGGGCGCCGTGCTGGGCGCGCTCGCCATGCGTCCGCTCGGGGCAGGCGAACTGGCCGGATTCTGCCGCGCCAGCGCCTCGCGCACGGCACGCCTGGATTTCGTTCCCGGCGGGCGCAGCCGGGCGATCGCTCCCGTTTCCATCCCGAGCTACAGCGGCACCCTCGAGCACCCGAACCTGATGCCGGCGCTTGCCCTGTTGCTGGTGCGCTTCGGCGTGCCGGTGCTGGTGCATGGGCCGCTGGAGGCGCAAGGGCGCGTCGCCGGGGCGGCGGTGCTGCGCGAGCTGGGGGTGCTTCCCTGCGCCAGCGCGCAGGAAGCGCAGCACGCGCTGGCCGAAGCGGGCATCGCGTTCGTGCCCACCGCGCTGCTCGCGCCCGCGCTCGCGCAGCTGATCGCGCTGCGCGGGCGGCTTGGCGTGGCCAACTGCGCACAGCTCGTCGCGCGCCTGCTCGATCCGTTCAGCCGCGGCGCCGTGTGCCTGGTGCCGGCCTGCAGCGCAGTGGAGCGCGCCTCCCTTGCCGAGGTGCTGGAGGTCCTGGGAAGCAATGCGCTATTGTTCCTGGGCGCCGAAGGCGAGGCCTTCGCCGATCCCCAGCAGCGTCCCGCGATCGAACATTTCCACGACGGGGAGCGGCGCCTGCTGTTCGACGCCGAGAGCGGCCCCTCCGGGCCCTCGGTGGCGGGCCACGGCGAGGCCGACGCGAGGGCGGCGGCGCACTGGATTGCGCAAGCCCTGTCCGGCAAGGCCAGCCTGCCGCCGCCGTTGTCCAACCTGCTGGCATGCTGCCTCTACGCATCCGGCTACAGCGACGACTTCAACCAGTCCAAGGCCATCGTCGCAGTCCGCACGCACGCGCTTGCCGCCGCCTGAACGGCGGCACGTTGTGGGGTTTGTCACGTTCGCGTGCATTTCGCGCGTCCCCGGCGCATTTCGTCCCTTGCCGGGGCGCGGCCGCCGTGGCACAACCTCTGCATGGCAGTTCCTGATCCGTCGCGCCCGGCGCCCGGGCGCCCAGAAGTGGCCCCGGCGCTGTTCCGCCTGCTCGCCGAGAGCGCACTGGCGCGCGCGGCGCTGGATGCTTGCGGCATTCCACTGCTGATGGTGGACGCGGCAGCGGAATCACCGCCGATCAGCTACGTGAACCGGGCGTTCGAGTCGTTCTTCGGCTATCGGGCGGCAGAGTCGCTGGGGCGACCGGCGGTCGGTCTGCTGTTCCCCGGTCAGGGTGCCGCGGAGCGCCTTTTCCGCAGCCCCGAGGGGCAGACTGTGCTGCGCGCGCAGCGCAAGGACGGTTCACTGGCGCATGTCGAAGTCAGCATCGGCGCCGTGCGCGGCGTCGATGGCCGCGTCACGCACTGGGTCCTCGCGCTCTCCGACCGGACCGAATTGGAACAGCTGCGCGAGAGCCTCAGTCGTCTTTCGACTTGAGCGACTGCAGCAGGTCGACCAGCATCATCGCGAGGCCGATGCAGATGACGGCCCCCAGCGCGACATCCTTCAGCTTGAACACCGGCGGCAGCAGATAGGCCAGCATCAGGAATATCGCCACCACCGCCGCCGCAATCTTCACTGCCATCGCGAACCTCCAGGTTCGATCATTCGTTCCGCGCCAGCTGCGCGGCAAGCCAGCGGGCGGTGCGCAGCAGGCGCGCATCCCCGTTACGCGGCCCCACCAGTTGCACTCCCATCGGCAGGCCGTTCTCGCCCCGCATCAGCGGCAGGTTGAGCGCGGGCATGCCGAGCAGGGTCCACAGCGTGCAAAACGCCGGATCACCGGTCGAGCCCAGGCCCTTGGGCGCCGTGCCGGGCGCCGCCGGCGTCAGGATCGCGTCGCAGCGCTCGAAAATCCCTTCGAAACCCTCGTTCAGGATCGGTGCCCGCAACAGCGCCTGCTGGTAGTCGAGCGCGCTCACTTCGCGCCCCCGCGCGAGCAGGCTGCGCAGCGGCTCGGAGAGCTGCTCGCGTCCCTTGTCCCATTCGCGATCGAGGTTGGCGGCCATCTCCGCTTCCATGATCGTGCGGTGCCAGTCGAGCGCGCGCGGCGCGGTCGATGGCAGCTCCAGCTCGACCACCCGGTCGCCCAACTCGCGCACCAGCTCGGCGAATGCCTCCCGCGTTTCCTCGTCGGCGCGCTCCCATGCCGGGCCCTTGACGAACGCCAGCAGCGGCGGGAGCGGCGGCGCCTCGGCAGCCACTGCCCGGAACGGGATGCGAGCGCGCGGCCGGGTGTCGGGATCGCGCTCGTCGTGGCCGGCGACTTGCTCCGCGAGCAGGGCAACGTCCTCCAGCGTCCGCGCGAAAAGGCCCACGTGGTCGAGCGTGCGCGAGAGCTTCAGGATCCCCTGGCGCGGGATGAGGCCGTGGGTCGGCTTGAAGCCGAAGACCCCGCAAAACGCCGCCGGCCGGATCACCGAGCCGTTGGTCTGCGACCCCAGCGCAACCGGCACCATGCCCGCCGCGACCGCGGCCGCGGAACCGGAGGAGGAACCGCCCGGGGTGTGGGCCGGATTGTGCGGATTGCGCGTCTTGCCGGGATTGAAGTACGCGCACTCCGTGGTGACGGTCTTGCCCAGAATCACCGCGCCCGCAGCGCGCAGCATCGCCACCACCGTGGCGTCCTGGTCGGGCATGCGCCCGGCATGCAGCACCGTGCCGTCCTCGGTCGGCATGTCGGCGGTATCGATGATGTCCTTGATGCCGACCGGCACGCCGTGCAGCGCCCCGGTCGCGCGGCCCTCGCGCCGGTCTGCATCGCGCGCGCGCGCCTGCACGAGCGCATGCTCGGGATCCAGGTACTGCCAGGCCTGCACTTCGGGTTCGGCGGCGCGGATGCGCGCAAGGCACGCTTCGACCAACTGTTCCGAGCTGACCACCCCGTCGGCAATCGCGCGCGCCGCGTCGGCGGCGCTCAGCCATTCAAGGCGCGTCGCGTCCATCCCTCAGCTGCTGTAGAGAACGCCCGGCAGCCACAGGGCGATCTGAGGGAAGAGGTACAGGAGGACCATGGTCACCAGCACGATGTAGACGAACGGCATGCAGCCGCTGAAGATCTGCGTCAGCAGCACCGAGGGCGGACTGACCCCCTTCAGGTAGTACGCCGCCATCGCCATCGGCGGCGAAAGGAACGCGGTCTGCAGGTTGACCGCGATCAGCACGCCGAACAGGATCGGGTCGATGCCGAAGTGCGGCAGCATCGGCAGGAAGATCGGCACGAAGATGATGATGATCTCGGTCCACTCCAGCGGCCAGCCGAGGATGAAGATGATGAGCTGCGACAGCAGCAGGAACGTGATCGGGTTGAGGTTCATGCCGAGCACGAAATCCTTGATGATCACGTTGCCGCCGAGGTAGGCGAATACCGAGGCGAAGGTCGCCGAGCCGACGAACAACCAGCACACCATCGCCGAGGTGCGCGCAGTGAGGAACACCGACTCGCGCAGCGCCTGCCAGGTCAGCGAGCGGTAGCCCGCCGCCAGCAACATGGCGCCCAGCGCGCCCACTGCAGCGGCCTCCGTCGGCGTCGCCAGGCCGAACATGATCGCGCCGAGCACCGACAGGATCAGTACCGCGAGCGGGAAGAAGGACTTTGCCAACATCGTGATCAAAACCCGCATGCTGACGTTGCCCTCTCCCTTGGGCAACCGCGGGGCCTTGTGCGGCTGGAGGATCCCGACGCCGATGACGTAGGCGATGTACATGCCGGCGAGGAAAAAGCCGGGAATCATCGCGGCGGCGTACAGCTTGACCACCGATATGCTCGCCATGGCGCCGTAGACGATCAGCATGATCGACGGCGGAATCAGGATTCCCAGGCAGCCGCCCGCGCACACCACGCCGGCAGCGAGGCGCGTGTCGTAGCCGGCCTTGATCATCTGCGGGAACGCGAGCATGCCCATCAGCGTCACCACCGCGCCGACGATGCCGGTCGCAGTTGCGAACAGCGCGCAGGTGGCGAGCGTCGCCACCGCCAGTGAGGCGGGGATTGCCTTCAGCGCGATCTGCAGGCTCCTGAACAAACTGTCGAGGATGTTGGCGCGTTCGACCAGGTAGCCCATCAGCAGGAACAGCGGGATCGACACCAGCGCATCGTTGTTGAGCACGGTGAAGGTGTTCTGCGTCAACAGGTAGAAGACGCGGTTGTCGAAGAACGCCGTGCCTGCCTGGTAATAAGCGTAGTAGCCGAACCCCACGCCCAGCGCCATCAGGGTGAAGGCCACCGGGAATCCGATCATGATCGCGAAGACCAGGATCCCCAGCATCGTCAGGGCGACGCCCGGATCGCTCATGCCGCCACTCCTTCCGCGGCCCGCTTGCGCGCCGCCTCGGCGAGGATCTGCTTCTCGAGCTCCTCGACGTCATGCATGCGCGCGGTCCAGTGGCCGTCGCGCAGGCACTGCACGCAGCGCAGGAGCTCGGCGAGCCCCTGCAGCACCATCAGCCCGGCGCCGATCGGGATCATCATCTTGAGCGGCCAGATCGGCACGCCCGCCGGGCTGTTCACGCTCACTTCGCGCAATCGCAGCGATTCGGTGCCGTAGCCCCAGCCGGCGTATACCAGGGCAAGGATGCCCGGGAAAAAGAAGATCACATACAGCACCAGCTCGACCGTGGCCTGGGTCCGCTCGGACCACAACCGGTAGAACATGTCGGCGCGCACGTGGCCGCCGCGCGACAGCGTGTACGCGCCGGCCATGTAGAACACCGCGCCGTACATCAGGTAGCTCATGTCGAACGCCCAACTGGTCGGTTCGCCGAGGACGTAGCGCACGAACACCTCGTAGCAAGTGCCGAATGTGAGGATGATGATGCACCACGCGAACGCGTGCCCGATGGTCTTGTTCAGCTGGTCGATCGCGTAGATTAGGCGCTGCATGGTTCAACCCGGGAACGGCAAGAAAATGGGGCTGCACCCTGAGGTGCCGCCCCACCCGTCACAAGTGCTGTGCGCCCAGCTCAAGCCGGGATCTTGGTCTTGAAGATGTGCTCGTAGCCGAGCTTGTAGTCCGCCTCGTTGACAAACATGTAGTAGGCCACGCGCTTGGCCCACGCGCGTTGCGACTCGACCACCTTGGCGAAGAACGGGTCCTCGTCCGACAGTCTCTTGGTGATGGTGTCCCAGGCCTTGAGCTGCTCGGCCATGATCGACTTGGGCGTGCGGATCACGTTGACCTTGTGCTTGTCCTTCAGGTCCTGCAGGTCGCGCGAGTAGTTGTCCATCGCGGTCCACCAGTTGGCGGAACTTGCGGCCTCGGCGGCGTATTGCAGGATCGCCTGCAGGTCCTTCGGGATGGTGGCCCACTTCTTCTTGTTGAAGGCGATCTCGAAGAACTCCATCGCCTGGTGGTAGCTGCCCATCATGTAGTTCTTGATCACGTCCTGGGCGCCGAAGCGCATGTCGGAGGTCGGGTTGTTGAACTCGAAGGCATCAATCACGCCCTTTTCCAGCGCCGGGACGATCTCGCCTCCCGGCAGCTGCGTCACCTTCGCGCCCATCTCCTGGAACAGATCGGCGGCCAGGCCCACGGTGCGGTACTTGAGGCCCTTGAGTTCCTTGGCGTCCTTGATCGCCTTCTTGAACCAGCCCAGCGGCTGGGTCGGCATCGGCATGACGAAAAAGCCGACGACGTCGAGGTTGATCTTGCCGAGCAGTTCGTTGTACAGCGCCAGGCCGCCGCCGCGGTAGATCCATGCCAGCGTCTGCTGCGCGTCACAGCCGTTGATCGGGCCCGATCCGAACAGCGATGCCACCTTGGACTTGCCGTACCAGTACACCGGCACGCCATGGCTGGCGTCCAGCACGCCCTTGCTGGTCGCATCCATCACTTCGAAGGGCTTGACGACGGCACCGGCCAACAGGTAGTCGATGCGCAGGCGCCCGCCCGCCATCTCATTGACTCGCGTGACGTACTCCTGGGCCATCTCGTTGAAGATGTCCTTGGCGCCCCACGCGCCCTGCATCTTGATCACGATCGGCGCCTGCGACTTCGCGATCATCGGGAAGCCGAGCGTTGCAGCGCCAGCCGTCGCGGCCGCGGCGCCCGTCAGGAACTTGCGGCGCGTAGCCTGCGGTTTGACTTGTTCGTTACTCATCTTGGGTCTCCTCTTTCGGTGTGGTTCCAGCGCGGGGCTCGGGCCCCGTTCGTGAATTGCTTGGCCATTCTAACCCCCCGCAAACAACCGCCGCAAGGCGACTTCACGATGTGAAATGGGGGGCGTGCAAGGTGGCCACCTGCTTGGCCGCTTTCGCCTTGTGCTTGGCGTCCGGATGCCAGCCCAGGATGGCGAACATGAAGAAGAAGCCGATGACGTAGGCCACCGCCACATGCCAGCCATGGCGCAACCACAGGCCGACGGACTTGGCTTCCGGGTAGAGGTTGGAGATGGCCACACCGGCGCTGGAGCCGAACCAGATCATCGAGCCGCCAAACCCCACTGCGTACGCGAGGTAACCCCAGTCGTAGCCGCCCTGCTTCAGCGCCAGGGCCGTGAGCGGGATGTTGTCGAACACCGCAGAGACGAAGCCTAGGCCGAACGCGGTCTGCCAGGACGCCGCGGGGAGTTTCTCTACCGGCATCATTGAGGCGCACAGGATCAGGCTGAGCAGGAAGATCGAGCCCTTGAGGGCCTCCGGCAGCAGCTTCCAGTCGGGCTTGCGCCAGGGCACGCAGACGAGGATCGCCACCCAAACCGCGGCGCCGATGAAGGGAAAGCTGTCCGCCTGGGCGGTGTAGTAGTTGTTCACCACCACGTTGGCGGCGATCGCCGCGACCAGGATGACGAGCACGATGGCGACACGCGACCAATCCACGCGACCTTCGACCTTCGCGTCCCTGATGATCGGCGAGTAGCGGTGCTGCTGTAGTGCAGCAGGAATGCCGAAGATCACCACCGCCAGCCCTGCGGCAACGTAGGCTTCCAGCACCGCCAGCGGGCTCACGCCGTCGATCCACATCATCGTGGTGGTGGTATCGCCCACCACGCTGCCTGCGCCGCCTGCGTTCGAAGCAGCGACGATCGCGGCCAGATAGCCGATGTGCACCTTGCGCCGGAACACCGCCGCGGCCATGGTGCCGCCGATGATCGCGGCGGCGATGTTGTCGAGGAACGAGGACAGCACGAAGATCATCAGCAGCAGCACGAAGCCGCCTTTCCAGTCGTCGGGCAGGAAGCGCGGCAGCACGGCGGGGATCTTCGATTCCTCGAAATGGTTCGACAGCAGCGCGAAACCCAGCAGGAGGCCGAGCAGGTTGCTGAGGATCACCCACTCATGCAGCAGGTGGCGGCCGAAACCCGGCAACCCCGGCCCGGTCTTGAAGCCGGTGAAGCCGATCTTGTACAGGGCAATGACCGCGACCCCGATGAGCGCGACCCACAGCACGTGGCGGTGGAACAGCGCCACGCCCGACAGCGTGAGGCCGAACAGGACGAAATCCATCGGCACGCCGAGCTCCAGCGCAATACCCCCGAGGATCAGCGCGCCGACGAACAGGCCGCGCTCGTTCAAGACGAATCGCGTGAACATCTTCCAGGCGTCCTGCGCCATTCCCCCTCCCCTGATGACACCGCGCCGCGATTATAGGGGTGGGCCGGACGGCGCGGACCAGCGTTCCGCAGCCTTGCGTACCACGTCGCTGAGCGCGCCGGCGGGCCCGCGCTGCTCTCGCAGCCAGTCCGCGTCCGACTGGAACGCGCGCGCATCGGCGGCCAGCACCGCCAGCTCCGCTGCGCTGCCGAGGCGTTCGGCCTGCGGCATCACCTCGGCGACGGTGTCGAGGATGTCCTCGGCGAGCGGCTTCTTGCGCGCGGCATAGGGGTCGATCAGCGTGCCGCGCAGGCCGAAGCGCGCCGCCTCGAAGCGGTTGAAGCTGTTCACCAGGTACACGGAGCGCTCGGCGGCGCGCGGCCGCTCCTCCAGCAGCCAGGCGGCCAGCGCCTGGGCGTAGGCCGCCAGGCGCGCCGCCTTCGCCACGTCGAGCGGCGTGTCGCAGACCCGGATCTCGACCGTGCCGTACTCGGGCTTGGGCCGGATGTCCCAGTAGAAGTCCTTCATGCTCTCGACCACGCCGTAGCCGCGCAGCGTCTCGAAGTACTCGATGAATTCGGACCAGTCCGCGACGAAGGGCATGTGCCCGGCGAGCGGGAAGGCGTTCACCGCGGTGAGTCGCGAGGAGTGAAACGAGGTGTCCTCGCCCTGGTAGAAGGGCGAGGCCGCCGACAACGCGATGAAATGGGGAACGTAGCGCGTCAGCATGTGCACCAGGTACACCGCGGTGTCGCCGTCCGGGCAGCCGACGTGGATGTGCTGGCCGAACACGGTGAATTGCTTGGCGAGGTAGCCGTAGCGCTCCAGCACGTGCTTGAATCGCTCGGTGGGAAAGATGCGCCGCTCCGACCAGCTGTGGAACGGGTGCGCGCCACCGCCCGAGACACGCAGGTTCAGCATGCCCGCCTCGCGCACCACCGCGTCGCGCATCAAGGCGAGCTCCGCGGCGAGGCCCGCATGGTCGGCGTGCACCGAGGAGTTGAGCTCGATCATGCTCTCCGTGATCTCCGGCTTCACCGCGCCCGGCAGCTTCGCCTTTTCCAGGCGTGCGAGCAACTCGGCGGCGTCGCGCGCGAGGTCGAGGTCGTGCGATTGCACGAGCTGCAGCTCGAGCTCGACGCCGAGCGACTGGCCGGTCGACGGGGTGAAGGTCATCTCGTCCATGCGCGCTCCCGTCAGCCGCCGGTCGCCGCCGGATCGGCTTCGCCCGCGCGCTTCAGCGCGAACTGCGTGGCAACGGGTCCGACGAGCTCGAGGACCGCGACCGCGGTCAGCACCACGGCGGTCAGCTGCCCGCCGAACTCCGGATACAGCGCCGCGGTGTCGAGCACCATCACCACCGCCATGGCCGACATTGGCAGCAGCGCGACCGAGAGCAGGCCGGCATTGGCCGCGGTCATGCCCGAGAGGCGCCCGAAGGCGAGCAGCGCCAGCGCCTTGCCGGCGAAGCGGGCGGCGATGAAGGCTGCCACTGCGGCGCCGACCGAGGCGAGTGGCGCGAATTGCAGGCTCGCTCCGGTGAGCACGAACAGGATGACGAAGAACAGCTGTCCGCCGTAGCCGAAGCGCAGCGGCAGCAGGACGTGGCGGGCGTCGAGGTTGCGCGCCAGCAGGCCGAGCGTGATCAGCGTCACCACCACCGAAAGGTTGAGGTTGCGCGCCGCCCCCACCGCCAGCACCAACACCGCGATGAGCAGGATGAACTGGCGGTCCTCGCGCTTGCCTACCCAGCGCGCAAGGAGCAGCAGCAGCGCGCTGCCGAGCAGGCCGGCGAGCGCGGAACCGCCGAGCAGGTAGATGGGATGCAGCAGCGCGTGCGACCAGTGCATCTCGTGCTCCAGGTGCAGGAACGGCAGCAGCAGCGTGAGCACCACGTAGGAGAACACGCAGTTCACGGCGGTGAGCAGCAGCATGCGCTCGGTCACCTGTCCGGCGGCACGCAGCTCGTGCGCCACCAGCAGCACCACGGCGGGCGAGGTGGCGGTGCCGATCGCCGCGGCGCTCGCGGCGAGCAGCGGCGCAAAGCCGAAGGCGAGCAGCGCGCCGTGGATCGCCCAGAAGCAGAACGCGCTCTCGGCGATGGCCGCCGCGAACAACCAGCGATTGCGCTTCAACCACTGGTAGTCAAGACGGTGGCCGAGCTCGAACACCACCAGGCCGAGCGACAGGTCGATCAGCACGCGCGCGTTGCCAAGCGCCCCCGGCCCCAGGACGCCGGACACCTGCGGCCCGAGCAATACGCCGGCCAGCGCGTAGCCGACGATGCGCGGCAGGCCGAGCACGCGGCGCACGAGTTCGCCGCACAGCAGGCCGGCGAGCAGCAGCACGCCGACGAGGAACGTCTGGCCGAAGACCGGTGGCAGCGCGGGGAGGAAGCTCAGATCCATGCGGGGTTCCCGGCGGCGCGCAGGAATTCGTCGAGGATCGGCGCGCAGTCGAGCACCGCGCCGTCGCCGGGAGCGTGGAACTCCGGGTGCCACTGCACGCCGAGCACGAAACCCGCACCGGCGGCGCGGATCGCCTCCACCACGCCGTCGGGCTCCGAGCGCGCCTCCACTGCCAGGCCGCGGCCGACCTGCCCGATCGCCTGGTGGTGGATGGAAGTCACCTGCGCCGGCGCGGCGCCCGGGTAGAGCTGCGCCAGGTGCCCGCCCGGCTCGAAGCGCACCGCGTGGCGCAGCTTCTCGTAGGCGTCGCTCACGTGCGCCTGCGCCCGCGGCAGCTGGCTCGCGATGTCCTGCACCAGCGTGCCGCCGTAGGAGACGTTGATCAGCTGCGCGCCGCGGCAAATGCCGAGCACCGGCTTGCCCGCCTCGATGAATTCCTGCAACAGCTCCATCTCGTACTCGTCGCGCAGGCGGTCCCCCTCCCACTCGGGCCGCAGCGGCGCCTCGCCATAGCTCGCGGGGCTTACGTCGGCGCCGCCCTGCAGCACCAGGCCGTCGAGGTGACGCGCGTAGTCCGCCAGGCGCATGTTGCTGCGGTGGAGCAGACCGTCCTTGTCCACCGTCGGCACCATCACCACCAGCACGTCGCGCGACATCACCCAGTGGGCGGCAGTCTGCTCCAGGTACTGCAGGGTCTTCGTTTGCAGGCCGACGGCGCCGGGCTGCGGGTGCAGGATGCGCGCGGAGATGCCGATCTTCAGCGTCGGGGCGCTCATGCGCCGCGCGACGCGGTCGCCCAAAGCACGCAGGCGTGTGGCGAGCGGTCGCTGCACGCGTTCCTCCTTTTGTTGGTGTTGTCGCTGTCTGACCGCGGCGGGCGGCCGGAGTTCGGCTATGCCTTCAATGCAGCCAGCACTTCGTCCAGCATCTTTTTCGCGTCGCCGAACAGCATGCGGTTGTTCTCTTTGTAGAAAAGCGGGTTGTCCACGCCGGCGTAGCCGGAGGCCATGCTGCGCTTCATCACGATCGAGGCCTTCGCCTTCCACACCTCCAGCACCGGCATGCCGGCGATGGGGCTCGCCGGGTCGTCCTGCGCCGCCGGGTTGACGATGTCGTTGGCGCCGATGACTATCGCGACGTCGGTGTCCGGGACTCCTCGAACGAGACGCGCAGCAGGTCGCCGAGGTCGCCGATCGCGCGGTCGACGGCGGCGCCGTCGCCCCGGCGGGCGAGCAC
>JANMUO010000396.1:0-1668 GCA_031391655.1 Betaproteobacteria bacterium
CAGCATCACCTTGAAGGTCTCGACCGTGATCTCGCGCTCGTGCGCGTTCAGGATCTCGACGAAGCGCGACATGTGCGTGCCCTTGAACTGGTGCGGCAGACTCACATACATGTTGAACATGGCGATGGTGTGCTGCACCCCGCCCACCCGCTGCATGATCTGGATGGGGTGGCGGATGGCCTTGATGCCAACCTTGTCGATGGCCAGCTTGCGCGAGTCCGGGCTGGACTGGACGTCCGGGATGTTCTGCAGGTCCTTGGCTTTCATGGGGCGATTATAACTCCCGAGTAAATTACTCGGCTATTACCTGCCGCACAGACTTCTCGATCCCCGGGCCATCTAACCCAACGGAAGATAAGAGTTTTCCTGGATCGCCATGGTCTACGAAACGGTCCGGCAGCCCGAGCAGCAGTACCCGGCGCTCGATTCCAAGCTGGTTCAAGGCCTCGCAGACCGCGCTGCCCGCCCCGCCCATCACCTGGTGCTCCTCGACCGTGACCAGCAGCTCGTGGGTGCCGGCGAGCTGCCTGAGCAGGTCCAGGTCCAGCGGCTTCACGAACCGCATGTTGGCCACCGTGGCATCGAGCGCCTCCGCCGCCTCCAGCGCCGGTTTCACCATGGCACCAAAGGCGAGGATGGCGACGCGCTTGCCGCTGCGCCGGAGTTCGCCCTTGCCCACCGGCAGCGCCGTCAACTCCGTGCCCGCCTCCCCCGGTGCTGCGCCTCGCGGATAGCGCACCGCCGCCGGCTTGCCGAGCTGCACCGCCGTGGTCAGCATCTGCCGGCATTCCTTCGCATCGGAGGGCGCCATGACGACGAGGTTGGGCACCGTGCGCAGGTAGGCGTAGTCAAACGCGCCGTTGTGCGTCGCCCCGTCCCCGCCCACCAACCCACCGCGATCCAGCGCAAAGGTCACGGGCAGGTTCTGGATGGCCACATCGTGGATCAACTGGTCGTAGCCGCGCTGCAGGAAAGTCGAGTAGATCGCCACGACCGGGCGCAGGCCCTCGCAAGCCATGCCGGCGGCAAAGGTCACCGCATGCTGCTCGGCGATGCCGACGTCGAAATAGCGCAGCGGAAACTCCTCGGAGTAGCGCACCATGCCCGAGCCCTCGCGCATGGCCGGGGTCACCGCCACCAGGCGCTCGTCGGCCTTCGCCATGTCGCAGAGCCAGTCGCCGAACACCTGGCTGTAGGTCGGCTTGCCGGGCGCGGATTTCTTCAGTCCCTCGGCCGGGTCGAACTTGCCGGGGCCGTGGTAGGCGATGGGATCGTCCTCCGCGAGCTTGTAGCCCTGGCCCTTCCTCGTGACGATGTGCAGGAACTGCGGCCCTTTGAGCTTCTTGATGTTGTCCAGGGTCGCGAGCAGCGTATCGAGGTCGTGGCCGTCGATCGGCCCGATGTAGTTGAAGCCGAACTCCTCGAACAGCGTCGAAGGCGTGACCATGCCCTTCACGTGCTCTTCCGTGCGCTTGGCGAACTCCCACATGGCCGGCACGCGCTTGAGGATGTGCTCGCTGGCGCGCCGCGCCGTGGCGTACATGCGGCCCGAGAGCAGCCGCGCGAGATAGTTCGTGAGCGCGCCCACCGGCCGCGAGATCGACATCTCGTTGTCGTTCAGGACCACCAGGAGGTCTGTGTCCATGGCGCCCGCGTTGTTCATGGCCT
>JANMUO010000027.1:0-5565 GCA_031391655.1 Betaproteobacteria bacterium
TCGGAATATCGCGGCTATTGCGGCAATCCGGGGTCGCCCGACGAACAAGGGCTTTATCGCGACGGTCAGGCCGCCTCGACGTGGCTGCGTAATCATGGGGTGTCTCAATCCAAGGTCGTGGCCACCAAGGGCAGCGACATCGAGGAGACCGCGACGCGCACCAACCTCGAGGCGGCCGACGAAGTCGCGCGCCAGCTTCGCCTGCGCGACCTGGGCGGCCTGATCGTGGTGGACTTCATCGACATGGAGTCGCAGAAGAACCAGCGCGAGGTGGAGAACCGCTTCCGCGACGCGCTGCGCTTCGACCGCGCCCGCGTGCAGGTCGGCAAGATCTCGCGCTTCGGGCTGCTGGAGCTTTCGCGCCAGCGCCTGCAGGCCTCGCTGGAGGAGACCGCGCACATCAGCTGCCCCCGCTGCAGCGGCACCGGCTTCATCCGCGGCACCGAGTCAACGGCGCTGCACGTGCTGCGCATCCTGCAGGAAGAGGCGATGAAGGAGAACACCGGCGCCGTGCACGTGCAGGTGCCGGTGGACGTGGCGAGCTTTCTGCTGAACGAGAAGCGCCCCTGAGATCCAGAAACTGGAAGCGCGCCTCAAGGTGAACATCATCCTGGTGCCCAACCCGCACCTGGACACGCCGCACTACAAGATCCAGCGCCTGCGCCATGACGAGTTGAACGCCATGGAACATGTGCCGGCGAGCTACGAGATGGTCGAGCAGCCGGAAGAGCCCAAGCTGGAGGATGCGACCGGCGAGGCGAAGAAGGAGCGGCCCGAGGCCGCGGTGAAAGGCATTGTGCCGGACCAGCCGGCCCCGGTGGTCCCGGAACACCAGCCGCAGGTGCCCGCCGCAGCACGCGCGGAACTGCCGCGCGCCGCGGCGCCGGCCCCGCAGTCAGTCCAGCAATCCGGCTTCATGAGCAAGATCCTCGGCTGGTTCAAGACCGATGGCACCAAGCAGGAAGCGCCCGCGGCCAATGATGCCGTGCGCACGGCACGCGAACCGCGCCGCGACCACCAGCAGCAACAGCAACGCGAGCGCAGGCCCGATCCACGGCACGGCGGCGGCGGAGGTGGTGGTGGAGGCGAACAACGCCGCGACCGCGGCGGCCGCGACCGTGGCGGCCGCGACCGTCCACGCGACGAGCATCGCAGTGACCAGCCCCGCCAGCAGCAGCCCGGCGGCGGTCAGCGCCCGGACCAGCGCCCGCCGAGGGACCAGCGCCCGGGCGGCGAGCGGCGTCCGGACCAACAGCAGCGGCCGCCGCGTGAGCCGCGCCCGCCGCGACCCGACCAGCCGCAGCAACCGCACCAGCAGCAGGCGCCCCGTAGCCACGAGCCCGCGATGGCGGGTGAAGGCGAAGAGCAGCGCCGCGGACGGCGCAATCGCCGCGACCGGCACCGCGGCGAGCGCAGGCCCGACCAGGGCGGCGACCAGCGGTTGCCGCAGGGATTGCCTGCCGTGGAGCACGACGCGACAGGTGCGGTGCCGGCCTTCGTTGCCAAGACGCCGGATGCCAACGAGTTGCGTGCCCGCGAGCGCGAAATGCACCTGGCGCAAATGCGCGAGGAAGCGGCGCGACAGCGGGAGGAAGCGGCTGCTCGTGAGCCTGTGCGCGAAGAACCCGTGCAGGTCGAGCAAACGGTTGCACCCGAGCCACAGCCGGCGCCTGCGCCTGCGCGCGTCGACCCCAAGGTGATCCTGGAGAATGCGGGACTGCAGATGGTCGAGACCAATGCCGCGAAAGCGCGCCAGCCGGTGGTCGAAGCGGAGCCCCTGCAGCTTGGGCGCCCGCGGCGTGAGAAGCCGGCGGCCCAGCCTGCGGCCGCGGAGGACCTGGTTCAGATCGAGACGCGCAACAAATAACAGGCAAACAAAAGGGCCCGGAACGGGGTTGCCGGTCCGGGCCCAAGTAAATCAGGTACCTCACAAGGGAGGAAGTAAGGCACCCGAAAAGATAATGCGCCGGCGGGACGATGGTTTCTGTGCGCTAGCGCACACAGAGCCTTGTGTGCACCATCGCACCGCAGGTTCCTGAAAGAAGACCCATACTTCCTCGCCAGCCCCCATGCGCCTGACCCTGCCAACCGCCCTACTCGCCTGCCTCGGGCTGCTCCTGCCGTGTTCCGCGGCGCAGGGTGGAATATTCTCCGCAACGGGAAACGTGATCGCACTCCTGGCCGGCGAACTTTACTTGGGCGAGGCCATCGGCCACCTCAATGGCGCGGGAACCATCGCCATTCGCTCGCAGAAAACGCCTCACGTCACCTGCCTCGGGGAGTTCACCTCCAGCGCCTTGCTGGGAGGCAGCGGGCAGATGCGCTGCACCGACGGAGCGACCGCAACTTTCCAGTTCAAGCGCCTGAACATCTATCGCGGCCACGGCGTCGGCGAGTTCAGCCGCGGCTCGATGAATTTCGCCTACGGGCTGAGCGTCGAGCAGGCGCTGCCCTACCTCACACTCCCGGCCGGCAAGAGGCTCCAGCACAACGGCATCGAATTGACGCTGGCTGACCTGTAGGCCCTGCGCCGCGGCGAGTCTGTTCGCTGTCGAACAGAAGACGCTGCACCGAACTGTCAGGCAAGGCGCATGATGGAGTATGAGCCTGCGCACGCGCATCGTGCTGCTCGTGCTGCTGGCCACCCTCATGCCGGCGGCATTGTTCGGCATTCACTTGTTCGAGGACCGCCGGGACAGCGTCGCCGAGGCGACGCAGAGCCTCAACGGCCTGGCCAGCTACGCGTCCGCGGATCTCCTCGACAAGGTGCGCGGCACAGTGCAGTTGCTGCACGGGCTTTCCCGCGCTGTCGATCTCGACGCCGCCGACAAGGCGCGGTGCTCCGCCTTCCTCAGCGACGTGCTCAGCCGCTATCCGCAGTACACGGGGCTGCTTACCATCCAACCCAACGGTCAGTTGCATTGCGACTCCCTCGGCAGCGGCCGCACGCTCGACTTGAACGACCGGGCCTACTTCAAGCAGGCGCGAGGCTCGACGGATCCCGCATTCGAAGTGGTCTTCGGCAGGCTCACCGGCATCGCCGTGCTGCAGGTCGCCTATCCCGCGCGCGATAGCGACGGCAAGCTGAAGTACGTGCTGCTGGCCTCCCTGAACCTCGCGCAATTCAACGCCCGCATCGCCACCTCCGACCCGCATTCCGGGCTGGCGTCGGTGATCTGGGACAACAAGGGCACGGTAATGGCCAGGTATCCGGACGGCCAGCCGCAAAAGCTGGCGGGCAGCCAGCTTGCCGACTCGGACCTGTACCGGTTCGCCAGCGCAGAGCATCCCGGCACGATCGCGGAACTGCCGGGTCCCGACGGAACGCTGAAGATGTGGGCCGTCAGCAGCCTGCCGGCGGCGGCGGGCAGCGGATTGCGCATCACCCTGGGCGTTCCGCGCAGCACCCTGCTGGCGCGAGCCGACCAGCACCTGCGGCAGGCGCTGGCGCTCCTCGCCGGCGTGACCCTGTTTGCGTTCGCCGGCGCCCTGCTGTTCGCCGAGGTGGGGATCCGCCGCCAGGTGGCGCGCATCATGGCTGCCGCGAGGCGCCAGGGCGCCGGGGACGCCGGCGCGCGCATCGGCGGACCGTTGCCGCGCGGCGAGCTGGGCGAGCTGATGACCACCCTGGACGCGGCCGCCGTGTCGGTGCAGGCGCAGCAGGTCGAGATCGAGCACAAGTCCCGGGAACTGCAGGGCACCAACCGCATGCTGCGCATGCTGAGCGCGATCAACTCGACCATCGTGCGCGTGCGCAATCGCGAGGAGCTGCTCAGCGCGGCCTGCCGCATCGCCGTCGAGGAAGGGCAGTTCGCCGTGGCCTGGGCGGGCCTGCGCGACCGCGAAACCCACCAACTGCGGGCCATGGCCTGGCAGGGCGTGGAGCGGGAGTACGTGGACGCCGTGCTGCGCTCGGCTGCGGACCACAAGGGCGTGGTTGGCATCGCGCTCAAGGACCGGCGCGCTGTCGTGGTCAATGACGTTGCCGCCGGGGATGCACGGCTGGTGATGGGCAAGGCGGCGCAAGAGCTTGGCTCGCGCTCGCTGGCCGCATTCCCGCTGCTGGTGTCCGGCGAGGTGGTCGGGGTATTTGGCCTGCACAGCCGCGAGGCCGGCTTCTTCGACAAGCAGGAGATGAAGCTGCTCGACGAACTCGCCGGGGACGTCTCCTTCGCGCTGGAGTACATCGAAAAATCCGAGAAGCTCGACTACCTCGCCTATTACGATTCGCTCACCGGCCTGGCCAACCGCGCGCTGTTCCACGAGCGCTTCAGCCAGTTCCTCAGCCTGCCGGGCGCCCGCGACCGGAAGATCGCGCTGGTGCTGGCGGACGTCGAGCGCTTCAGGAACATCAACGACACGTTCAGCCGCGCCGTCGGCGACGAGCTGCTCAAGCAGATCGCCGGGCGCGCCGGCCGCCAGGTCGCCGACGCGCGCTGGCTCGCGCACATCAGCGTGGACCTGTTCGCCATCGCGATCCCGGACGAAGCCGAGCTCGAAGGCGTGGCGCGCCGCGTCGAGCGCCTGCATCGCGAGATATTCGGCAAGCCCTTCCAAGTCGGCGACACCGAACTGCGCGTCGCGGCGCGCTTCGGCATCGCGCTGTACCCAGGCGACGGCGCCGATGCCGATACGCTGTTCCGGCACGCCGAAGCGGCGTTGAAGAAAGCCAAGGCGGGCGGGGACCGCTACCTGTTCTACGACCCCCGCATGACCGAGCGCGTGGCGGAGAAGTTCTCGCTGGAGAGCAAGCTGCGCCTCGCCCTCGAGAACCAAGAGTTCGTGCTGCACTACCAACCCAAGGTGAATCTGGAAACCCGGCGCATCGTGGGCCTCGAGGCGCTGATCCGCTGGCAAAGCCCGGAACTCGGGCTGGTGCCGCCGATGAGCTTCATCCCGCTGCTGGAGGAGACCGGGCTGATCCTGCTGGTGGGCGCGTGGGCGCTGAAGCGGGCCGCGCTGGACCACCGTGCATGGACGGATGCCGGCCTGCAGCCGCCCCGGGTCGCCGTCAACGTGTCGCCGATCCAGTTGCGCCAGCGCGACTTCGTGCGCGCCCTCGCGTTGGCGATCCAGGAGGGCGTAGCGCCGCCCGGCATCGACCTGGAGATCACCGAGAGCCTCGTGATGGAGGACATCGACGCCAACATCGGCAAGCTGCAGGAAGTGCGCGCGCTCGGGCTGGGGATTGCCATCGACGACTTCGGCACGGGCTACTCCTCGCTCGCCTACCTGGCCAAACTGCCGGTGCAAACGCTGAAGATCGACCGCTCCTTCATCATCACCATGCTCAACGAGCGCGAAACCATGTCCGTGGTCTCGACGATCATCTCGCTCGCGCATTCGCTGCGCCTGACGGTGGTCGCCGAAGGCGTCGACGCCGAAGAGCAGGCAAAGGTGCTGCGGCTGCTGCGCTGCGACCAGATGCAGGGTTATCTGTACAGCCCGCCGGAGGCCAACGTGGAAGTGGTGAAGCTGCTGCGGCGGGAATTGGAAAAGCCGATCAGGCCGCGATGATCACTTTCAGCGCACGCGTGGTGGCGGCGTGCGCGAAGGTCTCGTAGG
>JANMUO010000030.1:0-2225 GCA_031391655.1 Betaproteobacteria bacterium
CGATTTCGCGCGAGTGCACGCGGTCGTACAACACCCCGATGCACAGGAACATCGCGCCCGAGACGAAGCCGTGCGAGACCATCTGCACGATGCCGCCGGCCATGCCGAGCTCGTTGAAGATGAAGAAGCCGAGCGTCACGAAGCCCATGTGCGCCACCGAGCTGTAGGCGACGAGCTTCTTCATGTCCTGCTGCACGAGGGCCACCAGGCCGACGTAGAGCACCGCAACGAGGCTCAGCGTGATGATGAACCAGTCGTACTCGCGCGCCGCGTCGGGCGTGATCGGCATGCTGAAGCGCAGGAAGCCGTAAGCGCCGAGCTTGAGCATGATCGCCGCCAGCACCACCGAGCCGCCGGTCGGCGCCTCGACGTGGGCGTCGGGCAGCCAGGTGTGCACCGGCCACATCGGCACCTTCACCGCGAAGGCGAAGAGAAAGCCGAAGAACAGCCACTTCTGCGCTTCCAGCGAGAGCGGCAGCTTGTGCCAGTCGAGCACCGCGAAGCTGCCCGCCTTGCCGTAGAGGTAGAGCAGCGCCACCAGCATGAGCAGCGATCCGAACAGCGTGTAGAGGAAGAACTTCACCGCAGCGTAGACGCGGTTGTGCCCGCCCCACACGCCGATGATGATGAACATCGGAATCAGCGTGGCCTCGAAAAACACGTAGAACAGCACGCCGTCGAGCGCCGAGAACACGCCGTTCATCACGCCCGAGAGCATGAGGAACGAGGCGTAGTACTGCCCCACCCGGCTCTCGATCACCGTCCAGCCGGCGATCACCACCAGGATGGTGATGAACGAATTGAGCAGGACGAACAGCATCGAGATGCCGTCCACGCCGAGGTGGTAATGGATGCCGAAGCGCGGGATCCAGTCCAGCAGCTCCTCGAACTGCATGCCGGCGAGCTCCGGCTGGAATTTCGCGTAGAGCGGGAGGGTGACCAGGAAGCCGGCGATCGACCCGAGCAATGCGATCATGCGCTGCAACGGCGCATTGCGATCGCCGCCCGTGGCCAGTACCAGCAGCGCGGCGGCGATCGGGACCCAGATGGCTAGCGAGAGCAGCGGCATGTCAGGAGCGCGCAAACCACAGGGTCAGGAAAAGGAACACGCCGAGGATCATGGCGAAGGCGTACTGGCTGAGCAGCCCGGTCTGGAACAGGCGCACCACGGAGGAGAACCAGCCCACCAGCCGCGCCGAGCCGTTGACCGCCAGGCCGTCGATGAAGGTCTGGTCGCCCGCCTTCCACAGCCCCGTGCCCACCACCCGCGCGCCGGCGCCGAACAGCCAGGCATTGAGCTCATCGAAGCCGTACTTGCGCTCCACCACCGCATAGAGGAAGCCCAGGCGCATGGCGATCTTCTTCGGCAGGTCGGTGCGCACCCGGTACAGCCACCAGGCCGTGGCGATGCCCGCGAGGGCGAGCCACAGCGGCGGCGTGGTGAAGCCGTGGGCAAGGAAGCCCCACACGCTGTCGATCTCGATGAAGGAGCCGATCAGCCATCCGGCGAGGACCGACGGGATCGCCAGCAGCACCAGCGGCACCGTCACCACCTTGGGCGACTCGTGCGGCGGGTGCGCGGTGTCGAAGCGGGGTTCGCCGTGGAAGGCCATGAACACCAGGCGGAACGTATAGGCGGCGGTGACGAACACGCAGGCCAGCACGCAGGCGTAGGCAAAGCCCGCCCCGGGCGTGGGAGACAGCCGAGCCGCCTCGATGATCGCGTCCTTGGAGAAGAAGCCGGCGAAGCCCGGGATGCCCGCCGAGGAGATCGCGCCAAGGAGCATCGTCCAGTACGTAATCGGCATAGTGCGCTTGAGGCCGCCCATGCGGCGCATGTCCTGCTCGTGGTGCAGCGCGA
Source organism: Betaproteobacteria bacterium (assembly GCA_031391655.1). Lineage (GTDB taxonomy): Bacteria > Pseudomonadota > Gammaproteobacteria > Burkholderiales > SG8-39 > JAABQT01. The sequence continues at coordinate 1,862 of JANMUO010000030.1, forward strand.
TGATCACCGAGCCCGCGCCGAGGAACAGCACCGCCTTGAAGAAGGCGTGGGTCATGAGGTGGAAAATCGCGGCGGAATAGGCCGAGGCGCCCAGCGCCACGGTCATGTAGCCGAGCTGCGACAGCGTGGAATACGCCACCACGCGCTTGATGTCGAACTGGGTGAGCGCCACCAGGCCCATGGAGAGCGCGGTGATGGCCCCGACCGCTGCGTCGACCATCGCCGCCAGCAGGTGGGCATCCGTGAGGAGGCCGACAGGCGGCGTATCGATGATCACCCAGTCGAAACTGGCTGCCGCCTGCTCGATGACTTCGTGCATGCGACCCGACGTGAGGCCCGACATCGGATCGTGATCGGCCCTTCC
>JANMUO010000053.1:0-1780 GCA_031391655.1 Betaproteobacteria bacterium
CGAAGGGCAGCGCGCCGGCGAACACCAGCGCAAGCGCGCGCGGCCGGCGCGCCATCAACGCCCAGACGAGGTAGGCGAGCCCCAGCAGCACGGCGAAGTACTTCGACAGGAAAGCGAGGCCGAGCAGCACGCCCGCCAGCAGGAACCGCTCGCGCGCGAAGGCGAGCAGCGAGGCCACCGAGAACAGCACCAGTGGCGTGTCGGTGGTGATGAAAACGTTCCACACGTTGAGCGGCACCAGCAGCACCGCGATCGCCGCGAGGTCCGCGGTATCCGCGTCGCGCGCGAACCAGGCGCGCAGCGCCTCGCGCACGAGCAACGCGACCAACACCGGAAGCAGGATCACCGGCAGGCGCAGCACCCAGGCGGCTTCCGAGAGGCGCACCAGCGGCGCGAGCAGCCAGCCGACCATCGGCGGATGGTCGTAGAACCCCAGGTCGGGGCTGCGCCCCCAAAGGATGAAGTAGGCCTCGTCCCCGGTGACCGGCAGCACCGCGGCAAGCCAGAAGCGGAAGGCGAGCGTCGCGGCAAGCGCGAACGCGAACCACTGCCGCGGCGTCAGGGTGGCCACGGCAGCGATTCTAACTAGCGTTCAGCGTTTTCCCTTGCCGGCCTTGCGCCGCTCCTTGACCGCGCCGGCCAGCGTCTCCAGCACGTCGAGCGAATCCTTCCAGCCCAGGCAGGCATCCGTGACGCTCTGGCCGTATTGCAGCGGCTTGCCCGGGGTCAGGTCCTGGCGGCCCTCCACCAGGTGCGACTCGACCATGGCGCCGATGATGCGCCGCTCGCCGCCGGCGATCTGGCCGGCGATGTCGCGCGCCACGTCCAGCTGGCGCTTGTACTGCTTGGCGGCGTTGGCATGGGAGCAGTCCACCATCAGGCGCTCGGCCAGCTTCGCCTTGGCCAGTTCCGCGCAGGCGGCGGCGACGCTCGCCGCGTCGTAGTTCGGGTTCTTCCCGCCGCGCAGGATGATGTGGCAGTCGTCGTTGCCGCGCGTCTGCACGATCGCCACCTGCCCGGTCTTGTGCACCGAGAGGAAGTGGTGCGGGCGGCCGGCCGCCTGGATCGCATCCACGGCGATGCGCACGTTCCCGTCGGTGCCGTTCTTGAAGCCGACGGGCGCCGAGAGGCCCGAGGCGAGCTCGCGGTGCACCTGCGACTCGGTGGTGCGCGCGCCGATCGCGCCCCAGGACACCAGGTCGCCCATGTACTGCGGCGAGATCACGTCGAGGAATTCGCAGCCAGCCGGCACCCCTGCCTGGTTGATGCGCACGAGGAGGTCGCGCGCGATCCTCAGGCCCTCGTTGATGCGGTAGCTCCCGTTCAGGTACGGGTCGTTGATCAGGCCCTTCCAGCCCACCGTGGTGCGCGGCTTCTCGAAATACACGCGCATCATCAGCTCGAGTTCGCCCTCGTGCAGGCGGCGCTCGGCGGCGAGGCGCCCGGCGTACTCCACCGCTGCCGCCGGGTCGTGGATCGAGCAGGGGCCCATCACCACCAGCAGGCGGTCGGACTTGCCCTGCAGGATGTCGCGCACCTTGCGCCGCGTGCCGGTGATCAGCGTCTCCATCGGCGTGCCCTGGATCGGGAAAAAGCGGATCAGGTGCTCCGGCGGCGGCAGCGGGACGACGTTCTCGATCCTCTCGTCGTCGGTGAGCGAAGTCTTGTCGGCCGGTACGGGGCCGAGGAAGGAGTCGGTGGGCGCAGTCATGGTCATTACCTCAGGGTAAAAAAAAACCGCCAGGCACTTCTGCTCTGGCGGTTTCTCGGTTTCGCTGGG
>JANMUO010000088.1:0-11005 GCA_031391655.1 Betaproteobacteria bacterium
GCTACGACGACGCGCCGCACGGCCACATGGAAATCGAATTCAAGGACGTGCGCGTGCCCGTCTCCAGCATCCTGCTCGGCGAAGGGCGCGGCTTCGAGATCGCGCAGGGCCGGCTCGGACCGGGCCGCATCCACCACTGCATGCGCCTCATCGGGCAGGCCGAGCGGGCGCTCGAGAAGATGTGCAAGCGCGCCACGCAGCGCGTCGCCTTCGGCCGCACGATAGCGGAGCAGGGCGTGACGCGCGAGAGGATCGCGGAGGCGCGCATCATGATCGACAGCGCGCGCTTCATGGTGCTGCACGCCGCCTGGAAGATGGACGTGGTGGGCAACAAGGTGGCGCAGAAGGAGATCGCCATGATCAAGGTGCTGGCGCCGAACATGGCTTGCCAGGTGATCGACTGGGCGATGCAGGTGCACGGCGGCGGCGGGGTGACCGACCAGTTCGGCCTCGCCAACATGTACGCGCATGCCCGGACGCTGCGCTTCGCCGACGGCCCGGACGAAGTGCACCGCAACGCCATCGCCAAGCTGGAGATTGCCGAGCAGACGACGATTGCCGAGGCACTCGCCGGCCGCAAGCGCTGACATGGACCTGAAAGGCAGGGTGGCCGTGGTCACCGGCGCGGCGAGTGGCATCGGCCGCGCCGCGGCGCTGCGCTTCGCGCAGGAAGGCGCCGCCGGCCTGGTGCTCGCCGACCTGAACATGGCCGGCCTCAAGCCGGTGGCCGAGGAGGTGAAGGGCCTCGCGGTGGCCTGCGACGTCAGCCGCGAGGCCGACATCAAGCGCCTGGTGCTGCAGGCCGAGGAGAAGTACGGCCGCATCGACGTCTACTTCTCCAACGCCGGCATCGTGCAGCGCGGCGGGCTGGAGGCGAGCGACGCGGACTGGGACCGCAACTGGCGCATCCACGTGATGGCGCACGTGTGGGCGGCGCGCGCAGTGGTGGAGAAGATGGTGGCGCGCGGCGGCGGCTACTTCCTCGTCACCGCTTCGGCCGCCGGGCTGCTCAACATCGTCGAGTCCGCCACCTACGGCGTCACCAAGCACGGCGCGGTGGCCTTCGCGGAATGGCTCGCGATCGCCTACGGGCGCCGGGGCCTCAAGGTGTCCTGCCTGTGCCCGCAGGCGGTGGTCACCGGCATGTACAAGGGCGACGGCGGCTCGGCGGGCGTGGACGGCGCGCTCACCGCCGAGCAGGTGGCCGGCGAGATCGTGAAGGTGATGGGCGAGGAGAAGTTCCTCGTGCTGCCGCATCCGACGGTACTCAACTACATGCGCAACAAGACCGCCGACTACGACCGCTGGCTCGGCGGCATGCAGAAGCTCTACGCCAAGCACCAGGGGGAAAAGCGATGATCCGGCTGTGCGGCTTTCGCATCAGCAACTACCACAACAAGGTGCGCATCGCGCTCTTGGAAAAGGGTGTGCCGTTCGAAGAGGACGACACCGTGCACGCCTCGCAGAAGCCCGAGTACCTGGCGAAGAGCCCGATGGGCAAGGTGCCTTACCTCGACGTGGATGGCCGGTTGCTGCGCGAATCGGCGGTGATCCTCGAGTACCTGGAGGACGCCTATCCGCAAAAGCCCCTGCTGCCGAAGGACCCGCTCGAGCGCGCTCGCGTGCGCGAACTGGTCACTTTCATCGAGCTGCACATGGAGCTGGTGGTGCGGCGCCTGTACAACGGCCTTTTCTTCGGCGGCAGCTTTTCGGAGGAAACCAAGGCGGCGGTGGAAAAAGACATCACCAAGGGCGTGCGCGCCCTCAAGGCGGTGGCGAAGTTCGAGCCCTACATCGCCGGCAAGGACCTCACGATCGCCGATTGCGCGGCCTTCGCGCACCTGCCCATCGTCACGCTGGTGACCAAGATGGCCTTTGGGCGCGACTTCCTCGAAGACATCCCGCAGATGAAGCCCTACCTCAAGATGCTGGGCGAGCGCCCCGCCTTCGCCAAGGTGAACGAGGAGCGCAAGGCAGCGAGCGCCGCCGCAAGAAAGTGAGCAACCTCAACGAGTACCTGCGGTTCGTGGTCACCCTGACCGCGGTGGTCGATCCTTTTCTCGCGGTGCCGTTCTTCATTGCGCTCACCACACAGCGCAGCGAGGACGAGCGCCGCCGCCTGGCGCAGGCTGTGGCGTTCACGGTGTTCGTGGTGCTCGGGGTGGCCGCGTTCGCGGGCGAGGCGATGCTCGAGCTGATCGGCGCGAGCCTGGCCGCGTTCCGCGTCGGCGGCGGCCTCGTGCTGCTGCTGATGTCGCTGGCGATGCTGAATGCCCAGGCGGGCGGCTTGCGCCAGTCGCAGGCCGAGGCGAAGGAACTCGAGGCGGGCGAGCTGCAGGGCGTGGTGCCGCTCGCCATCCCGCTGCTCGCCGGGCCGGGCGCCATCAGCACCACCATCATCGCGGCCGAAGGCGGCGGCCTGGTGCATCAGCTCATCATCGTGCTGTGCATTGCGGCGGTGTGCCTGGTGTCGTGGGTCACCATGCGCGCCTCGAGCCGCATCGCGGCGCGCATGGGCACGACGGGATTGAATGTCGCCACCCGGATCCTCGGGCTCCTGCTGGCGGCCATGGCGGTGCAGACCATGGCGGTGGGGGCTGAAGCAGCTGTTCCCGGGCCTGGGCTAGTCCGCCTTGTGCGAGGTAAGCTCCACCATATCGCTGGAGTAGAGCGTGCCGTTTGAGCTCCACGCCTGGTGCTGGATTTTGACGTAACGCCGCACTTCGGGGGCGTACCAGGCCTTGTACAGGAAGCGGTTGGGCCAGGTGACGAAGCTGCCAATCGGGTTGCCGCGACGGCCGGCGACGTCGATGCGCAGGGCCTTGAAGTTCCCGGCGGGCACGGTCACTTCCTCCCATCCCATCTGCCGGACGTTGACGGTCCACGGGCTTTGCGTGCTGCCGGGATACTCCGATTTCGCCGCCGCATAGACCTGCTCGCCGGCGCCGGTCCTGGCCAACAGGTATGGCGCGAACTCGAGGGCATAGCGCTCGGCACCGAGGCGCCGCGTGAAAAAACGCATCTCGTCGGCGGATACGATCGAGTGCTGGCTCCCGCGAGCGCTGTCTGCGCCCGGGGTATGGACCTCCCGCACGCTCTGGCCATCGACGCCAAGTACTTTCAGCGTGAAGGTCTGCGAGTTCGCGAATCTCAGGTCCTGGAAGCGATAGGTCCAGGAGGTGCCGACGGCGGGCAGGCCCCCTTCGGCGCCTTTCGCAGCCACGCCTGCGGCGCGCGCGGCGAGCACGGCGCGCCCGCGTTCAGGGAGCTCGGCGAGCCACTTCGCCGGCAGCGCGAACATCGCGCCTGCAGCGTCGCTTGCCGAGGCGGTCACGATGCCCAGCAGCCGCGCTTCGTCGTCGTAGAGCCCCGCACCGACCAGGCCGCCCGAGGCGGGCACGCTGGTCTGGATACGCTCGGCGTCCGTGCCTGCATCGCGCACGCGGGAAAACAGTCCCTCGGCAATCACCGCCTCAGCGCCGCGCTCGTAGCCGATGACATAGAGGCGCTGGCCCATGCGTGGCACGCCGCGCGACGGCTCCGGCGCCTGCAGTCCGGGAACATCGAGCTGGCACAGGTCGCGCGCCACATCGGGGAACTCGAGTTTCGCCGCGTGCACCGTCTTGTCGCGGTGCAGCTCGAGCCTGCTTGCACGCGACAAAAGCGAGCAACTGGTGACCGCCTTTCCCGCAGCGATTGCCACCGCGCTGCCGTGGTTGAAAAGCTGGTTGTTCGCATCCAACGCGCGCAGCGCCCATACGCCGGGCGCGGCGCGCTCGAAGATCTGGTCTGGAGGCAGCGCCTGCGCCGCGCCTGAGAACACCAGTGCCAGAATCGAAGCGCTTGCAGCGATCTTCACGGTTTCTTGCCGGATTCGGCCGGGGGCAGAAGACCCTCCAGGTCCTTCAGGTTCATGCTTCCCGCAGCGGCGGGCGCGCCCTGCGCCGCTGGCGCTGGCGCATGTGCGGGCGCAAATGCCGGCGCGGCGCCGACCGGCGACATCGCGGGCGAGGGAACGTAACTGAGGTTCTGCAATTCCTGCAGGGCAATGCGCTCCTCGATGAGCTGGATCGCCGGCCTGCCGACCAGGAATCCGATGTTCAGGTGGCCGCGCACGTAGCGCGTCTGCCTGGCCTCAAGCACGAACTGCAGGGTTGCCGTCGATTCAGTCTTGGCCGAGACCAGATAGCTGCCCGGGTGCCGGTCTACGTAAAAAAACCCCTGCGGCACCATCTCGCCGACCGCTTCGCCGTTGAGCTGGAAGGTGGGCTGGATCGCGGCACCCAGCACGCTCGCGCGGTAGAAATAGATCCGTCCAAGCGCCGGGTTCAGTGCGGGAATCGTGTCCTTGATCTCGGAGTGCTTCGGACCCGTGGCGCAGCCGGTCAGCAACGCGCTAAGGAGAATCGCGGCAAGCCTGTTGCGCATGAAAGTCGCGCGATTGTTCCGCGCCACCCGGCGCCTGTCAATTACACGCCGGCGAGCCAGTTCGCCGCCTCGCGCCACAGCGTGCCCCTGAAGCGCTCGCGGAAGAAGCCGAAGTGGCCGATTTTGCCGCCGCCGTATTGCGCAGGATCCACCGCGACCAGCTCGCTCCATGCAGAGGGGTATTCCCGCAGGATTGCCTCCGCCGCCGCCCGCGGCGCGTAGCTGTCGTCGGTGATCCAGTAGCTGCGAATCGGCGCCTTGAAGCCCGCATAGCCTGCGCTGCCCATCACGCCGGCGCCGTAATGCGGATCGCGGCACCAGGCCGCCCACTCCGACGCCACGCCGGCCGGCAGGTCCTCGCCCTGGCCGAACATTGCCGCCGGCACATAACCGAGCAGCGAGGAGACCGACGGCAGGAAAACGTGCGTGAGGAACCACATCCCGGCGCGGCCAGTGCCGCGCCAGTGCCGCCAGTAGCCGCTCTGCACGCCCACGAAGACCGCCCCCGCCAGGCGTTCAATTCCCGGCACCACGCCCAGCCCGTTTCCGCCGAAGCTGTGGCCGACCGCGAACAGCCTGGCGCTGGGTGCGCTGCGCGCGAGTTCATCGAGCGCCGCCGCCGCATCGAGCTGCGCCCAATCGCGCAGGCGCACGCGCAGTTGCCGCAGCGGGCCGTGGCGCGAAGCGGCGATGCCGCGGTAGTCGTAGGTGAGCACGGTGAAGCCGCGCTCCTCGAGGCAGGCCGCGAAGGCGGAGTAGTACTGCTGGCGCACGCCGACGGCGGAACTCACCAGCACCGCGCGGCCGTTGGGCTGCGCGGGCCGGTACAGCGTCCCGCCCAGCTTGAATCCGTCGCGCGCGGCGAATTCGACCGACCGGACGCTCACTTCGGCACGGGGCGCGGCTTGCCGCTCGCGTCGATGGCGACGTAGGTCAGCGTCGCTTCGGTCACCTTCACCACCTTCGCCTCCGCCTTGCCGCGCTCCGCGTACACCTCGACGTTGACGGTGATCGAGGTCTTGCCGATGCGCACCACGTCCGCGTACAGCGAAAGGATGTCACCGATCTGCACCGGTTGCTTGAAGACGAAGGAATTCACCGACACCGTGGCCACGCGGCCGCGCGCCGTGCGCCCGGCAAGCGTGCCGCCGGCGACGTCCACCTGCGCCATGATCCAGCCGCCAAAGATGTCGCCGTTCTGGTTGGAGTCGGCCGGCATCGGCACCACACGCAATGCGGGGATCTTCCCCTTGGGCAAGGAAAGGCCCGGGGGCTGGTGGGAGGCGCGGCCCATCACTGCTTGCGCGCAGCGAGGTGGTGCAGCGGCCCCCCGCGGAACGGCGCGAAGCCCGTGCCGAAGATGAGTCCCGCGTCGATCAGATCGGCGTCGGCGACGATGCCCTCGGCGAGTACCGCTTGGGTCTCCTGCAGGTAGGGCTCGATCAGCGCATCCACCATCTCCGGGGTCCAGGCGTCGGGCTGGCCTTTGACCGCCTTACCGTTCTCGTAGCGGTAGATGCCCTGGCCCGTCTTCTTGCCCAGCTGCCCGAGCGCGACCTTGTTGAGCAGCACCTGCGGCGCCTCGGCGCCCGGCTTCGCCAGTTCCTTGCCGGCGGCGAGGCAGATGTCCAGGCCCACGGTGTCGGCCAGCTCGATCGGCCCCATCGGCATGCCGAACTCCTCCATCGCGGCGTCGATGGTCTCCGGCTTGGTGCCTTCGTCGAGGAGGCGAAAGGCGTTCTGCATATAGGGCCCGAGCACGCGGTTCACGAGGAACCCCGGCGAGTCCTTTACCGGCAGGGGCAGCTTGTCGATCTGGCGCACGAAGGCGGTGGCGCGCTGCGTCATCTCCGGGCGCGTGTTGGCGCCCGAGACCACCTCCACCAGCTGCAGCTGCGGCACCGGGTTGAAGAAATGGATGCCGACCAGGCGCGACGGGTCGCTGAACTGCGCGGCGACGTCGGCGAGCTTGAGGCTCGAGGTGTTGGTGGCGAGCACGGCGTCGGGCTTGGCCACCGCTTCGAGTTTGGCGAAGAGCTCGCGCTTGGCCTGCAGGTTCTCGAAGATCGCCTCGATGATCACATCCGCGCGCGCGGCGCCGGCGCCCGAGACATCCGGGATCAGGCGGTCCAGCGCGTCGCGCACGCGGCGCGGGTCGCGCAGTCGCTTGCCGAAGAGTTCCGCCGCGCGCTTCACCGCGGGCGCAAGGCGCTCGGGCGAGGTGTCCTGCAGCGTGACGGTGATGCCGCGCATCGCGCACACCGCCGCGATGTCGCCGCCCATCACGCCGGCGCCGATCACGTGCACGTGCCGCGCCTTGAACTCCACGCCCTTGGCGAGGCCCTTCATGCGCTCCTGCAGGAAGAAGATGCGGATGAGATTGCGCGTGGTCGGGTGCGTCGAGAGCGCCTTGATCGACGTGACCGGGTCCTCAGGCGCGAGGAACGGGTCGCCGTCGTACTTCACCCAGGCCTCCAGAATGGCGTAAGGCGCCGGGTAGTGCTCCTTGCGTGCGCGCTTGGCCACCTGCTTTCTCGCCTGCGCGGCGACGAAGCTGCGCCCGATGCCGAGCATCAGGCGGTCCATGAGGCCGAGTTTGCGCGGCGGCTTCGCCTCCAGCGTCACCATGCGCGCGGTGTTCTCCAGCACGCGCAGCGGCACGGCCTCGTTGACGAGGCCGATCTTCTTCGCGCGGCGCGCATCCACTGCGCGGCCGGTGAGGATCATGTCCAGGCCCGCCGCGGGACCGACGAGCTTGGGCAGCCACTGCAGCCCGTGCCAGAACGGCCAGATGCCGAGCATCACCTCCGGAAAGGCGAAGCGTGTCTTCGGGTCGTCCAGCGCCACGCGGTAGGTGCAGGCGAGCGCCATCTCGAGGCCGCCGCCCATGCAAAAGCCGTTCACCAATGCGGTGCTGGGGAAGGGCAGGTCGCGCAGCTTCTGCATCGTGTCCCAGCCGAGGCGCGTGAACTCGACAGCTTCCTGCGGCGTGTTGAAGCGCGTGAACTGGTTGATGTCCGCGCCGGCGATGAAATTCTCCTTCGCCGAGCGGATGACGAGTCCCTTGGGCTTCGCCGCGGCGATCGAGTCGAGCGCAGCGTCGAACTCCACCAGCGCCTCGCGCGAGAAGGTGTTGGTGGATTCACCCTGCTTGTCGAAGGTGAGCCAGGCGAGCCCCTGGTGGTCCTTCTCCCAGCGCCAGTGCTTGGCGAGCCCAGTATTCGGCGCGCGGTCCATGGTCAGGCCGCCTCCAGCAGCATCGCGCCGCCCAGCCCGCCGCCAATGCAGATCGAGGCGATGCCGCGCTTTGCGTTCTTGCGTTTCAGGAGCTTGAGCATGTGCAGAACGATCCGCGCGCCCGAGGCGCCGACCGGGTGGCCGAGTGCTACCGCGCCGCCGTCGACGTTGAGCTTCTCCTGGTCGAGTTCGCCGAAGGCGCGTTCCAGGCCCAGTTCCTCGCGGCAGTATTTTTCATCCTTCCACGCCGCGAGGCAGCCCAGCACCTGCGCCGCGAAGGCCTCGTTGATCTCCCAGTAGTCGAGGTCGTTCACGCCCAGGCCGTGGCGCTGGAGGATGGGGGTCGCCGCATGCACGGGCCCCAGGCCCATCTGCGCCGGGTCGAGGCCCGCCCACTGCGTGTCCACGATGCGCCCGATCGGCGCCAGGCCGTGGCGCTTCACGGCTTCCTCGGAGGCGAGGATCAGCCAGGCGGCGCCGTCGGTGATCTGCGAGCTGTTGCCCGGGGTGACGTTGCCGTACTTGCGGTCGAAGAAGGGCCTCAACTTGGCCAGGCCTTCGGGGGAGGCATCGCGCCGCACGCCATCGTCCAGTGCATAGGCGTTGCCCTTCGTGTCGTAGAGCGCCTCGACCTCCCCGCCGCCCGCCTGGAGCGGGCCCTCGTCCTGCGCGCGCGCCACGCGCTGGTGGCTGCGCACCGAGTAGGCGTCCATCTGCTGGCGCGTGATGCCGAAGCGGTGCGCGAGGTTCTCCGCGGTCTGCCCCATCAGGAGGCCCACCATCGGGTCGGTGAGGCCCTTCATGATGCCGATCACCGGCGCGAGCAGCGCCTTGAACGGCAGGCGCGCGAAGAGCGCCGCGCGCGCACCGCCCGACTTCGCCGCCGCCATGTCGGAGAACCAGTTCACCATCGTGTCGTTGTAGAGCAGCGGTGCGCGCGAGAGCGCGTCCACCCCGCCGGCGAGCACCAGCTGCGAGCGCCCGGCGAGGATGTTGTTCACGCCCGAGTCCAGGGCCTGCATGCCGCTCGCGCAGTTGCGCATCACGGTCCAGCCCGGCACCTTCTCGCCGCAGCCCAGGCGCAGCGCCGCCACGCGGCCGATGTTCACCTCGTCCACCGAGGGCGCGGCGCAGCCGAGGATCACCTCGTCCAGTTCCTGCGGCGCGAACTTCTGCCGGGACAGCAGGCTGCGGCCGGCCTGCACCGCGAGGTCGCCCGCGGCGAAGGGCCCGGGCCGGTTCTTCGATTTGAGGAACGGCGAGCGCGCGCCGTCGATGACGTAAACGGGGTTCATGGTCAGGCCGCCTTTGCGTGTGCCGGTTTGGCTTCGCCGAGCTTGTGCAGGATCTCGGCGCGGCCGAAATCCTGCGGAAAATCGTCCACCAGAATGACGCGCTTGCGCAGCGCTTCCTTGCGCTGCCACAGCGCGTACTCCTCGGGGGTGATGACGCCCTTGTCGCGCGCCAGCAGCGCCGTGTCCACGCCGGAGCGTACCGCCAGCGCGCCGCTCTTCACCGCTTCGCGGAATTTCTTCTCGATCGGCTCGCAGGCCACGGTGGCGAGGAACGCCGTCTCCAGCACGCCGGTGGCGTCCGCCTCGCCCTTGGGAACGTAGATGCCGGCGGTGAGGCGGTCGCGCGCGGCGCCCGGTTCGAGCGCAATGCGCGCGCACTCGTGGTTGCGCGAATCCAGCGGCGGGCGGAACGACATGCCCAGCGGGAAAATGGTCCAGCGCAGGAGCGTCGCGAGCGCCTTCACCGGGAAGTTCGACAGCACCTGGTCGATCGCCTGCTGCGCCGAGTACAGCGCGTCGCGCACCGCCCAGCGCACCAGCGGCAGGTCGGCCTTGAGCCGCCCCTGGTCCTCGTAATGCTTGAGCGTGGCCGACACCAGGTACATCATCGAGAGCACGTCGCCCAGGCGCCCGGAGATCTTTTCCTTCCTCTTCAGCGCGCCGCCCATCGCCAGCATGGACACGTCGGCGAGGAAGGCGAAGGCCGCCGAGAGGCGCGTGACGTGGCGGTAGTAGTGGCGCGTTTCCGGCGCAGTGGCGAGCGGTGCCCGCACGAACATCGAACGCGTCAGGCCGTGCACCAGGGCGCGCACGCCATTCGACAGGACATGGCCGAGGTGCGAGGTGAGTGCGTCGTCGAACTCGCGCGAGGCCTCCTCGCCCTGCAGTTCCTTGGCGGCGCGCATCTCGCGCAGCACGTAGGGATGGCAGCGGATGGCGCCCTGGCCGAAGATGATCAGCGTGCGCGTGAGGATGTTGGCGCCTTCCACCGTGATGGCGACCGGCACCACCTGGTAGCCGCGCCCGACCCAGTTGTTCGGCCCGAGGCAGATGCCCTTGCCGCCGTGGATGTCCATCGCGTCGTTCACGCAGTCGCGCGCGCGCTCGGTCATGTGGTACTTGGCGATCGCCGAGACCACCGAGGGCTTCTCGCCCAGGTCCACCGCGCCCGCGGTCATCACGCGCGTCGCCTCCATGAGATAGGCGTTGGCGGCAATGCGGCCCAGCGCCTCCTCGACGCCCTCGAGCTTGCCGATCGGCGTGCGGAACTGGCTGCGCACGCGCGCGTAGGCCCCGGTGACTCGGGCAAGCGCCTTGGCGCCGCCCACCGAGGAGGTCGGCAGCGAGATCGAGCGCCCGGCCGCGAGGCAGTTCATCAGCATCTTCCAGCCCTTGCCGGCGTAGTCGCGCCCGCCGATGATCCAATCGAGCGGCACGAACACGTCCTTGCCGGAATTGGGGCCATTCTGGAACACCGCATTGAGCGGCAGGTGGCGCCGGCCGATGTTCACGCCGGGCGTGCTGGTGGGGATCAGCGCGCAGGTGATGCCCAGGTCCTCCCGGCCACCAAACTGAGCTCCTAGCAGGTGCTCCGGGTCGTAGAGGCGGAACGCGAGGCCGAGGAGCGACGCCACGGGGCCGAGCGTGATGTAGCGCTTGTCCCAGGTGAGGCGCATGCCCAGCGTTTCCTTGCCGTGCCAGATGCCCTTGCACACCACGCCGAAATCCGGGATCGAGGCCGCGTCCGAACCGGCTTCGGGGCTGGTGAGCGCGAAGCAGGGGATCTCGAGGCCCTTGGCGAGGCGCGGCAGGTAGTGGTTCTTCTGCTCCTCGGTGCCGTAGTGCAGCAGCAGCTCGGCCGGCCCCAGGGAATTGGGCACCATCACCGAGATCGCCGCGGTGCTCGAGCGCGTGGAGAGCTTCATCACCACCGCCGAGTGAGCGATCGCCGAGAAGCCCAGGCCGCCGTATTTCTTCGGGATGATCATGCCGAAGAAGCCCTTGTCCTTCGCGTACTGCCACACCTGCGGCGAGAGGTCGTAGCG
>JANMUO010000165.1:0-6742 GCA_031391655.1 Betaproteobacteria bacterium
TTCCACGCGGCGCGCTGCGGCGACGGGCCGCTGATGCTGTTCCTGCACGGCTTTCCCGAGTACTGGGCGATGTGGCAGCCGATGCTGGAGCATTTCGGCGCGCTCGGGTATTGCGCGGTGGCGCCGGACCTGCGGGGCTACAACCTCTCCGACAAGCCGGCGGCGGTGGAGGCCTATCGCGCCAAGCACCTGATGGCCGACGTGCTCGCGCTTGCCGCGCACTACACGAAGGACAAGTTCGTTCTGGTGGCGCACGACTGGGGCGGCGCAGTGGCCTGGGGCGTGGCCATCGCGCATCCGCAGAGGCTGGCGAAACTGGTGATGGTCAACTCGCCGCATCCGTACATTTTCTGGCGCGAGCTCTGCAACAACCCCGCGCAGCAGCAGGCGAGCGAGTACATGCGGTTCTTCCGCCTGCCGAAAGCCGAGCGCGTACTGTCGGAGAACGGCTACGCGCGGTTGCTGGGCGCCTTTGCGGACCTGGACGACGGCGCCCGCAAGGCGCTGGTCGAGGCCTGGTCGCAGCCCGGCGCGCTGACGGGCGGCCTCAATTACTACCGGGCTTCCCCGATGGTCCCGCCTTCCGCGGAGGACCCGGGCGCGAGGAAGCTCCAGCTCAAGCCGGAGGATTTCATGGTCAAGGTGCCGACCCTGGTCATCTGGGGTGAACGCGACGCCGCGCTGCTGCCCGGATGCCTGGAGGGGTTGGACATGGTGGTGCCGGACCTGAAGCTGGTGCGGGTGCCCGAGGCCACCCACTGGGTGGCGCGCGAGCAAACCGCCCTGGTCATCCGCGAGATCGAGGCGTTTACAATCGGCTCATGAAAACTTCCATGAAGATTCGTGACCTGGAAAACCGCGTCGGCGAGGAAATCGCCGTTTCCCCCTGGGTGGAGATTGCGCAGGACAGGATCGACCTGTTCGCCAAGGCCACTGAGGACTTCCAGTGGATCCACGTGGACCAGGAAAAGGCGAAGTCCTCCCCCTTCGGCACCACCATCGCGCACGGCTTCCTCACGCTGTCGATGCTGCCCAAGCTCACCGAATCCACCTTCGTGTTTTCCGACCGCAAGATGGGCGTCAACTACGGCCTGAACAAGGTGCGTTTCACGGCACCGGTGCCCGCCGGCGCGAAGATCCGCGGCCGGTTCACGCTGGCGAAGTTCGAGAAGCTGGAGGGCGGCGTGCAGACCACGTGGAGCGTGGTGCTCGAGCGCGAAGGCGGCGACAAGCCCGTGATGGTCGCCGAGTCCATCAGCCGGCACTATTTCTAGAGAACACGAACGATGGCGCAGCGCTGGAAGCACAAGCCCCCCAACTCCAACTGGGGCGAATTCGGCCCCGACGACCGTCGCGGGCGCATGAACTACGTGACGCGCGAGAAAATCCTGCAGGGCGTCGCCGAAGTGAAGGAAGGGCGCGCGTTCTGCCTTTCGCTGCCGCTGGACTATCCCGGCGGCAACGTGCTCAACCCGCGGCGCAACCCCCCGCGCCTCGCGCCGACGATTCGCGCCGGCAAGGCGAATTTCTGCTTTGCCTTCGCCGACGAGAACCCGCTGCTCACCGACGTGGTGTGCGACGACCAGGTGCTGCTCACCCTGCAGTACTCGTCGCAGTGGGATTCTTTCGCTCACGTGGGCGGCAAGTTCGACGCCGACGGCGACGGCAAGGCGGAGGTCGTGTTCTACAACGGCTTCAAGCCCGGGGACGGCTTCGAGCTGGCGCCGGACAAGCCGGGCGCGGAGCCCTGGGCGAGGTTCGAAGGCTCGCGCGCGGACGCGCTCGGCATCGACAATCTCGCGGAGCACGGCGCGCAGGGACGCGGCGTGATGGTGGACCTGCATGCGCATTTCGGCCGCGAGAGGAAGGCTATCGGCTACGACCAGCTGATGCGCGTGATGGAGAAAGACAAGGTGGCGGTGGAGAAGGGCGATTTCGTCTGCTTCTACACGGGCTTCGTCGACGTGATTCTGGAACTCAAGAAGAACCTCGACCCGAAGCTGATCCATCACACTTGCACCGGCCTGGACGGGCGCGACGACAAGCTCCTCAAGTGGATCTCGGACTGCGGCTGCGCGGCGCTGATCGCCGACAACTACGCCGTGGAGATCATCCCGTCGAGCCCGTTCAAGCCGATGCCCCATGCGCTGATGCCGCTGCACGAGCATTGCCTGTTCAAGAACGGCATCCACCTGGGCGAAATCTGGTACCTCACGGAGCTCGCGCGCTGGCTGCGCGAGCACAAGCGGAACCGCTTCCTCCTCACCGCGCCGCCGCTGCGGCTGCCCGGCGCGGTGGGTTCGCCCGCCGTTGCGGTGGCGACGGTATGAAGGTTGCGATCGTTACCGGATCTTCCTCCGGCATCGGTGCGGCCTGCGCGCTGGAACTGTCGAAGCGCGGCTGGTCGGTGGTGGTGAACTACTCGAAGAACGCCGCCGAGGCGCAGAAGGTGGTCGCGCAGTGCAAGGACGCGATTGCAGTGCAGGCGGACGTGGGTGAGGACGCCGATTGTCGCCGCCTCGCGCAGGCAGCGCTGGACAAGTGGGGCCGCCTCGACGCCCTCGTCAACAACGCCGGCACCACCAAGTTCGTCAAGCACGCGGATCTGGACGGTCTGTCGGCGGAAGATTTCCTGCGCATCTACCGCCTGAACGTGGTCGCCGCTTTCCAGATGACGCGCGCCTGCGCGGCTGCGCTGAAGTCCGCGAAGGGCGCGGTGGTGAACATCTCCTCGGTCGCCTCGTTGCTGGGCACCGGCTCGTCGGTGGCCTACGGCGCCTCCAAGGCCGCGCTCAATGCCATGTCCCTGTCGCTGGCGCGCACGCTCGCGCCCGAGGTGCGCGTCAACGTGGTGGCACCCGGCTACGTGGACACGCCCTGGCAGCACGCCATGCTCGGCCCGGACAAGGCGCACGCGGCGGCCGAGCGCTACGCCTCGTTCGTGCCGCTCAAGGACTACGCGCGCCCGGCGGACGTCGCCGATGCCGTTGCCTGGCTGATCGAGGGCGCGCGCATGGTCACGGGCGAAGTCCTGTTCGTCGACGGCGGGTTGCACGCCACGCCGCCGCGCTGAGCGTGGCGGAAACCTTCGACTACATCATCGTCGGCGCCGGCTCGGCGGGCTGCGTGCTCGCCAACCGCCTGTCCGCCGACGCGCGCGCGCGCGTGCTGCTGCTGGAGGCGGGCCCGCGCGACACCAATCCCTGGATCCACATCCCGCTCGGCTACGGCAAGCTGTTCAACGAGCGCTCGGTCAACTGGAGCTACGAGTCCGAACCCGAGCCGCAGCTGCACGGCCGGCGCATCTTTACCCCGCGCGGCAAGGTGCTGGGAGGTTCCTCCTCGATCAACGGCCTGGTCTACATCCGCGGCCAGGCGGAGGACTTCGACGGCTGGGAGGTGCCGGGCTGGTCGCACCTCGAGCTGCTGCCCTACTTCAGGAAAAGCGAAGGGTCGCTCGGCGTCTCGGACATCGAGCGCCACGAGCTCTGCGACGCGTTCATCGCTTCAGCCCGGGCGACCGGCATCCCGGCGAACGACGACTTCAACGGCGAGCGCCAGGAGGGCACGGGCTACTACCGGGCGACGACGAAGAACGGCCGGCGCTCGAGCACCGCAGTGGCTTACCTTCGTCCGGCGGAGCGCCGCCCGAATCTGCGCGTGGAGACGGAGGCGCTCGCCACGCGGATCCTGTTCGAGGGCAAGCGGGCCAGCGGCATCGAGTACGAGCAGGGCGGGAAGCGCCGCCAGGCGAAGGCGAGCCGGGAGGTCCTGCTCTGCGGCGGCAGCTTCAACTCCCCGCAGTTGCTGCAACTCTCGGGCGTCGGCCCGAGTGCGCTGCTTGCGGAGCACGGCATCGCGCTGGTGCACGAATCACCCGAAGTGGGCGAAGGGCTGCAGGACCATTTCTACTGCCGCACCTTCTGGCGCGCGAACAAGGCGGTCACGCTGAACGACGACATGCTGAGCCTCTGGCGCAAGGCGAAGATCGGCCTGCAGTACGGCCTGTTCCGCCGCGGGCCGCTTACCATCGCCGCGGGGCATGCCGCTGCCTTCGTGCGCACGCGACCCGGACTCAAGCGACCCGACGCGCAGCTCTACTTCATCAACTTCTCCACCGCCAAGCGCGGTGGCACGCTGCACCCCTGGTCGGGCTTCACCCTGTCGGTGTCGCAGCTGCAGGTGGAATCGCGCGGCTCGGTGCGCATCCGCGCCGCCGATCCGCGCGCCGCGCCCGCCATCCGGTACAACTACCTCGCCACCGAGAACGACCGGCGCGTGATGGTCGAGGGCCTCAAGATCGCGCGCCGCATCGCGCAGGCGGCGCCGCTGTCCGGTTACGTCGTGCAGGAGGAGTTCCCGGGGCCGCAGGTGCGCACCGACGACGAACTGCTCGAGGTCGTGCGCCGGACCGGGGAGACCGTGTTCCACCCGACCTCCACCTGCCGCATGGGCGCGGACGAGCGCTCGGTGGTGGACTCCCGCCTGCGCGTGCGGGGCGTCGCGGGCTTGCGAGTGGTGGACGCGTCGGTCATGCCAGCCGTGGTCTCGGGCAACACCAACGCCGCCGTGATTGCCGTCGCCGAGAAGGCGGCGGACCTGATTGGAGCTGACGCGCGGCTATAATCCCTCGCCTGCCATGAGCAAATGGCTTGAGGGCCGGGTCGTCGGCCAGAAGCGCTGGACCGACCGGCTTTGCAGCCTGCAGGTGTCGGCGCCGCTCGGCCGCTTCGAGGCAGGGCAGTTCATCAAACTCGCGCTCGATGTGGATGGCGAGCGCATCGCGCGGCCGTATTCGCTGGTCAACCCGCCCGGCGCCGAGTCGCAGGAGTTCTACTACAACGTGGTGGCCGCCGGCCCGCTCTCGCCCCGTCTCGCTGCGCTCGGCGCGGGCGACGCAGTGTTCGTCGCGCCCAACGCCGCCGGATTCCTCGTGCTCGCCGAAGTGCCGCCCGCGGAGAACCTCTGGCTCATCGCGACCGGCACCGGCCTGGGGCCCTTTCTCTCGATCCTGCGCACGGAAGCGCCCTGGCTGCGCTTCAAGCAGGTGATCCTCGTGCACGCCACGCGCACGGCGGCCGAGCAGGCTTACGGCGAGGTGATCGCTGCAGTCGGCGCACGGCGTGGAGAGCAGTTCCGCCGCGTCGCATTCGTCAGCCGGGAGAAAGCCGCCGGCGCGCTGGAGGGCCGCCTGCCCGCGGCGATCCGCGACGGGCGCCTGGAGCGCGCGGCGCAGGCCGAGTTCTCCGCCGCGCGCTCGCACGCGATGCTCTGCGGCAACCCGGAAATGGTTGCCGACGTCACCGCGACGCTCGCCGAGCGCGGCATGCACAAGCACCGCCGGCGCGCCCCGGGCCACATCTCGCTGGAGACCTACTGGTGATCCGGCGACTGGCCGCGGCTCTCGCGCTTGCGCTGCTCGCAGGCTGCAGCATGCTGGAGTTCGCCTACAACAATGCCGACACCTGGGTGCGCTGGCAGGCGGGGAGCTACCTCGACCTGCGGGATGCGCAGGAGGAGGAGTTCGACAAGCGCCTGTCGGCCTTCCTCGCCTGGCACCGGGCGCAGGCGCTGCCGCAATACGCGCGCTTTGCCGACGAAGCCGGCGCGCGCCTGGCGCGCGGGGCCACGCAGGCCGATCTGGTTTGGGGTTACGATGCCATCAGGCAACAGTCGCGGGAAGGGCTGCGCCGCGCCGGGATGGAACTCGGGGATTTCCTCGACCGCCTGACGCCGGCGCAGGTTGAGCACCTCGAGCGCCGTTTCGCGGAAGACAACCGCAAGTTCGCGCGCGAATGGGTCGAGGGCTCGCCCGCGGAGTTGAGGAGCCGCCGCCTGAAGCGCATCCTGGGAGCGATGGAGGACTGGCTGGGGGAGCTGAGCGATGCGCAACGCGAACGCGTGCGGCAGTTCAACGACGGCGCGCCGCTCAACGGCGAGTTGCGCGACCGCGAACGCCGCCGCCGCCAGGCGGAACTGCTCGCCATGCTTCGCTCGCGGCAGAGCACGCGCGCGCTCGGTGATTGGGCCGCGCAGTGGGACCGGGGACGCGAGCCGGCGCTGCTGGCGGGCGTGCGCGAATACGAGTCCGGGTTCCTGGCCATGCTCGCCGACGTGGAACGCAGCCTGAGCCCGCGCCAGCGCGAGGCCGCCATCGCGCGGCTGCGCCGGCATGCGCGTGAGTTCGACATGCTGGCCGCCGTGCGATGAACGACCGCAGAGCGCCGCCGCCAGACGATAACGATCGCGCAAGCGCGATGGAGCAGCCGCCGGCGAGCTACGCCGGGCGCACGCGCTTCACGCAGCTGGAGTACGAGGCGGTGCTCGCCAACGCCTCGATCGGCATCGCGTTCACGCGCGACCGCAAGTTCTTCCTGTGCAATCCCAAGTTCGCCGAGATGTTCGGCTGGCTGCCCGAGGAGCTCATCGGGCAGCCCGGGGAGATTGTCTACCCTTCCGACGGCAGCTACGAGGCGCTCAGCCGCATCGCGGTGCCGGTGCTCTCCGCCGGCAAGCAGCTCGACCTCGAGTGGGAGGTGCGCCGCAAGGACGGCAGCACCTTCCTCGCGCGCATGATCGCCAAGTCGATTTCGAGCACGGACCCGCGCCGCGGCACCGTGTGGATCGTGGAGGACGTCACCACCACCAAGCGTCACGGCGACGAGGTAGCGCGCCTGCTGCGGGAACAGGAGGCGATTTTCGAGACGGCCTCGATCGGCATCGCCTTCGTACGCGACCGGCG
>JANMUO010000216.1:0-1766 GCA_031391655.1 Betaproteobacteria bacterium
GCGGTGCCCGGCTCCTGGGCGCACTGGGCCCGCGTGTGGAACGTGGACCCGAAGTTCATCGCCGACCGCTATGCGCCGGGCATGCAGGCCAAGCCCGGCATGACGGTGTCGCGCTGGATCGACGGCGTGACCGAGAAGAACGAGGCCATCGACCAGGGCCCGAACCTGCGCGCCATCTTCTACTGGGGCCATGCCCCGAACAGCCAGTCGCGCGGCCTCGAGATGCTCGAGGCGATGAAGAAGCTCGACCTGATGGTGGTGCTGGATCCGTATCCGTCGGCCAGCGCGGCGATGTTCGCCAAGGTGCGCAAGGACGGCGCCTACCTCCTGCCGATCGCCACGCAGCTGGAGACCGAAGGATCGGCCACCGCGTCGAACCGTTCGCTGCAGTGGCGTGAAAAGGTGATCGACCCGCTCTTTGAGTCGCGCACCGACCACATGGTGATGTACCAG
The DNA here is from genome assembly GCA_031391655.1 of Betaproteobacteria bacterium. Classification (GTDB taxonomy): domain Bacteria; phylum Pseudomonadota; class Gammaproteobacteria; order Burkholderiales; family SG8-39; genus JAABQT01. The sequence goes on from JANMUO010000216.1 coordinate 454, forward strand.
CTGGCGCAGAAGCTGGGCTTCGCCGACCAGCTCGTTGGCAAGAAGGACGGCAAGCAGAACATCCGGCTGGTGAAGGGCAAGGGCGGCGAGGAGCCCTCGATGGAGGACACACTGCGCGAGATCAACCGCGGCGCGTGGACCATCGGCTATACCGGCCAGTCGCCCGAGCGCATCCAGGCGCACATGAGGAACATGCACGTGTTCGACGTCAAGACGCTGCGCGCCAAGGGCGGCAAGGACGCGAAGACGGGCTACGACCTTACGGGCGACTACTTCGGCCTGCCGTGGCCCTGCTACGGCAACGCCGCGATCAAGCACCCGGGCTCGCCCAACCTGTACGACACCTCCAAGCACATGATGGACGGCGGCGGCAACTTCCGCGCCCTGTTCGGCGTGGAGAAGGACGGCGTCAACCTGCTGGCGGAGGATGGCTCGCACCCGAAGGGCGCCGACATCACTACTGGCCACCCGCAGTTCGACCACGTGCTGCTGAAGAAACTCGGCTGGTGGGATGAGCTGACGGATGCAGAGAAGGCCGAGGCCGAGGGCAAGACCTGGGCCAACGACCTCTCCGGCGGCATCCAGCGCGTCGCCATGAAGCACGGCAACCACCCGTTCGGCAACGCCAAGGCGCGCGCCGTCGTGTGGAACTTCCCCGACGGCATCCCGCAGCACCGCGAGCCGTTGTACAGCCCGCGCGCGGACCTGGTGGAGAAGTACCCGACGCACGACGACGTGAAAGTGCTCTGGCGCCTGCCGACCCTGTTCAAGTCGGTGCAGCAAAAGGCGGTGGCCGATAAGATGCACGAGCGTTTCCCGCTGATCCTCACCTCCGGACGGCTGGTCGAATACGAGGGCGGCGGCGAAGAGACGCGCTCCAACCCCTGGCTGGCCGAACTGCAGCAGGAAGCCTTCGTCGAGATCAACCCGAAGACCGCGGCGGCGCGAGGCATCCGCAACGGCGAGCGGGTGTGGCTGAACAGCCCGACCGGCGGGCGGCTGAACGTGCAGGCGATGGTGACCGAGCGCGTCGGCCCGGACACCGTCTGGATGCCGTTCCATTTCTCGGGCCGCTGGCAGGGCGCCGACATGCTCGCCTACTACCCGAACGGCGCGGCGCCGTTGGTGCGCGGCGAGGCAGTCAACACCGCGACCACCTACGGCTACGACAGCGTCACGATGATGCAGGAAACCAAGACGACGATCTGCAACGTGGAGAGGGCGTGACGAATGACAAATGACCACGCGCTGCGCGCATCGATGACGAATGGTTCGTCATCCGTCATTGAAGCCGGAGGCGACGTCATTCGTCA
>JANMUO010000243.1:0-5871 GCA_031391655.1 Betaproteobacteria bacterium
GCGCGGCGGTGGGCCTGGTCAAGTTCGATCTTCTGGGGCTCGGCATGCTGAGCGCGCTGCACTATGCGGTCGACTTCATCCGTCAGCACCACGGGCGCGAGGTCGATCTCGCGACCATCCCGCAAGAGGACGCGGTGTACGACATGTTGTGCGAGGCCGACACCATCGGCGTGTTCCAGATCGAGTCGCGCGCGCAGATGAGCATGCTGCCGCGGCTGCGCCCGGCGAACTTCTACGACCTGGTGATCGAGGTGGCGATCGTGCGCCCCGGGCCGATCCAGGGCGGCATGGTGCATCCCTACCTGCGCCGCCGCCGCGGGCAGGAGCCGGTGGACTATCCGAGCGAGGCGGTCAAGGGCGTGCTCGAGCGCACCCTCGGCGTGCCGATCTTCCAGGAGCAGGTGATGCAGCTCGCGGTGGTCGCCGCGGGCTTTTCGCCGGGCGAGGCCGATCGCCTGCGGCGTTCGATGGCGGCGTGGAAAAGGAAGGGCGGGCTCGAGCCGTTCGAGGAGCGGCTGGTGCAGGGAATGCTCGAGCGCGGCTACCGGCGCGAGTTCGCGCAAGGCATCTATCGCCAGATCCTCGGTTTCGGCGAATACGGTTTCCCCGAATCGCATTCGGCCAGCTTCGCGCTGCTGGTCTACGTTTCGGCCTGGCTCAAGTGCCATCACCCGGCGGTGTTCTGCGCCGCACTGCTCAACAGCCAGCCGATGGGTTTTTACGCGCCTTCGCAACTGGTGCAGGACGCGCGGCGCCACGGCGTCGAAGTGCGCCCGCCCGACGTGGCGGCGAGCGATCGGGATTGCACGCTGGAGGCGGGCGCCCTGCGCCTTGGCCTGCGCATGGTGAGGGGCCTGGGCGAAGCCGCAGCGGGCAGGATCGTCGCCGCGCGCCCGTTCGCCTCCGTGGAGGATCTCGCGCGCCGCGCCGCACTCGACCGGCGCGACCTGCGCTGCCTGGCGGACGGCGGCGCGCTCGCCGCGCTCGCCGGGCACCGGCGCCAGGCGCATTGGGCCGTGGCCGGTCCGGGCCTGCCGGACGGTGTCCTGCACGGAGCGCCGCTCGCCGAACCGCCGCTGCAACTGCCCGCGCCCCGCGAGGGCGAGGACATCGTCGCCGACTACGCCAGCCTCGGGCTGACGCTCGGCCGCCATCCGCTGGCGCTGCTGCGCGAGCGCCTGCGGCGCGTCAGGCTGATGACAGCCGAAGGGCTGCGCGAACTGCCGCACGGCAGCACCGCGCGCACTGCCGGCCTGGTGACCTGCCGCCAGCGTCCCGATACGGCGAGCGGCGTGGTGTTCGTGACCCTGGAGGACGAAACCGGCACGGTCAACGTGATCGTCTGGCGCGAGCTGCTCGAGCGCCAGCGCCGCGAGCTCCTCGGCGCGCGCCTGCTCGCGGTGGAGGGCGCGATCGAGCGCGACGGGGAGGTGGTGCACCTCATCGCCCGGCGCCTCGCTGACCACAGCCACCTGCTGGGGGATCTGCTCGCGCGCTCGCGCGACTTCCACTAGGCCGCCATGCGGCTAAGCCCCTGACCGGCTTTGACAAACCGGCAAGTCGGCGGGCGGCAAACCCCCTATAATCGCGACCCAAATGACCGAGAACAACCACACTGTCATCATCGCAAAGGACCTTGCTGACCTGATCCCGGTGTTTTTCCGCAACCGGCAGAAGGAAATCGAAACCCTGCGCGTCGCGCTCGATGCGGGGGATTTCAAGCAGCTGGCCCAGCTCGGGCACCGCATGAAGGGCGTGGGCAATTCCTACGGTTTTGCCAAGGTGTCGGAAATCGGCAAGCGCGTCGAGGACAGCGCCCGGACCGCGGACAAGGCCGGCATCGACGCCTGCATCGGCGAATACACGGAATACCTGGCCAAGGTGCAGGTCGTCTATGAATGACCGCGCCGCCGCCGGCACCTCCGCGGACGTGCAAGCCGCCTACCGCGTACTGGTGGTGGATGACGACCCGGACATGGTGGCGTTCCTCGCGCGGCTGCTGCAGGGCGAAGGCCTGGTGGTGGAGACCGCATCGGACGGCCAGTCCGCCATGATGCAGGTGATGACGGCTCCGCCCGACCTCGTGCTGCTCGACGTGATGATGCCGGGCACCAGCGGCTTCGACGTGTGCCGCCAGATCAAGGGCGACGAGACCACGGCGCTGATCCCGATCGTGTTGGTGACCGCGCTGGAGGACAGCGAAAGCCGCGTACGCGGCATCGAGGCGGGAGCCGACGATTTCCTGTCCAAGCCGGTGAAACGCGAAGAACTCATCGCGCGCGTGAAGACGCTGCGCCGCCTGCACGATACGCGCAAGGAACTGGAGAGCCGCCGCCTGGCGGCCGAGGTGCAGCGCAAGGAAGCGATCCGCAAGGCCTTCTCCCGCTACATTTCACCGCGTCTCGCTGACCGCATCATGGCCGAAGCCGGCGAGCACGGGGATCCGTTCCAGGGGCGCGCGCAGCGCACGAACCTGGTGGCGCTGTTCGCGGACCTGCGCGGCTTCACGCGCCTCACCGAGAAAAACGAAGTGGGCGCGGTGGTGGCGATGCTGAACGAGTACTTCGCGGTGCTCACCGAAGCCGCCTACCAGTACGACGGCACCATCTTCAACATGGCGGGCGACAGCCTGCTGGTGGGTTTCAACGTGCCTTTCCCGCAGCCCGATGCCGCGGAACGCGCGTGGCGTACCGCGCTGGAGATGGTGGCGCGCTTCGGACCGGTGGGCGCCGCCTGGCAGGAGCGCCACGGCCTGTCCGTCGGGGTCGGCATCGGCATGTGCGCCGGCGAGGCGATCATCGGCAACGTCGGCTCCGCGCACTACGCCAGCTACACCATCATCGGCGATCCCGTGAACACCGCGGCGCGCCTGATGCAGATGGCGGCGGCGGGGGAGGTCCTGCTCTGCGGGCCCCTCTACGAGCGCATCCGCCATCTGGTGCCTGCGGCCAGCGTGGCGCCGCGCGGCGATGTCACGCTGCGCGGCAAGTCTGAATCGATCCCCGTGTTCGCCGTCAGGGCAGCGGCCCCGGAGCCCGCATGAGGGTGCTGATCATCGACGACGATCCGGACCTGCGCAACCTGCTGGTGCATTACATCCGCCAGCAGTGGCCGGCCGGGGACATCGAGGAGTTCGATCCGCTGGAGCGCGACATGCCGGACGCGAGCTTCTCGCTCGCCGCCTACGACGTCATCATCCTCGACTACATGCTGGGGCGCGGCGATGGCCTGCAGTGGCTCGCCGAGTTCAAGAAGCGCGGCGACTGCCCGCCGATCATCTTCCTCACCGGCGCCGGCAACGAGATCATCGCCGTGCGCGCCATGAAAGCGGGGGCCGACGAGTACCAGCGCAAGCAGGAGCTCACCAAGGAGCGCCTGATCACGGCGATCCGCGATGTCGCGCACGACAAGATCGAAAAGACCGTGCCGCCGGAAATCGCGGCCCGCATGGAGGGCCACGTCCTCGGCGCGCGCATGCGGATCCCGGGCATCAAGGTGCTCAGGCTGATCGGCGAAGGCGGCATGTCCCGCGTCTACCTCGCCTCGCGCGACAAGGATGACGAGCCGCTGGTGGTGAAGATCCTGCGCAGCGAAGTGACGCAGGACAAGCGCTCGCTGGCGCGCTTCATCGAGGAGTACAACCTGGTCGAGCGCATCCGCAGCCGCCACGTGGCCCGCATCCACAGCCACGGCGTCTCCGAGGACAATGCCTACCTGGTGATGGAGTTCTTCGACGGCGGCGACCTCAACAAGCGCCTGGGCAACAAGGCGCTGGCGCCCGAGGAGTCGCTGCGCCTGTTCCGCGAGCTGATGTTCGCGCTCGGCGACATCCACGAGCAGGGCATCCTGCACCGCGACCTCAAGCCGCAGAACCTGATGTTCCGTTCCGACGGCAGCCTGGCGATCGTGGATTTCGGCATCGCCAAGCACATCGACTCGATCGACCAGACCAACAAGGGCGAGATCCTGGGCACGCCGCGCTACATGAGCCCGGAGCAGGTGCAGGGCAGGGCGCTCGACCTGCGCACCGATATCTACAGCGCCGGGGTGCTGCTGTACCAGATGATGCTGGGCGAACACCTGTTCAGCGGCGATACCGCCGTCGAAGTGGCGCTGCACCACCTGAACACGCCGCCGCCGGCGCTGCCGCAACGCATGGAACGCTACCAGCGGCTGTTCGACAAGCTGCTGGAAAAGGACCGCGACGCGCGCTTTCGCAATGCCGACGAAGTCATCGGCTACCTGTCGCGGAAGTTCTACCAGGGCAACTAGGGCAGCTTGCTCCAGATTGCCCGCAGCTGCACCGGCAGCTCCTTGGGCGAAAAGGGCTTGGAGATGGTGCCGGCCGCGCCGAGCGCGCGCAGCTCGTCCAACTCGCGCTGCGAGGCCTTGGCGGTGATGAACACCACCGGCAGGTCGCGCACTTCGGGCTCTTCCTTCATCTTGCGGTAAAGGGTCGGCCCGTCCATGCCCGGCATCATCCAGTCGAGCATCACCAGTTCCGGCTTGAAGACCTTGATCGACTCGATGGCCACCATCGGGTCGCTGATCACCTGCACGGTCATCTTGCCGATGCGCTCCAGCGCCATGCGCACGATCTTCTGGATGTCCTCGTCGTCCTCGACGTAGCAGACGCGGTTGAGCGGTTGGGCGGGCATGTTCGTCTTGCGTCCGGGTGCGGACAGCGATTCTAAGCTGCCCCGTGCTTGGGCAGCTCGAAAAAGAATATCGTGCCGCCGCCCTCGCGGTCTGTGAATCCTATCTTCCCGTCCATCAGTTCGATCAGACGCTTGCAGATGGCCAGCCCCAGGCCGGTGCCGCCTTTTTGCCGCGTGACGCTCGAATCGGCCTGCGCGAAGCGGCCGAAAATGCGGGTGCGGAAATTCTCCGGGATGCCGGGACCGTGGTCGTGCACGCCGATGCGCACGCGCGTGCCGAGGTCCTCCATCGACACCTCGACCGCTTCGCCCGCCGGGGAGAACTTGGCGGCGTTGGACAGCAGGTTGGTCATCACCTGCAAGAGGCGTTTTCGGTCCGCCTTCACCTGCACCGGGAGCAGGGTGCCGCGGGGCTCGTAGCGCACCTGGAAGCGCTCGGCGTAGCCCTTGTTCAGCACCAGGGACTCGCCCACCAACTCGTCCAGGGTAAGCAGTTCCGGCACCAGGGTCAGCTTGCCGGACTCGATCTTCTCGATGTCGAGGATGTCGTTGATCAGGTCGAGCAGGCGCTGGCCGTTGCGCTCGGCGATGGAAGTCAGCTCGAGCACGTCCTTGTCGATGTCGCCCAGCACGCCGGAATTGATCAGCTGCAGCGAGCCGATGATCGAGGTGAGCGGCGTGCGCAGTTCGTGGCTCAGCGTCGATGTGAATTCCTGCTTCATGCGCTCGGCTTCCAGCTGCTGGGTGACGTCGCGCCCCTGCACGATCACCGACAGCACGCGGTTCTCGGCATTGACCAGCGGCGTCAGGCTCCACTCGCAGGTGATTTCGACGCCGTCGCGGCGCGTGGCCTCGGCGCGCAGGCCGAAGAGGGGCTCGCGCTTGCGGAGGAGGTCGACCCAGCGCTCGCCGATCTTGCTCCTGTCCGAAGTCGTGAACAGCGATTCGGTGCCGGTACGGCCGATCAGCTCGGCCGCGCTGTAGCCGAACAGGGTCTCGGCCGCCGGGTTGGCGCTGAGGATGACGCCATGGTCGTCGAACTCGAATACCGCGATCGGCGAGCGTTCCGCGAACAGCGCCAGCTTGCGGCCCGACGCCTCTACCTGGCGGCGCGCCTCGTCCAGCTCGACCAGCTGCCGCTCCAGGCGCTGGTTCAGCGCGCTGTAGTCATCGGTCAACTTGCCGTAGGCGTGCCGCAGCCGGTAGCCGGAAC
>JANMUO010000254.1:0-8948 GCA_031391655.1 Betaproteobacteria bacterium
CTTGGCGTGCAGCTCCTTGATGTCGACCGCCTCACCGGTGGCGCGCTCGCCAGCGAACACCTCGGCGGCTCGCTCCAGTAATTGCGCTTTCCAATGCGTGACCTGGTTCGGATGAACGTCGAAACGCTCAGCCAGCTGCACCACGGTCTGCTCGCCCTGAATGGCCGCCAGTGCCACCTTGGCCTTGAACATCGCCGAGTGATTGCGACGCGATCGCTTGCTCATGGTGCTCTTCCTTCGGAAGCGATATCCTCGCTCCCATCAGGCGGAGTCGCCACTTATCCCCGTGTCTCATTAGGCGGGTCCCCTTCTGTCCAAATGAAAAATAAACTCTTGCCGGTTCTGGCAGTTGTGCTATTGGCCGCTCCAATGGCGGCGAATGCCACGTTGATCGACCTCGGCAACGGGATGATCTATGACCCCGTTCAAGACCTGACCTGGATGCAGGACGTCATGTATGCGAGGACGTCGGGAGCCGATGACAACGGCCGAATGACCCTTGAGGGATCTCATGCATGGGTCAGCAATCTGGAGTTCGGGGGCTATAGCGATTGGCGCTTGCCGAACGCCGCTCCTGATGGCGTGGACTTATTGATCCATGATGTGAGTGATTCCGAAATATCACGGCTGTTGGAGCACTTCAGTTGGTGCTACGGCGCTTTCAGCGATTGCGATGCGACACAGATCGAGGTCGCTCCGTTCCTGAACTTCTACCCGGACATTGAATACCCGTTGTTCTGGCTCACTTATAGTTACGATGGGATATATCAAGCTGGGGTATTTTGGACTCCCCTGTACAGCACGGATCTGCCAGCGGGAGACAATTACACCGCATGGGCCGTGAGAGACGGTGGCAATCCATACTCAAGCGTGCCGGAGCCTGGCACGCTGGGATTGCTCGCACTCGGCATTGCCGGCCTCGGCTTTGCAAGACGGCGCAAGCTGAACTGAGCAACACACTCGCTGGATGACAATGAAACCCGGCGGCCTGACCTGACTTTTGCCCCGAAAGCGTCAGATAGTCGGGCTCAATGGCTGACCCTGCCGAGCGATCATGCTCCGGACAGGAAGCGCATCGACCTTTCGACCTTTGCCGGCCTACTTGAGCACGGCCACGGCGTGGATTGCTGGTGCCCAAGCTGCCGGCGCTGGGCCTCGACCGACATGGCGATGCTCGTGCGAGACGGGCTGGGCGAGCATCAGATCCATCGCTGTCGACCGCGGTGCCGCAAGTACGGCGAGCTCGGGCAATGGCAGGTTCGGCCGCCGGTGCCGAGTCTCGACGTTTTGCGGCGGCACTAGCCGGCCGGCGTACAATCTGCGGCCGTGAACAAGGAATATCTTGCAAGGAATATCGGCAAACTAGTGCGAATCGCGCCGACGCCAATTCACATTTCTGAACGGGGCGCAATGGTGCCGCGCGACGATGACTGGAAGGTCCTCGGGTATTCAAGCCGAATCGTCACAGTGCAGCACATTGCGACCAGCGCACAAGCCGCATTCGACGACGACAACTACGACGAGTATCGAAGCGACGCGCCGCGCGGTGTTGACTGCGGTGTCCTGTTGCTGAAAGGGCAGCTTGTGGTCCAAGGCGACGTGGGTGTCGTCCACCCATTGAGACGAGGCGAGCGATACTCGGCGACACCGACTTCGCTACTTGCTGAGGCCTACCTGGAAGCGTCGCTCGACTGTCACCGATGGAAAATCGACTTCATTACGCTGTTGGGAATGCATCGGGTTGCCCACAACCCGCGCCCAGCTGGCGCGGACATTTGGGACGTGATGGAAGGCGCGGCGCCAGATTATTCGCCGGATCTGTATGCGCATTGTCGGCCACTGTTCAATACCTCGATCGACGTGCTGCTCCGCCGCTTCGACCGGCTGATCCAGAATTTTGGACGCGTGCTGCCCGACGATTTCCAGGCCGAACTCGTGCGCACGCAGCGGCAACTCGTCGTTGAGCAATTCGCTTATCGGGCGCTGCCCGAGCTCACAGCGAAAGTTTCTGGCATCGACTCGCAGGCAATGTTTCGCGTGCGGTTCCTGTCGGTAATTGCGTTGCTCAAGGTGATTGCGCGGAAGGCCGAAGACGCACACGCCGCGCTCGTGCCAAAAGCCTCGCGCTCGGATGTTGCACGACGTCGCAGGCGTCACCGAAAGCCGGCGGCGGACTAGGCGCACGCAAAGAAAAAGGCCCGCCGAAGCGGGCCTTGGTCGAAACGCGCGGGCCTACTTCAGCGCCGCTTCGACCGCGCGCTTGGCCATCACCGTGATCAGGTGCGCCCGGTATTCGGCCGAGGCGTGCAGGTCGCTGTTCAGGCCGTCGGCCTTGACCTTCAGGTTGGCCACCGACTCCGGCGCGAACTTGGCGGTGAGCGCCTTTTCCATTTCCGCCAGGCGCAGCACGCAGGGCGCCGCACCGGTGACCGCAACCCGTACCCCGGCGCCGGTGTCGGCGACGAAGACGCCGACGATTGCAAAGCGCGACGCCTGGTTCTTGAACTTGGTGTAGGCGGCGCGCTTGGGGATCGGGAAGGACACCGAGGTGATGATCTCGCCCGGCTTGAGCGCCGTCTCGTACAGGCCCTTGAAGAACTTGTCGGCCGGGTGCGTGCCCTTGGTGGTGGTGATGGTGGCGTTGAGCCCGAGCACGGCCGCCGGATAGTCGGCCGCCGGGTCGTTGTTGGCCAGCGATCCGCCCAGGGTGCCCATGTTGCGCACCTGCCGGTCGCCGATCATGGCCGCGAGCGCGGCGAGGGCGGGAATCGCCTTCTTCACGTCGGCCGAGCCCGCGACCTCCGCGTGGCGGGTCATGGCGCCGATGGTCACGGTCTTGCCGTCCGACTTGATGCCGGCGAGGTCCTTGACCAGCCCCAAGTCGACGATGTCGGCCGGCGCGGCGAGGCGCAGCTTCATCGCCTGCACCAGCGACTGGCCGCCCGCCAGCACCTTCGCCTCGGTCTTCACGGCTTGCGCCGCGGCGTCGTTCACGTTGCTGGGGCGGTGATAGGTGAATGCGTGCATCGTCTTCTCCTCAGGCAGCTTTCTTGTTCTGCAGCGCTTTCCATACCGTCTGCGGGGTCGCAGGCATGGGCAGGTCCTTGATGCCGAGCGCGTCGGTGATCGCGTTCATCAGCGCCGCCGGCGCGCCGATGGCGCCGGCCTCGCCGCAGCCCTTCACGCCCAGCGGATTGTGCGTGCAGGGCGTTTCGCGCGTGTCCACCTTGTAGGAAGGCACGTCGTCGGCGCGCGGGATGCAGTAGTCCATGAACGAGCCGGTGACCAGCTGCCCGCTGGCGTCGTAGCGGCAGCCTTCGGTCAGCGCCTGGCCGATGCCCTGCGTGATGCCGCCATGCACCTGGCCCTCGACGATCATCGGGTTGACGATCTTGCCGAAGTCGTCCACCGCGGTGAAATTGACCACCTTGGTGACGCCGGTGTCGCGATCGATCTCGACCTCGCACACGTAGGTACCGGCGGGGAACGTGAAATTTGCCGGGTCGTAGAACGCGTTCTCGTTCAGCCCGGGCTCCAGCTTGTCGTGCGGGTAGTTGTGCGGCACGTAGGCCGCGAAGGCCACCTCGCCGAACATCTTCTTCTTGTCGGTGCCGGCGACCTTGAACTCGCCGTTGGCGTACTCGATGTCGCTTTCGGCGGCTTCCAGCAGGTGCGCGGCGATCTTCTTGCCCTTGGCGATGATCTTGTCCATCGCCTTGACGATCGCGGTGCCGCCCACGGCGAGGGAACGCGAGCCATAGGTCCCCATGCCAAAGAGGACCTTGGAGGTGTCGCCGTGCACGATGTCCACGCTCTCGATCGGCAGCCCGAAACGGTCTGCCACCACCTGCGCGAAGGTGGTCTCGTGCCCCTGGCCGTGCGAATGCGAGCCGGTGAACACCGTCACGCTGCCGGTCGGGTGCACGCGGATCTCGCCCGCCTCGAACAGGCCCGCGCGGGCGCCGAGCGCACCGGCGACCGCCGAGGGAGCGATGCCGCAGGCCTCGATGTACGCCGCATAGCCCAAGCCGCGCAGCTTGCCGCGCGCCTCGGCCTCCTTCCGGCGCTGCGGGAACCCGGCCACGTCCGCGAGCTTGATGGCGGCGGCCATGGTGGCCTCGTAGTCGCCGATGTCGTAGAGCAGCGCGACCGGCGTCTGGTAAGGGAAGGTCTTGATGAAGTTGCGCCGGCGGATCTCGGCCGGGTCGAGTTTCAGTTCGCGCGCCGCGGTTTCCACTAAACGTTCAACGACGTAAGTGGCTTCCGGTCGGCCCGCGCCGCGGTACGCGTCCACTGGCGCGGTATTGGTGAACACCGCGGTGACTTCGACGTGGATCGCGGGCGTGGTGTACTGGCCGGCGAGCAGCGTGGCGTAGAGGATCGTCGGGATCGCCGAGGCGAAGGTGGACAGGTAGGCGCCCATGTTCGCCGTGGTCTTCACGCGCATGGCGAGGAACTTGCCATCCTTGTCCATCGCCAGCTCGGCGACGGTGTGGTGGTCGCGCCCATGCGCGTCGGAGACGAAGGACTCCGAGCGCTCGGCGGTCCATTTCACCGGGCGGTTGACCTGCTTGGCGGCCCAGGTGACCACCACGTCTTCCGCGTAGAGGTAGATCTTGGAGCCGAAACCGCCGCCGACGTCCGGCGCCACCACGCGCAGCTTGTGCTCGGGCAGCCCGAGCACGAAAGCCGCCATCAGCAGCCGCTCGACGTGGGGGTTCTGGTTGGAGACGTACAGCGTGTACGCATCTTCGGCGCGCGAATAAATGCCGATCGCGGCGCGCGGCTCGATGGCGTTCGGGATCAGCCGGTTGTTGATGAAATCGAGCTTGGTGACGTGCGCCGCCTTGGCGAAGGCGGCATCCGTCGCCGCCTTGTCGCCCAGCGCCCACACGTAGCACGTGTTGTCCGGGGCGATGTCGTGCAGCACCGGGGCGCCTTTCGCGCGCGCCAGGGAAGCATCGGCCACCGCCGGCAGCACTTCGTAATCCACCTCGACCAGTTCCGCGGCGTCTTGCGCCTGGTCGAGCGTCTCCGCGATCACCACCGCCACGTGATCGCCGACGTAGCGCGCCTTGCCCTGCGCGAGGCAGGGGTGCGGCGGCTCCTTCATCGGCTGGCCGCCGACATCGGTGATCAGCAAGCCGCAGGGCAGCCCGCCGACCTTGGCCGCAGCCAAATCCTCGCCGGTGAACACGGCGAGCACGCCGGGCGCCTTGAGCGCCTTGTCCTTCCTGATCGACTTGATCCTGGCGTGCGCATGCGGCGAGCGCACGAACACGGCGTGCGTCTGCCTCTGGATCGTCACATCGTCGGTGTACTGGCCCGCTCCCGTGAGGAAGCGGTAGTCCTCTTTGCGCGCGATGCGCGCGCCGATCAGGGGTGCACCCATGGTGGCCTCCCTAGTTGCCGGACGCCATGGCCTTGGAACCGGCCATGATCGACTTGACGATGTTGTGGTAGCCCGTGCAGCGGCACAGGTTGCCCTCGAGCGCCTCGCGCACTTCCTGCTCGCTGGCGTTGGGGTGGCGCTTGGCGAAGTCCACCGCGTTCATCACCATCCCCGGGGTGCAAAAGCCGCACTGCAGCCCGTGGTGCTCCTTGAACGCGGCCTGCATCGCGTGCAGCGTGCCGTCGGGCTTGGCGAGGCCCTCGATGGTCAGGATGTCCGCGCCTTCGGCCTGCATGGCGAGCATCGAGCAGGCTTTCACCGCCCTGCCGTTCATGTGCACGGTGCAGGCGCCGCACTGCGCGGTGTCGCATCCCACGTGCGTGCCGGTGAGGCGCAGGTGCTCGCGGATGAACGAGACGAGCAACGTGCGCGTCTCGACCTCCGCGGCGACGGGCTTGCCGTTGACCTTCATGGATACCCTGACTGCCATGCTGCCTCCTTGTCGTTCGAGATTCTGCTAGCCGGCGGGAGGGCAATCCTAGCCAAGCGCTATCGCGGGGGCAATGTTGCACTGCAGTACAGGGGCGCCGCGCGGGCGTAAGGGCTGCGCAAGCTTGCAGCAAGGCATGGGCAAACTGCCGTGCCTACCGTGGTGCGCACATGAAAGAGGCGCTCGCGTCCTGCGGACGGATACTCATCGTGGAGGACGACCCGTCCCTCGCCAGCGGCCTCGCGAGCGGGTTGGCGCGCGCCGGATTCGCCGTCACCGTCTGCCTGAGCGGCGAGCAGGCGCTCGCCGCGCTGCGGCGCGGCGCTATGATTGACCCCCCCATGCGCATACTGATCGTCGAGGATGACAGCACCCTGGGCAGCGGCGTCCTGCGGATCCTGCAGGCCGAGGGCTATGCCGTGGACCTGATGCCGCGCGGCGAGCAGGCCGTGCTGGCCGCCGAGCGCGAGCGCTTCGACCTGGTGATCCTGGACGTGGGGCTGCCGGGGATCGACGGCTTCGAAGTGCTGCGCCGGCTGCGCGAAGGCGCGCAGCGCATGCCGGTGCTGGTGCTCACCGCGCGCGACACGGTGGACGACCGCGTGCACGGGCTGGACCTGGGCGCCGACGACTACATGGCCAAGCCCTTCGCGATGCCGGAGCTGGCCGCGCGCGTGCGCGCGCTGATCCGCCGCTCGCAGGCGCAGAGCGGGCCGCGCGTGGTGCACGGGCCGCTCGCGCTCGACACCGTGGCGCGGCGCGCATTCCTGCGGGGAACCCCGCTCGACCTGGCGGCGCGCGAGTGGGCGGTGCTCGAAGTGCTGCTGGCGCGCGTCGAGCGCATCGTGTCCAAGGAATCGATCATCCAGGCGGTGGCCAGCTGGGGCGACGAGCTCTCGCCGAACGCCATCGAGGTGTACGTGTCGCGGCTGCGCACGAAACTGGAACCCGCGGGCATCCGCATCCGCACGGTGCGCGGTTTCGGCTACATGCTGGAGGAGTACGCGGAGGTGCAATGAGCGCGCCCGCAAGCCAGCGCAGCCTGCGCGCGCTCCTGCTGCGGCTGCTGCTGCCGCCGGTTGCGCTGACGCTTGCCATCGGTACCTACGCCGCCTACCGCGTGGCGTCCGATCCGGGCGGCGAGGCCTACGACCAGTCCCTGCTCAACACGGCGCTGGCGCTCGGGGAGCGCATCCGCGTGCAGGACGGGCGCATCGCCTTTGACCTGCCCAACGTCGCCGAACGCCTGGTGCGCTCCGACAAGTACGACGAGATCTACTACGTGGTGCGCGGACCGGGCGGCGAGCGCATCGCCGGGGACGTCGGCGTGCCGCACCCGCCCGCCGGCATGCGCGCCGAGGACGGCGTCGTCGCCTACGACGGCGACTATGAAGGCAAGGCGGTGCGCGTGGTCGGGGTGCAGGTGCGCTGCGGGGAGCAGAACTGCTCGGTGTCGATGGCCGAGACCACCGTCAAGCGCCAGCGCCTCACGCGCGAGATCCTCGCCTCCAGCGTGCTGCCGCAGGCGCTGCTCGCCGTCCTCGCCCTGGCGCTGGTCTGGTTCGGCGTGGCGCGCGGCTTGCGCCCGCTGCAGGACCTGTCGCGCGACATCGGCGCGCGCTCGCCGCGCGACCTGCGGCCGCTGGACGCCGGAAAGTCGCCGGCCGAAGCGCGGCCGCTGGTCGAGAGCATCAACCACCTGCTCGGCGAAGTGGCCGAGGCAAACCGCAACCAGCAGCGCTTCCTCGCCAACGCCGCGCACCAGCTGCGCACGCCGCTCGCCGGGCTGCAGGCCCACGCCGAGCTCGCCCTCGCGCAGCCCGCGTCCGAAGGCTGCCGCGCCGAACTGGAGCACGTGCACGGCGCTTCGGTGCGCACCGCACGCCTCGCCAACCAGCTGCTGGCGCTGGCGCGGGTCGAGGCGGGCGCGCGCGCGGACAGCGAAAGCCCGCGCGCCGACCTGCGCAAGGTGGTCGAGGGCGCCGCCGACGAGTGGGTGCATCGCGCGCTCGATCGCGACATCGACCTGGGGTTCGAGCTGGCCGACGCGCCGGTGAGGGGCGATGCGTTCCTCCTGCGCGAAGCGCTCGCCAACCTCGTGCACAACGCGCTCGAATACACGCCCGCCGGCGGCCGCGTCACGGTGCGCACGGCCAACGGCAACGCGCAGGCACGCGTGGAAGTCGAGGACGACGGTCCGGGCATTGCGCTGGCGGAGCGCGGCCGCGTGCTGGAGCGCTTCTACCGGGCGCCGGGCACCTCGGGCACCGGCAGCGGACTGGGCCTGGCGATCGTGCGCGAGATCGCCGCTGCCCATGGCGCGCAGGTGGAGATCGGCGAGGGCGAGGGCGGCCGCGGCTGCCGCATCGCCGTGGTGTTCCCCGGTACCCCACGGGAGTAAACTAGCCGTCATGGACTCCGTCGACATCGAAGTGCTGCGCAGCGCCGAAGCCTGGCGCAAGGCGGGCCAGCGCGTGACCCTGGGCACCATCGTCAAGACCTGGGGCTCGGCGCCGCGCCCGGTAGGTGCGCTGGTGGTGGTGCGTGGCGACGGCCAGGTGGTCGGCTCGGTCTCCGGCGGTTGCGTCGAGGACGACCTGATCGACAAGGTACGCACGCAGGCCGTTGCGAAAGAGTTGCCGCAACTCGTCACCTATGGCGTGACCAACGAAGAGGCGACGCGCTGGGGCCTGCCCTGCGGCGGCACGCTGCAGCTGGTGCTGGAGCCGGTGACGGAGAAGAGCGGCCTGGGCGAACTGCTCGAGACGATCTCGAAGCAGCAGTTGGTCAAGCGCCGCCTGGACATGAAGACCGGCAGCGTCGCACTGCAGCCGGGACAGTGGCAGGACGCGCTCGAATTCGACGGCAGCACGCTCACCACGGTGCACGGGCCGCGCTGGCGCCTGGTGCTGATCGGCGCCGGCCAGCTGACGCAGTACCTCGCCGAGATGGCGCGCATGCTCGACTACCACGTCAGCGTGATCGAGCCGCGCGAAGAGTACGCCAGCGGCTGGAACGTCGCCGGCATCGAGCTGGACCGGCGCATGCCCGACGACGTGATCGCCG
>JANMUO010000318.1:0-3322 GCA_031391655.1 Betaproteobacteria bacterium
GCGCGCTCTACGACAAGATGCTGCGCGTCGGCGGGCAGCGCTTCACCGTGAAGCCCTCGACCCTGCCGGCGATGGACGAGCTGTTCGACGAGCTGCCCAATTTCGCCGCCGTGCTCGAGGACATCCGCAAGCAGCTCGCGCTGTGCATCGATTCCGAGGACGCCGTCGAGCTGCCGCCGATGCTGCTGCTGGGCGAGCCGGGCATCGGCAAGACGCACTTCGCGCGCCGCATCTCCCAGCTCCTCGGAACCGGCTACGGCTTCGTGCCGATGAGCTCGCTCACCGCCGGCTGGATCCTCGGCGGCGCCTCCTCGCAATGGAAGAACGCCAAGCCGGGCAAGGTGTTCGACACCTTCCTCAACGGGGACTACGCCAACCCCGTGATGGTGGTGGACGAGATCGACAAGGCGAGCGCCGAGGGGCAGTACGACCCGCTCGGCGCCTTGTACAGCCTTCTCGAAGTGGACACCGCCACGCGCTTCGTGGACGAGTTCGCCGAAGTGCCCATCGACGCCTCTGGTGCGGTGTGGTTCGCCACCGCCAACCATGCCGCGCGCATCCCCGAGCCGATCCTCAACCGCATGCACGTGTACGAAATCGAGGCGCCGGATGCCGCCGGCGCGGCGCGAATCGCGCTCGCCATCTATCGCGAAATTCGCGGCGCGCACGACTGGGGCAAGGGTTTCCCGGAAGTTCCTGCCGCCGCTGTCGTGGAAAAACTCGCGGCGCTCTCGCCGCGCGAGATGCGCCGTGCGCTGCTGGCCGCGTTCGGCAACTCGAAGATCGCAGGGCGCAGGGAACTGCAGCCCGAAGACGTGCAGGACGGGCGCGGCGCGAAGAAGCGGATCGGCTTCTAGGTGTAGGCGAGCAGCCGGCCGCAGGCGAGCACCGACACCCACAGCAGCAGCGACAGGGCGGCCGACCGGCGCGCCGCCTGGGGCGGCGCGCGATTCACGTCCCAGTCCGCCGCGCTGCGGAACACCCCCGCATGGAACACGGCCGCGTTCACGCCGGCGGCGAGGATCAGGCAGATTTTCAGCACGAACACCGGGCTGTTGATGAAGTCGCTGGCGTGGGCGACAAACATGGCGAGGCCGCTCGGCACGATCAGCAGGAAGCTCGCCGCGGTGAACGGCAGGGTGTGGGAGGCGAGGCGCCGCACCGGCAGGGAGTTGGAAATTCCCAGCAGGCGCAGGTCGAGCATGGCAATGGAACCGACCAGCAGCGCGATGCCCGTGAGGTGCACGATCTCGACGATCGGGTAGAGCCACAATGACTGGCGCATCGCCACGCCGAGGGCGCTCATCTCGATGGCGCCCATGGGAGTCACGGCTACCTCAGCTCCCCGGTCTTGCCGCCGACGGTGATGCGCTCGGCGCGCATTTCCTCTGGCTTGCCGCGATTGGCGTAGCCCTCGAGCGTCACCGTGGTGCCCGGCTGCAGCATCGCCTTGGTGAGACCCCGGTTCTCCATGCGCGAGGGCGGCGCCAGCACGCACAGCCAGGTTTTGCCCGGGGTTTCAAGGCGCACGTGACCGTGCGGGTGCTCGTAGCCGTATTCCGCGATCTTGCCGGTGAGCTTGAGCAGGTTGGCCGAGTCGTACTCGCTCCAGCCGTGGTGCGCGAGCGCGGCCGCCGGCACCGCGAGGATCGCGCCAAGGAACAGTCTGCGTTTCATGCCACCCCTCCTATGCGTTGTTCGACCCAGTTCTTCACTGTCTGCAGCGCCGCCTCCAGCTTGGCCGGCTCCGTGCCGCCGGCCTGTGCCATATCCGGGCGCCCGCCGCCCTTGCCGCCCACTTGTTGCGCCACGAAGTTCACCAGCTCGCCCGCCTTCACCTTGCCGGTGAGGTCGTCGGTGACCCCGGCGATGAGCGACACCTTGCCGTCGGCGACCGCCGCGAGCACGATCGCCGCGCTTTTCAACTGGCCTTTCAGGCGGTCCACAGCCTCTCGCAGCGTCTTCGCGTCCGCGCCGTCGAGGGTCGCGGCGATCACTTTGGTGCCCTTCACCTCCGCAGCCTGGCTCGCGAGGTCCGTGCCCTGCCCGGAGGCGAGCTTGGACTTCAGGCGCGAGAGTTCCTTCTCCAGCGCCTTCTTTTCCTCGATCAGGCCCAGCACCGCCTTTTCCACCATGCCGCCCTCGGGCTGCGTGCGCAACTGGCGCGCGACCTCGTGGAACTCCTTCAGCTGGCCGTCGATCACCGCCAGCGCACCGGTGCCGGTGGTCGCCTCCACCCGGCGGATGCCCGCCGCCACTCCGCCCTGCGAGGTGATCTTGAACAGGCCGATGTCGCCGGTGCGCTCGACGTGCGTGCCGCCGCAGAATTCGCGCGACGAGCCGATGTCGAGCACGCGCACCTCGTCGCCGTATTTCTCGCCGAACAGCATCATGGCGCCGGACTTGCGCGCTTCCTCCATCGGCATGACCTGCGCGCGCGTCGGCGTGTTCTGCAGGATCTCCGCGTTGACCCGCTGCTCCACCTGACGCAGTTCCTCCTCGCTCATCGACTTGTCGTGCGCGAAGTCGAAGCGCGTCTTGTCGGCGTCCACCAGCGAGCCCTTCTGCTGCACGTGGGGCCCTAGCACTTCGCGCAGCGCCTTGTGCATGAGGTGCGTGACGGAATGGTTGCGCATGGTGCGCTTGCGCCGCTCGACTTCCACGCGCGCCTCGACCGTGTCCCCCGCCTTGAGCGTCCCGGCCTTCAGCGTGCCGTGGTGACCGAACACCTCGGCCTGGATCTTCTGCGTGTCCTCCACGACGAACGTGCCGCCCGCGGCCACGACCTCGCCGCGGTCGCCCACCTGGCCGCCGGACTCCGCGTAGAACGGGGTCTTGTCGAGCACCACGACGCCTGGTTCGCCGGCGCGCAGTTGCTCGACGGGCGAGCCTTCACGGTACAGCGCCACCACCCTGGCCGGCAGCTTGAGCGTGTCGTAGCCGCGGAACTCCGTCTTGCCGCCGGCATAGTCCAGGCCCGCCGCGGACGTAAACCGGCTCGCCGCGCGGGCGCGCTCGCGCTGCTGGCCCATGGCGGCCTCGAATCCCGCCAGGTCCAGGCTGACGCCGCGCTCGCGGCAGATGTCGGCGGTCAGGTCCACCGGGAAACCGAAAGTGTCGTAGAGCTTGAAGATGGTCTCGCCGTCCAGCAGCTTCTCGCCGGAGGCTAGTGCGGATTCGAGCACCCCCATGCCGTTCTCCAGCGTCTCGGCGAAGCGCTCCTCCTCCTGCTTGAGTGTCGCGGTCACGCGCGCCTGCTCGACCCTGAGCAACGTCGAAGAGTGCGGCCAGCCACTCTTAATCCGGAACATTGAACCTTGAA
>JANMUO010000327.1:0-4283 GCA_031391655.1 Betaproteobacteria bacterium
GTGCTGAAGTGCGGCTGGGTCAGCACTTCGGGCCGCAGGATCGCATCGAGGTCCTCACGCGTCATGAGCTTTTTCTCCAGCACCAGGTCGTAGACGCGCTTGCCGGTGGCAAGCGCTTCCTGCGCGATCGCGCTCGAGCGCGCGTAGCCGATGTAGGGATTGAGGGCGGTGACCAACGCGGTGGAGTCGTCGAGCAGGCGGCGCGCCCGCTCGCGGTTCGCGGTGATTCCGGCCACGCAGCGTTCGCCGAGCACGCGGCAGCCCGCGGCCAGGTGCGAGAGGCTCTTGAACAGGCTGTGCGCGATGATCGGCTCGAACGCGTTCAATTGCAGCTGCCCGCCTTCGGCCGCCATGGTGACCGTGATGTCGTTGCCGATCACCTCGAAAGCGATCTGGTTGACGACTTCGGGGATCACCGGGTTCACCTTGCCCGGCATGATGGAGGAGCCCGCCTGCACCGCGGGCAGGTTGATCTCGCCGATCCCGGCGCGCGGCCCCGAGGAGAGCAGGCGCAGGTCGTTGCAGATCTTGGAGAGCTTCACCGCGACACGCTTGAGCACACCCGAGAGCTGCACGAAGGAGCCCGCGTCCTGCGTCGCCTCCACCAGATTGGGCGAGACCAGGAAATCGAACCCGGAAACTTCCGACAGGCGCTGCGTGACCAGGGCCGCATAGTCCGGATGGGTGTTGATGCCGGTGCCGATGGCGGTGGCGCCCAGGTTGATCTCGCGCACCAGCGCGGCGGCCTCCGCCAGGCGCATTTCGTCCTCGCCCAGCATGACCGCATAGGTGGAGAATTCCTGGCCGAGCGTCATCGGCACCGCGTCCTGCAACTGCGTGCGTCCCACCTTGAGCACATCGGTGAATTCCGCCGCCTTGGCCTCGAACGCCTGGCGCAGCGCGCGCATCTCCACGATGAGCCGCCGGATGCCGAACAGCAGCGCCAGCTTCACCGCCGTCGGGTAGACGTCGTTGGTGCTTTGCGACATGTTGACGTGGTCCAGCGGGTGGAGGTGGAGGTACTCCCCCTTGCCGTGGCCGAGGATTTCCAACGCGCGGTTGCAGATCACCTCGTTGGCGTTCATGTTGGTGGAGGTGCCGGCGCCGCCCTGGATCACGTCCACCACAAACTCCTCCAGCAGCCTGCCACCGCGCACTTCTTCGCAGGCGAGGCGTATCGCCTGCGCGCGCTTCTCCTCCAGCAGCCCAAGTTCGCTGTTGGCGATGGCGGCCGCCTGCTTCACGCAGGCCAGGGCCAGCACCAGGTCCGGATAGATCGAGATCGCCGTGCCGGTGATGGGGAAGTTCTCCAGCGCCCGCAAGCTGTGCACGCCGTAGTAGGCGTGCACCGGAACCTCGCGGTCGCCCAGCAGGTCGTGCTCCGTGCGCGTCTTGGCAACCATCCTGGCCTCCGGGGTTTGCGCAATTCTAGGCGTGTTGCTTGACACGCCGCAGGCCGAATGCCGAGAATGGCCGCCCATCCACAGGAGATTCACCCCCATGACCCTCGTTCGCCTCGCCCTGGCGCTGCTTGCCTCGGCCTCCCTCGCCGCCCCCGCCTTCGCGCAGGACGGCACGCTGAAGAAGATCAAGGACAGCGCCAGCATCACCATCGGCCACCGCGACGCCTCGCTGCCGTTCTCGTACTACGACGACAAGCAGCAGCCCATCGGCTACGCCATGGACCTGTGCATGGCCATCGTGGACGGCGTGAAGGCGGAACTCAAGCTTCCCAAGCTCGACGTCAAGTACCAGCTGGTCACCTCTGCCAACCGCATCCCGCTGATGGCCAACGGCACGATCGACCTGGAGTGCGGCTCGACCACCAACAACATCGCGCGCCAGGAGCAGGTCTGGTTCACCATCACCCACTTCGTCACTGCCAATCGCTGGGTGGCGAAGAAGTCCTCGAACGTGAAGAAGCTCGCCGACCTGAAGGGCAAGACCATCGTCTCGACCGCAGGTACCACCAACATCAAGCAGATCACCGAGATCAACGCGGCGCAGAACCTCGGCATGAACATCATCTCGGCCAACGGGCACTCGGAAGCCTTTCAGATGATGGAAACCGGCCGCGCGGTGGCCTTCGTGATGGACGACATCCTGCTCGCCGGGCTGGCCGCGCAGTCGCGCGCGCCGAACGACTACGAGATCTCGGCCGACGCGCTGTCGGTGGAGCCCTACGGCATCATGGTGCGCAAGGACGACAAGGCCTTCAAAGCGGTCGTCGACCGGGCCATGTCCAACGTCTACAAGTCGGGGCAGATCAACGCCATCTATGCCAAGTGGTTCGAGAAGCCCGTTCCGCCCAAGGGCGTGAACCTGCAGCTGCCCATGGGCGCGGCGTTCAAGAAGGTTGTCGCCAACCCCACCGACTCGGGCGATCCCAAGGCCTACCAGTAAGCTGACACGGTGAAAGGGCGGGGAACTCAGGTTCCCCGTTTTTCATTGAGGACCTCCTGAACTACAACTGGAACTGGGGCATCCTGCTCGCCGCCGAGCCCGGCGGCACGGGGACCTATCTCCAGTACCTGATCGTGGGCCTGGGCTGGACGCTCGCCACGGCGCTCGCCGCCTGGGTGATCGCGCTGGCCATCGGGTCGGTGGTCGGCACGCTGCGCACCACGCCGCACAAGTGGGTGGTGCGCCTGGGCGACGCCTACGTCGAGATCTTCAGGAACGTGCCGCTGATCGTGCAGATGTTCCTCTGGTTCTTCGTCGTGCCGGAACTGCTGCCCAAGGGCCTGGGCGACTGGATCAAGCAGATGCCGCCGCCCTGGAGCCAGTACTTCCCGGCGGTGATGTGCCTGGGCCTGTTTACCTCGGTGCGGGTGGCCGAGCAGGTGAAGGCCGGCATCCAGTCGCTGTCGCGCGGCCAGGGCATGGCGGGCACCGCGCTCGGGCTCACGCTCGCGCAGACCTACCGCTTCGTGCTTCTGCCGATGGCCTTCCGCATCGTGCTGCCGCCGCTCACTTCCGAATTCATGAACGTGATCAAGAATTCCTCGGTGGCGCTGACCATCGGCCTGCTGGAGCTCACCGGCCGCGCGCGCGCCATGCAGGAGTTCAGCTTCAAGGTGTTCGAGGCCTTCGCCGCGGCTACCGTGATCTACCTGCTCACCAACCTGGTGGTGGTGTTCGCGATGCGCGCGCTGGAGAACAAGGTGCGCGTGCCCGGCCTGATCAGCGCCTCGCCGACCGCGGGAGGGCACTGATGTTCGCGGGCTACGGCTTCGACGTCATCCAGCGTTCCTGGGTCTACCTGTTCAAGGAGGGCATGACCTTCACGCTGACGCTCACTTTCCTCGCGATGGTGGGCGGCATCATCTTCGGCACGCTGCTGGCGATGATGCGCTTGTCGAAGTTCCGCCTGCTGTCCAAGGCCGCGGGCGGCTACGTCAACCTCATGCGCTCGCTGCCGCTGGTGCTGGTGATCTTCTGGTTCTACTTCCTCGTGCCCTACATCTACGGCTGGATCATGGGCGAAGGCAAGCCGATCCCGATCGGCGCCTTCTACTCCGCGCTCATCACCTTCACCATGTTCGAGGCCGCCTACTACTGCGAGATCATGCGCGCCGGCATCCAGTCGGTGGCGCGCGGCCAGGTCTGGGCCGGCTACGCCCTGGGCCTGAACTACTGGCACACCATGGGCCGCATCGTGCTGCCGCAGGCCTTCCGCAACATGCTGCCGGTGCTGCTGACACAGACCATCATCCTGTTCCAGGACACCTCGCTGGTCTATGTCATCTCGGCCACCGATTTCTTCGGCGCCGCCTCCAAGGTCGCCAACCGCGACTACCGCCTGGTGGAGATGTACACCTTCGTCGCGGTGGTCTATTTCATCATCTCCTTCGGCCTGTCGACGCTGGTGAAGGTCCTGCAGCGCCGCATCGCCATCATCCGCTAAGGGAACCCCATGATCTCGATCAAGAACGTGAGCAAGTGGTACAGCGGCTTCCAGGTGCTGGACGATTGCTCGACCGAAGTGAAGAAAGGCGAGGTGGTCGTGGTCTGCGGGCCCTCAGGGAGCGGCAAGTCGACTTTCATCAAGTGCGTGAACGCGCTCGAACCCTTCCAGAAGGGCGAGATCGTCGTCGACGGCATTTCGGTCGGCGACCCGAAGACCGACCTGCCCAAGCTGCGCGCGCGCATCGGCATGGTGTTCCAGAACTTCGAGCTGTTCCCGCACATGACGGTGACGCAGAACCTGACGCTGGCGCAGATCAAGGTCCTCGGCCGCAGCGGGGACGCCGCGCGGGAAAAAGGCTTGAAGCTCCTCGACC
>JANMUO010000352.1:0-3993 GCA_031391655.1 Betaproteobacteria bacterium
AAGATCCGCCAGGCGGCGATCGCCGCGATGCAGCAGGAACCGTTCCTGCAAGCGCAGGTCGGCATCAAGGAGTTCTACAAGCCCTGCGCGTCGATGTATACCTGCGGCACGCCCTACGGCAGCGCCAAGGGCAGCGACATCCAGTCCAAGTCGAGCATGAAGAAAGCGCAGGACCTGCTCAAGGCCTCGGGCTACGACGGCACGCCGGTGGTGATCCTGAAACCCACCGACCTCGCTGCGATCCAGAAGCTGCCCGACGTCGCAGCGCAGTTGCTGCGCCAGGCCGGCTTCAAGGTCGACCTGCAGGCGATGGACTGGAATACGGTAGTGTCGCGCCGCGCGAAGAAGGAAGCCCCGGCGCAGGGCGGCTGGAACATCTTCCTCACGGCCTGGCTCGCGCCGGATGTGTGGAACCCGCTCACCAACGCCGCCATTGGCGCCGCGGGGGAGAAGTCCTGGTTCGGCTGGCCGACCGACGAGCAGATCGAGAAGCTGCGCGACCAGTTCGCGCGCGAGACCGACGACGCCAAGAAGAAGGCGCTCGCCGAGGCGATCCAGGTGCGCGCCTTCGAGATCGGCACGCACGCGCCGCTCGGCGAGTACATCAACCCGCTCGCCACGCGCAAGAACGTCACCGGCTGGGTCATCGGCTCGGGCGACGTGTACTGGAACGTGAAGAAGAACTAGCCTGACCCCGTTACCCGGGGGGATCTGAAGGGGGGCGAAGACGTTCTGTCGTAGCCCCCCTTTCTTGTATGTATTCGTTCATCGCCCGCCGCCTGCTCTCCACGATCCCCGTGCTGCTGATCGTGGCGGTGC
This sequence comes from Betaproteobacteria bacterium, assembly GCA_031391655.1. Classification (GTDB taxonomy): domain Bacteria; phylum Pseudomonadota; class Gammaproteobacteria; order Burkholderiales; family SG8-39; genus JAABQT01. The sequence continues at coordinate 820 of JANMUO010000352.1, forward strand.
TGGTGTTCCTCATGCTGCGCCTCACCCCCGGGGACCCGGCGGCGATCCTCGCCGGCGACGCGGCAAGCACCGAGCAGATCGCCGCCATCCGCGCCAGCCTGGGCCTGGACCGCTCGATCCTGGTGCAGTTCGGCATCTGGGCGTCGAACCTGCTGCAGGGTGACTTCGGCAGTTCGTACTTCTACAAGATGAAGGTATCGCAGCTCATCGGCCAGCGGCTGGAGCCGACCCTGGCGCTCGCCACGCTCACCATCCTGATCGCGGTGCTGGTCTCGGTGCCCCTAGGCGCCATCGCCGCCTGGCGCTTCGGCGGTTGGTTCGACCGCGCGCTGATGGGCTTCTCGGTGATGGGTTTCTCGATGCCGGTGTTCGTACTCGCGTACCTGCTCATCTGGGTGCTGTCGCTCAAGCTGGGCTGGTTTCCGGTGCAGGGCTACAAGCGCATCGCCGACGGCTTCTGGCCTTTCCTGCACCACCTGATCCTGCCGGCGATCACCTTGTCGGTGATCTACATCGCGTTGATCGCCAGGGTCACGCGCGCCTCCGTGCTGGAGGCGCTGGGCGAGGACTACATCCGCACCGCGCGCGCCAAGGGGCTGCCCGAGTCGCGCGTGCTGGTGCGCCACGCGCTCGCCAACGCGGCCGTACCGATCGCCACCGTCATCGGCATCGGCATCGCGCTGCTGATCGGCGGCGTGGTGGTCACCGAATCGGTGTACGCGATTCCCGGGCTGGGGCGGCTCACCGTGGACGCGGTGCTGGCGCGCGACTTTCCCACCATCCAGGCGGTGATCCTGCTGTTCTCGTTCGCCTACGTGCTCATCAACCTGCTGGTGGACCTGTCCTACGTGTTCTTCGACCCGCGGATCCGCTATTGATGGACCTGCAGACGCTATCGGTGGAGTCCGCCAACATTGCGCGCCGCGAAAGCGCGTGGCAGCGCGTGCGCCGCAACATGTCGGTGCGCATCGGCGGCGTCGCGCTCGCCTTCCTCGTGCTGCTGGCGATCGCCGCGCCCCTGCTCGGCACGGTGGACCCGTCGCTGTTCGACGCGGCGAGCCGCGACCTGCGCCCCGGCCAGGGCGGGGAGATCATGACCCTCGACGGCGAACTCCTGAAGCACAAGTTCGTCATGGGCTCGGATTCGTTCGGGCGCGACATCTACAGCCGCGTGATCTACGGCACGCGCGTCTCGCTGCTGGTGGGCATCTGCACGGCCCTGCTCGCCCTCGCCTTCGGCATCGTGTTCGGCCTCACCTCGGGCTATCTGCGCTGGCTGGACGGGCCGCTGATGCGCGTGATGGATGGCCTGATGGCAATTCCCGCCATCCTGCTTGCGATCGTGCTGGTGGCGATGTGGCGCGCAAGCATCCTCACCGTGGTGCTCGCCATCGCCATCACCGAGATCCCGCGCGTGACGCGCCTGGTGAGATCCCTGGTGCTGTCGATCCGCGAGGAACCCTACGTCGAGGCGGCGATTTCCCTCGGCACGCCGACCTGGAAGATCATGTTCGGCCACATCCTGCCCAACTGCGTCGCGCCGCTGCTGGTGCAGGGCACCTTCATCTGCGCGGCAGCGATCCTTGTGGAAGCAATCCTGTCCTTCCTCGGCGTGGGCCTGCCGCCCGACATCCCGACCTGGGGCAACATCATGGCCGAGGGACGGGTGCAGTTCATGGCCTATCCGCACAACCTGTTCTTCCCCGGCGTGTTCCTCGCGGTGGCGGTGCTTGCCGTCAACATCCTGGGCGACGGCCTGCGCGACACGCTCGACCCGAAAATGGCCAAAAGGGTCTAGCGCGCATGAGCGTCCTCGAGGTCCGCGACCTCACCATCGCGCTGCCGAGCGGCAGCGACCGCCGCGAGGCTGCCGCGCGCGTTTCCTTCAGCGTGGAGCGCGGCGAGATCGTTTGCCTGGTGGGCGAATCCGGCTCCGGCAAATCGGTCATCGCGCAAAGCGTGATGGGCCTGCTGCCGAGGGGACTGCCGGTCACCGGCGGCGCCATCGTGCTCGAGGGCGAGGACATCACGCGCGCCTCGCAGCGCCGCCTGCGCGAGCTGCGCTGCACGCGCATGTCGATGGTATTCCAGGAGCCGATGACGGCGCTGAATCCGGTGATGGGCTGCGGCGACCAGCTCGACGAGGTATTGCGCGAGCACACCGCGCTGCCTCCGGCGGAGCGCCGTCGCAGGATCCTCGACATCCTGCGCGAAGTGCGCCTGCCCGACCCGGAACGCATGATCGCGTCCTATCCGCACCAGCTCTCCGGCGGCCAGCGCCAGCGCATCATGATCGCGATGGCGCTGGTGCTCGAGCCCGCGCTGCTGATCGCCGACGAGCCCACCACCGCGCTGGACGTCACCACGCAGGCGCAGATCCTGAAGCTGATCCTCGACTTGCAGGCGCGCCATGGCATGGGGGTGCTGTTCATCACGCACGACTTCGGCGTGGTGGCCGAAGTGGCGCACCGCGTGGCAGTGCTGCGACTGGGCGAGCTGGTCGAGTTCGGCGGCAAGGACGAGGTGCTCAAGCGCCCGCGCCACGATTACACGCGCATGCTCATCGGCTCGGTGCCCACGCTCAAGCCGCACGCGCGGGCCGCGGACGCCGGGGCGCCGGTGGTGCTTGCCACGCGCGGCCTGTCCAAGACCTACCGCGACCGCGGCTGGTTTTCCAGGCGCCGCGAGGTGCACGCCGCCACCGACGTGGCGCTCGAAGTGCGTCGCGGCCAGACGCTGGGCATCGTCGGCGAATCCGGCTCGGGCAAGTCCACCGTCGCGCGCTGCATCGTGCGCCTGATCGACCCCAGCGGCGGGGAGATCCTCCTGGGCGGCGAAGACATCGCCACCATGCCGGCCGGCCGGCTGCGGCCCTTGCGCCGGCGCGTGCAGATCGTGTTCCAGGATCCCTACCGCTCGCTCAATCCCCGGCGCTCGGTGCTGGAGGCGGTGATCGAGGGACCGCTCAACTACGGCGTGGCGCGCGCCACGGCGGTGGAGCGCGCACGCCGCCTGATGGAGCTGGTGCGCATGGACCCCGCATCGCTCGACCGCTACCCGCACCAGTTCTCCGGCGGCCAGCGCCAGCGCATCTGCATCGCGCGCGCGCTCGCCATGGAACCCGAATTGCTGATCGCCGACGAGGCGGTATCGGCGCTGGACGTCTCGGTGCAG
>JANMUO010000371.1:0-3678 GCA_031391655.1 Betaproteobacteria bacterium
GTCGAGGAGCCGGTCGGCGAGACCTTCGGCCGCTCCGAGCCGGTGATGCGCGCGATGAGGTCCAGGACGGCGGTGACGGTGCCCTGGGCGATGCCGCTGACGTTGTCACGACCACCGGCGGCAACGCGCTCAAGTTCTACGCCTCGGTGCGCATGGACATCCGCCGCATCGGCTCGATCAAGAAGGGCGACGAGGTGATCGGCTCCGAGACCCGCGTCAAGGTGGTGAAGAACAAGGTCGCGCCGCCGTTCCGGCAGGCGGAATTCGACATCCTGTACGGCGACGGCATCTCGCTCGAGGGCGAGCTGCTCGAGCTGGGCGTGATCCACGGCGTGGTGGAAAAATCCGGCGCCTGGTACCTCTACAACGGCGACCGGCTCGGCCAGGGCAAAGACAACTGCCGCGACTTCCTGAAGGAAAACGCCGCAATGGCGCGCGAGATCGAGCTGAAGATCCGCGAGAAGGCGGGCGGGCTCAAGACGGCGGCCAAGCCGGTGGACGAGGCCGAGGACAACAAGGTCGAGCAGCTGCCGACGCGCAAGCGTGGTGAAGGACGCGCCTGATTCTCCGGGTGAGCTCCGGGCGCGGGCGCTGCGGCTGCTAGCGCGCCGGGAGCACTCCCGGGCGGAACTCGGACGCAAGCTCGCGCCGCGCGCGGAGTCGCCCGACGCACTGAACTCGTTGCTCGACTCCCTCGAGCAGAAAAAACAGCTCTCCAACGAGCGCTACGCCTCCGAGCGCGCGCGTGTGTTGTCGCGCAAGTTCGGCGCGGCGCGCATCCGGCTCGACCTCAAGTCGAAGGGCATCGACGGCGCGATGGCGGAGCAGTTTTCCGCCGGCGGCGAATTGGAGCGCGCGCGCATCATCCTGCAGAGGAAATATCGCCTGCCCGCGACCACGCGCGAAGAGCGCGCGCGCCGCATGCGCTTCCTGCAGACGCGCGGCTTCGCCCACGAGACCATTCGCAAGCTGCTGCTGTCATCCGATGTCGATGACGAGGCGTTAATCCCCTAGCGCAATTCGCGCAGAAAGGGGGTGATGGAAATGGAACAGGCACAGGCATTGGCAATCGTGAAGTCGCTGGCCAACGGCATCGATCCGGAGAACGGCGAAGTGTTTCCCGCCGAGGGCGCGTACCAGCGCGCGCAGACGGTGCGCGCGCTGTACACAGCGGTCGAGGCGCTGGAGCGCGCCGCGCAGTTCGAGCGGCGCAAGCAGCAGTTGCCGGCGAAAACCGGCGAGCCGTGGACGGAAGACGAAGACCGCAAGCTTCTCGCGTCGTTCGACGCGGGGCACGCGCTCGGCGATCTGGCTGTCGCGCACCAGCGCACGCAGACGGGAATCCGCGCGCGGCTGGTGAAGTACGGCCGCCTTGCGGCGTAGCGGGTAACGCGGCTCCCCGGAGCGCCGGCGCTCCGGGGCCTCCGCCAGGCGCGATGCGATACTGCGCGCATGGCGTGGAACCTGCGCAGTTCCTTTGCGATCGCGGTGCTGTGCGCGGCGGCGGCAGTGCTCTACTGGAGCGGCCTGCGCAACCCGCCGGTGTTCGACGACGGCAAGCTGGCGGAGCCGTTTCTCCGCGCTACCGCCGGTATGCCCCGCTTCGACCTGCGCTGGCTCTCCTACGGCAGTTTCGGCTGGATCTACTCGATGTTCGGCGCGGACCTCTACTGGCAGCGCGTCGCGAACCTGCTCCTGCATGCCGCCGTGGCGTCGATGCTCTTCCTGTTCCTCAAGCGCCTGTTCGGCCTGGTATTGCCGGCCGAGCGCGAGCTTGGTGCGCGGTTCGCTTTTTTCGGCGCCCTGATTTTCCTCGTTCACCCCGTAGCGCTCTACGGCGTCGCCTACCTCATCCAACGCAGCATCCTGATGGCGACTTTGTTTTCGCTCCTGTCGCTGTGGATGTTCCTCGAGGCGCTGGAGCGGCGGCGCTGGGGCTGGCACCTGGCTGCCGCGCTCGCCTACTTCGCCGCGGTGTTCTCCAAGGAGCATTGCGTCATGCTGCCCGCGGTCGCCGCGGCGCTCGCGCTGCTGGTGCGCGGCAGGACACCCTTGCCCTGGCGCGAGCTTGCGGCGCCGCTCGGCGTGCAGGCGGCGATCGCGCTGCTGGTCCTCCTCAAGGCGAAGGGCGTGCTGGGGGCGCCCTATGAGCCCTACGCGGCGATCGTCGTGGGCCAGCTCGCGGAATCCGACCGCGCCGCCGACCAGCTTTCCGCGTACCCGCTGAGCGTGGTGAACCAGGGGTGGCTCTTTTTCCGCTACCTGGCGACCTGGCTGCTGCCCTGGCCGGGCTGGATGTCCATCGATGTGCGTACGCCGTTCCCGCTGGCGCTGGCGAGCTGGCCGCAGGGCGCGGGATTCCTTCTCTGGCTTGCCTGGCCGATGCTCGCCGTGGCGCTGCTCCTGCGCCGCGGCCGCGCGGGGCTCGCGGGATTCGCGCTGCTGGCGCCCTGGCTGCTGGCGCTCACCGAGATGGCGACCGTGCGCGTGCAGGAGCCCTTCGTCCTCTACCGCAGCTACCTTTGGATGAGCCTGCTGCCGGCGGCGATCCCGGCCGCGGTGGCCCGGATCTCCCCGCGCTGGGGGATCGCGCTCCTGGCGATGGCTTGCATTGCGCTCCTGCCGCCCTTCTTCAACCGGCTTGCCAGCTTCTCGAGCGAAGTCCGGTTGTGGGACGACGCCGTGCGCAAGAACACGGACCTGGCGGCGCCGCTCGCCTATCGCGCCTGGCGCAACCGGGGCGTGGCGCTATACCAGGCGGACCGCAACGAAGAGGCGCTGGCCGATTTCGACATGGTGCTGCGCCTCAACCCGCGCGACGCGCTCTCCTGGATGACGCGCGGCACCCTGCACATGCGTGCCGGGCACAGCCCCGAGGCGCGCGCAGATTTCGACCGCGCGCTCGAACTCGTGCCGCGCTATGCCGAAGCGCGCGCGCGCCGCTGCGTGGTCCTGATGCGCCTGCGCCAGCTCGACGCGGCGCTGGAGGACTGCCGCCTGGCCGCCGAGCTCGAACCGCGGGACGCCGGCAGCCACACCAGCCTGGGCATGGTGCGCGCGCTGCGCGGGGAGGCCGGCGAAGCGGAGCGCGAGTATCGCCGCGCGCTCGAGCTCGATGCCGCGAACGCCGACGCGAATTACCAGTACGGCGTCCTGCTGCGCGGCGTGGGGCGCACCGCCGAAGCCCGCCCCCGTTTCGCCGCCGCCTGCGCCGCGGGCCTGCAGCCCGCCTGCCGCGCGGCGGCCGTGCCTTAGAATGGCGCCACGATGAATTCCGCAGAAATCCGCTCCAGCTTCCTCGAGTATTTCAAGTCCAAGGGCCACGCCATCGTGGCCTCCAGTTCGCTCGTGCCGGCCAACGACCCGACGCTGCTGTTCGTCAACTCCGGCATGGTGCAGTTCAAGGACGTGTTCCTCGGCAAGGAAAAGCGCGCCTACTCGCGCGCTACCACCTCGCAGAGGAGCGTGCGCGCCGGCGGCAAGCACAACGACCTGGAGAACGTCGGCTACACCGCGCGCCACCACACCTTCTTCGAGATGCTGGGCAACTTCAGCTTCGGCGCCTCCGCATCATCAGTTGAAGGGAACCTGGACGTGCACCCAACTGGCGATCGGGCTTCCCCCAACCGCCGCAGGTTTGAAACGGTACCGGCGCACAGCATCCACGGCAGCCGCGAC
>JANMUO010000032.1:0-9181 GCA_031391655.1 Betaproteobacteria bacterium
GTGCGCCGCGCGATGGCGATCCAGCTCGTCATCAACAAGGAGTGGGGCCTGGGCAAAAACGAGAACCCGAACCAGGGCAGCTTCATCATCGACGAGCTCACCGACCTGGTGGAAGAGGCGGTGCTGAAGGAGTTCGAGGCGATCAGCTCACGGGGCGGCGTGCTCGGCGCGATGGAGACCGGGTACCAGCGCGGCAAGATCCAGGAAGAATCCATGGTCTACGAGCACAAGAAGCACGACGGCTCCTACCCCATCGTGGGCGTGAACACCTTCCGCAACCCGCACGGCGATTCGGTGCCGCAGAAGATCGAACTGATCCGCTCCACGGAGGAAGAAAAGCGCTCGCAGCTGAGGCGGCTGAGGGAATTTCAGGCAAGGAACAAGGCCGGCGCACCGGCGATGCTGGAACGCCTGCGCCAGGCGGTGATCCGCGACGAGAACGTGTTCGCGGTTCTGATGGACGCGGTGCGCGTCTGCTCGCTGGGCCAAATCACCCATGCCCTGTTCGAAGTAGGAGGGCAGTACCGGCGCAACATGTAATGGTTACGCCGGTGGAAGCGTGATGATAAACTTCGTCAGTCCGTTGGCGGAACTCACGGTCAGTTCTCCGCCATGCGCGGCCACGATGGACTTGGCGATGGCGAGGCCCAGGCCGGCACCGGCACCGCCGCCGTTGCGCAAGCGTGACGAATCGACTCGGTGGAAACGGTCGAACAGCCGCGGGAGGTGCTCCGGCGGTATGTCTTTTCCGGTATTCTCGACGGCGATTCTCGCTCCTCCGGAATTCTCCGGATCGACGGAAATCACGATCCTTCCGCCATCCGTGACATGCCGCATCGCATTCGACAACAGGTTGCTGATGGCTCGGCGCAGCATCAGTCTGTCACCCGAAATCCGGTCGTCTCCGGTTCTGGCAATGGATACGCCCTTGTCTTCCGCGAGGGCGTGGTAGAAATCGATGAGATCGTCGATTTCTGCGCCCAGCGAAACCTGCTCGCGGCGCTGCGCTATCAGCCTGTTATCGGCCTTCGCGATGAAGAGCATGTCCGAGGTCATGCGCGTGAGCCTCTCGTACTCCTCGAGATTCGAGTAGAGGATCTCCCTGTACTCGTCGGCGGTTCGCGCTCTGGTCAGGGCCACCTGGGTCTGTGTCGTGAGACTGCTGATCGGCGTTCGCAATTCGTGCGCAAGGTCGGCGGAATACTCCGACAGGCGCTGGAACGAGTCGTCCAGGCGAGCCAGCATGTCGTTGAAGGAGCTGGCCAGATCCTGGAGTTCCGTCGGAACTTCATCCAGTAGCAGTCTGTCGCCCAGCCGTTTCGCGGAAATTCCCTTTGCCGCGCCAGCAATGGCGCGCACGGGCGCGAGCCCGCGCCGGGCAACGACCCACCCCAGAAATCCGGCCAGCAGAATACTCGCGGCCGCCGAGTACCAGAGCATTTGGCGGAACGTCGACATGAAGTGGGCGTGTTCCCCGATGTCGAGGGCAACCGCCACCGTGAGGGGTGGCAGATCGGCAATGCCGGTGCTGGCCTGAGTCGAGTACCCGCGGAAATACCTCCCGGCACGTGCCCAATCGACGGCCTTCATCGACTCGGTCGCCCGCCGGGCGTCGATCAGGTCCCGCGGGAAAGCGGATTCTGGCGTCGAGAAAAGGATGTCACCATCGGGAGCAATAACCGCTACCGATACCCCAGGGTGGCCGATGAGCGCAGCGCCAAGTCGGCGAGGCAGTTCATCCAGCCCGGCCTTGTCGCGGACGGCGGATACGGTTTGCTGGGCCAGCTCCGCCGTGTGGGCGAGTGAGAGCGAATCGAGTTCCCTGAAATGAGCAGCTACCCGATACCCCATCACGGCGCTTAACGCGAACTGAATCAAGGTCGAGGTCAATACGAAGAACAGGACGAGCCGAAGGGTAATCGAGTTGCGCCACATCACTTGCTTTCGGGAGCTTCGAGCACATAGCCCATGCCGCGAACCGTTTGAATCAACTTGGGTTCGAACGCGTCGTCGACTTTCGAGCGCAGCCGGCGTACGGCGACCTCGATGACGTTGGTATCGCTGTCGAAGTTCATGTCCCAGACCTGCGAGGCGATGAGGGAGCGGGGCAGCACCTCGCCCCGGTGGCGAAGCAGCAGTTCGAGCAAACCGAATTCCTTGGCGGTCAACTCGATGCGCTTGCCCGCGCGCGTGACGCGCCTGCGCACGAGGTCCAGCTCGAGATCCGCGACGCGCAGCGTGTCCACCTCCTTGACCTTGCCCCCCCGCCGAAGAAGCGTCCGCACGCGGGCGAGGAGTTCGGAGAAGGCGAACGGTTTCACGAGATAGTCGTCCGCGCCGAGTTCCAATCCCTTCACCCGGTCCGACACTTCGTCGCGTGCGGTCAGAAACAGAATTGGCACGTCCTTCCCCGCCCGGCGAACCCCTTGCAACACCTGCCAGCCGTCGATGCCGGGCAGCATTACATCCAGGACGATGAGGTCGTAAGCCTCGTTCAATGCGAGCTGCAACCCATCGGGTCCGTCCCGGCCGAGGTCGACCACGTAGCCGGCCTCGGACAGCCCCTGTTTCAAGTACTTTCCGGTCTTGATCTCGTCTTCGACAATCAGGATCTTCACGCTTCCGACTCGGCCCGGTTGGAGTCCTTAATTGTGCACCACGCACGGGTGGCCCTACTGCTGCTTGTGCATCTTCCCGTGGTCGTGCAACGGCTTGCCCGCTCCGGCGACGGCCGGGAGCGTGTCAGCAGCCGGTGCGCCCTGCTTGTGGAACTCGTTATGGATGTGTGGCTTGACTCTGCCCTTGGCCGGCTGCGTGGCAATTCCGGACTGGTCGACCGCAATCGCCATGCTCTTCGCCGCGTCCTTGGTTGCGTCATCCGACGCGATCGCCCCGGCCTGTACGGCAAACGCGGCGACAATGGCCGCTAATAGCAATTTGGATGTCATTTTCGCTCTCCAGTTTTCTGTTCGTTGCGGAGTGCGATCGGGACAGGCCGCTCGCTGGCGGCCTGTCCCGTGCGGCCCTTTCATCGAGCGCTCAGTACGCCGGCGTGGACAGCGGAACAACCGTAGCCATCCCGCTCGACTTCTTCTTCATCACCTGCTCGGTGTGGATTGCCGCCGGCGCGTCCGGCGTGCCGCCCGGGTCGGTGTGAATGCCGCCCACGGTCCTGCCCGTATCGAGCGCGACGCTGCTCGATTTCTTCTTCATCACCTGCTCGGTGTGGACTGCCGCCGGGGAGTCCGGCGTGCCGCCCGGATCGGTGTGGAGGCCACCCACGGTCTTGCCGGCCTGCGCGAACGCGGACGGCGCAGCGAAGGCGAGAGCCACGGCGGAGGCGAGGAAGCCAAGTCGGATCTTGGTGCTGAACGTCATGATGAAATCTCCTGTTCGGTGAGTCACGTTGCCGGTCAAAGGCGCCGAATTGCGCTTGTTCCGGACTACGTTTGCTTGCGTAGTGGACACACTCTAGAAGACCGACACCGACCGAGACATGACCCGCGGATTACAATTGGATAACAGCGCACCGTCTGTCGCGGCGACGGGGCCATTGCGAGAACCTGATTCGGGGGTATGAACAGGTCGCTGAATGATGCGTGTTGATGTGAATCAAACGGCGCAGCCTTGCGCGCGGCCGCGCTCGTCGGGGCGGGGCTCACGATCCCGCGGCTGATCCTGGTCACCGCGCTCCTCAACGCCGCGGTGACGGTCTACATCTACACGCGGGCCCCGGAGTTCCTGGTGCGGTTCATCGTGTGGATGCCGACTCACTCCGTGTACCGGCTGAAGACGTCGGACCTAGAGCGCATCCCCGACCAGGGCCCCGCCGTCATCGTCTCGAACCACGTCTCCTACGTGGACGCCCTCGTGATTTCGGCGGCCTGCCGCCGGCCGATCCGCTGGGTCATGGACCAGCGCGTTTTCCGGATTCCGTTCCTGAGCTTCTTTTTCCGCACGGTGAAGGCGATCCCGATCGCACCGGCAGGGATCGATCCGCGAACGCTCGAGCGCGCCTACGACGCGATCGCGAGGGAGCTCGCCGCGGGCCAGCTGGTCGGTCTGTTCCCGGAAGGCAGGCGCAACTCGAACGGCGAGAGGAACGAATTCAAGGGCGGCATCCGCAAAATCCTCGACCGCACGCCCGTGCGCGTGGTTCCGTTGGCGCTTTCCGGGTTATGGCAGAGCATATTCGCGCGCAACCGGGACAAGCTGCGCTACGCGATGAAGTTGTTTCCCAAGGTCGGGTTAGCGGTCGGCGAGCCGATCGATCCGGCGGCCGTCACGCCGGATGGCCTGTACGGGGCAGTCTGCGCGCTGCGGGGCAACTGGAAGTAGGGTTTTGGGCTGGAAGCGGACTTACGACTGCACGGCGTTGAGTGCGAGGGCCCTTAGCGTCGGAATCTGCCGGCGCAACGAGGATGTGCCCGAGGATGTCGGGCCGTATCGCGATGAAATGAGGGCCAAAAACAACAGATTGCTCGCCGCCAAGCGCGAAATCATCCTCGACGCGATGGAACCCGCCTCGCCAGGTGCGGTAGTTTCATTCTTTGCAACTCAATGTTGATCTGACCCCATTGATTCGTCCAAGGAGAGCGCCGTGAGACTTGTGAGAATCATCAGCGTCGGAGCGGCGCTTGCCGCAGCCAGCTCAGTGCAACGCCTTCGGCATCGGGGCGCGCGCGGGAACGACAGGTGCCGGTGCCGACGTCGGTTGGCGCGTCGCGCGGACGCTGAGCGCGCGGTGCGCGTGTGTTCGCTCGGCCAGATCACCCACGCCCTGTTCGAGGTGGGCGGGCAGTACCGCCGGAACATGTAACTATGGCTTTTTCGCCAGCACGCCCTTCCAGCGGTTCATCTCCGACATGAGGAAATTGCCGAACTCCTCCGGCGAGCTGGCCTTCGCCACCAGGCCCATGTCGTCGAAGCGCTTGCGCAGGTCGTCGCTGCCCAGGGCCTTGGCGATCTCCCCGTTCAGGCGCATGACGATGTCGCGCGGCGTCTTTGCCGGCGCGAACAGGCCGCCCCAGCTGGCGAAGTCATAGCCGGGAATCCCCAGCTCGATCGCCGTCGGCACGTTCGGGAAGCTCACGTTCCTCTGCGGCGTGGTGACCGCGAGCGCGCGCAGGGCGCCGGACTTGATGTGCGGCGAGGAGGCCGCCAGCGGGTCGATCATGAACGTGATGCGGTCCGAAATCAGGTCCGGGTGCGCGGCGGAACTGCCCTTGTACTGCACCTCGGTCATCGCGGGCAGCGACATGATCTGCGCGAAGAGCAGCGTCGCGAGCTGCTGGGGGCTGCCCTGGCCGGTGGTGCCATAGGTGATCTTCGAGGGGTCCGCCTTGATGACCTTCAGCAGGTCGGCGATCGAGTTCACCGGCGATTTCGAGCTGACCACGAAGACGTAAGGCGTCAAGTGTGTGAGTGAGACCGGCGAAAAATCCTTCACGGTGTCGTAGGGTAGGTCGGACATGAGGATCGGGTTGATCGCCATGTTGGCGGCGGCCTGCAGTAGCGTGTAACCGTCAGGGTCGGACTTGGCAACCGCGGCGGCACCGACGGTCTGCGAGGCCCCGGGCCGGTTCTCGATCAACACCGGCTTGCCCAGCGACGTGGTCAGCTTGTCGCCCAGGATGCGCGCCACCAGGTCGCTCGGTCCACCGGTGGTCACTGGCACCACGATCCTGACGGGTTTGTTGGGGTAGGGCGCCTGGGCATGCACGGTGGCTGCGGCCAGTGCACCAGCAAACAGAAGAACGGCGAATCGCTTCATTGTCTCGTCTCCCTGGATTTCCTGTGGGCAAAGCTTACCGCGATATGTTGTTCAGTTGACCGTGGCACCGGTGTCGCGCACGACCCGGCCCCACTTCTCCTGCTCCGCGCGAAGGAACGCGCCGAGTTCCTGCGGCCCCAGCAGGTCGGGGGCGATGCCCGCGGCGCGCAACCCTTGCGCCAACTGCGGGTCCTCGAGAGCCGTACGGATCTCTGCGTGCAGCCGTCGCACGATGTCAGCGGGTGTGGATGCAGGGGCGAGCACCGCGACCCACAGCGCGGCCTCGTAACCCGGAACGCCCGCTTCGGCGACGGTCGGCACGTGCGGGAGCTCGGGCCAGCGCGCGGCCGTGGACACCGCGAGCACGCGCAGGCGGCCGTTGCGCACGTGCGAGAGCACGTTGGGCACGCCGGCAAAGGAGACCTTCACCTGTCCCGAGACCAGGTCCTGCATCGCCGGTCCGCTGCCTTTGTAGGGCACGTGATTGAGCCTGATCCCGGCAAGGGACGCGAACATGGCCGTCACCAGATGCTGCGCGCTGCCATTGCCGGAACTCGCATAGTCGATCTCGCCCGGATGCGCCTTCGCTGCCGCAACCAGCCCCGCCACCGAAGTGACCTCGAGCTGCGGATGCACCACCAGCGCGTAGGGGCCGGAGGCGTCCCGCGCGACGGGCGCGAAGTCCTTGAGTGCGTCGTACGGCAGGGCCTTGTATAGCCACGGGCTGATGACGTGGGGCGTGGCCGTGAACAGCAGCGTGTGGCCATCGGGCTCGGCCTTTGCCACATGGTCCGTGCCCATGGTGCCGCCGGCGCCAGGCCGGTTCTCGATGTAGAACTGCCGGCCAAGCTGCGCGGAAAGCCGCGGCGCAAGCAGGCGCGCCGGCACGTCGGCGAAGCCGCCGCCCGAGAGCGGCACCACCATGCGCACGGGCTTGGTCGGCCAGGATTGCGCTGCAGCCTGGCCTTGCAGCAGGAGCAGCGCCAGCAGTGCTGCGGCGCCTTTCACCCGCGATACACCGGCTCGGGCTGCGCGAAGAACGCGTGCAGCAGGTGGTAGACGGTGAGGTAGTTCTTCTGCTGGAAGCTGGCGTGCGAGATGCCGGCCATCACGGCGAACTGCTTGTCCGGATTGGGCAGGCGCTTATAGAACTCGACCAGGTCATCGAATCCTGCGATGCCGTCGTGCTCGCCGCGCATGACGATGGCCGGCACCGTGAGCTTCGCCGGATCGACCAGCGGCAGCTTCGAGCACATGTCCACGTAGGTGCCGGTCGGCACCGAATCGTCGAGTGCGAGGATTGCGTCGGCGAAGGCCTCGACGGTCGCCTCTTCAGCGGTGCCGGGATGGTCGCGCTCGAAGATGCTGCGCACGAACGCGCGGTCGATCGGCCGGCGGTTCATCGCCTGGAACTCGGGCAGGCGCTTCCTGCGTTCCGCCAGCGTGGGACTGCCTTCGCCGGTCCAGACGAACGCATCGAGCGCGAGGCGCGCGCCACGCGCTCGGGATGGCGCTCGGCGAATAGCGCCGCCTTCAGCGCCCCGGAGCTGATGCCATAGACGAGGAGCTTGCGCGCGCCGGCGGTGCGCAGGATGTACTCGCTGCCCGCGGCGAGGTCCTGCGCCCCGTTGGCAATGTCGCAGTTGATCGGCCGCGATTTGTCCGAGCGGCCGTAGCCTTCGTTGTCCATGCACCAGGTGTCGTAGCCGCGCGCGGCGAACCACTCCATCACGGAAGAGTGCGGGCGGCCCGGCACCTCGAGGTCGAAGGTCGGCTGCGAAGCCATGGAGGACCCGTGCACGAACAGGATCGTGCCGACGGGCTTTGCGGCGGGCGCCTTGCGCCAGAGAAACAGCCGCACGCCCTGCTTGTTCGTCCAATGCTCGGTGCCTTGCATGCCGCCTCCCATGGCCAAAACCCCTGCATTCTATGTAAGAATCCTGCCGTCCTTGGAGGAGGAAAAAAGCTCGATGAGCATCGACATCGGGACGCTCGACACATTTCCCAAGCTGCTCATGCACCACGCGCTGGTGCGCGGCGGGCTGCCGGCCATTCGCGAACAGGACCTGGGGATCTGGCAGACCTGGACCTGGAAGCAGTTCGCCGACGAGGTGCGCGCGCTGGCCTGCGGGCTGGCGGCGCGCGGCGTCAAGCGCGGCGACCACCTGGCGCTGGTGGGGGACAACCGGCCGCGCATCTACGCGGCAATGTGCGCGACGCAATGCCTGGGCGGCATTCCCGTGCCGCTGTACCAGGACGCCGTCGCCACGGAAATGGCCTTCCCGATCCAGAACGCCGAAATCGCCTACGCGGTGGCCGAGGACCAGGAGCAGGTGGACAAGCTGCTGGAGATCCTGCCTCAGTGCCCCAGCCTGAAGCACATCGTTTACGACGATGCGCGAGGCATGCGCCATTACGCACAGCCGCAGCTCGAGAGCTACGACAGCCTGCTCAAGGCCGGGCGCGAGTCCCTGGCGCGCGATCCGGCATTCCTCGAAAGCGAGATCGCCAAGGGCAGGGGCAGCGACACCGCGGCCATGTTTTTCACCTCCGGCACCACCGGGCAGGCAAAGGGTGTAGTGCTGACCCACATTGCGATGATCGACCGCGCGCTCGCCGCCGCCGACATGGAGGGCATCACGGATCGCGACGTGGTGCTCGCCTACCTGCCGCCCGCCTGGGTGGGCCAGAACATCTTTTCCTACGCGCAGCCCTTCGTCACCGGCTACTGCATCTGCTGCCCGGAGTCGGCCGAGACGATGATGACCGACATGCGCGAGATCGGGCCGACGTACTACTTTGCCCCGCCGCGCGTGCTCGAAGCGCTGCTCACGCAGGTGTCAATCCGCATGGAGGACGCCGGCAGCGTGAAGCGCTGGCTATACAGGACCTTCATGGGCATCGCCCAGCGTGTCGGCGGCGCCCTGCTCGACGGCAGGCCGGTGGGGCTCGGTGACCGGCTGCTCTACCGGCTGGGCGACCTGGTGGTGTACGGGCCGCTGAGGAACGTGCTGGGCATGAGCCGCGTGCGCATTGCCTACACCGCGGGCGAGGCGATCGGCCCGGACCTGTTCAAGTTCTACCGCTCGATCGGCATCAACCTGAAGCAGCTCTACGGCTCCACCGAGACGAGCGTGTTCGTGTGCATCCAGCCCAACGGCCAGGTGAAGTCCGACACGGTCGGCCCCGCGGTGGCGGGCGTGGAGCTCAAATTCACGCCGGAGCGGGAGCTCCTCATCCGCTCGCCGGGCCTGTTCAAGGAGTACTACAAGAACCCGCAGGCGACGATGGAGGCGAAGGACCAGGAGGGCTGGTTTCACACCGGCGACGCGGGCTATTTCGATCCCGACGGGCACCTCAAGATCATCGACCGCGTGAAGGACGTGGGCAAGCTCTCCGACGGCACCC
>JANMUO010000042.1:0-17836 GCA_031391655.1 Betaproteobacteria bacterium
CGATGGCCGACGATGGCGAAGCGGTGCGCCTCGTCGCGAATCTGCTGGATCAGGTGCAGCCCCGGGTGCGTCGGCGGCAAGTGCAAGCTGCGCTCGCCCGCATCGAGGATCAGCTCCTCCAGCCCGGGCTTGCGCAGTTCGCCCTTGGCGACGCCCACCACGACCACCTCGTGCAGGCCGATCTCCGCCAGCGCCATGCGTGCCGCGGACACCTGGCCACGGCCGCCGTCGATCAGTACCAAGTCGGGCATCCTGCCCTCCTCCGCGCTGACCCGCTCGTAGCGCCGGGTGAGCGCCTGGCGCATGGCCGCGTAGTCGTCGCCGGGGGTGATATCGCGCAGGTTGAAGCGCCGATATTCGCCCTTCTGCATTGCGTGCCGGTCGTAGACCACGCAGGACGCGACGGCCGCCTCGCCCATGGTGTGGCTGACGTCGAAGCATTCGATGCGCTGGGCCGATTCCGGCAGGCCGAGCGCTTCGCGCAGCGCAGCGACGCGCTCCTCCTGGGCGCCGCGCTCGCGCGCGCGCTGCTCCAGGGCGAGCTCGGCGTTCTTGGCCGCCATCGCCAGCCACACGCGCCGCTCGCCCTGCGCCGGCACCACCGCTGCAAACTCCACCGCGTGGCTGACCAGGACCAGCGGCGGTACCGGCTGCTCGATGTAATGCTGCTCGAGAAACGCCTGCAGCACTTCCTCCGGCGCCGCAGCGTCCGCGTTGGCGGGGAAAAAGCTGCGATCCCCGACATGCCGGCCGCCGCGGATCATCGCCAGGTTCACGCAGGCCATCACACCCTTGACGACGCAGGCGACGACATCGGCATCCACGCCGCGTTCGGATTCCACGTACTGTCGCGCCTGGACGCGCGACAAGGCGCGCACCTGGTCGCGGTAGCCTGCCGCCGCCTCGTACTGCCTCGCCTCAGAGGCCGCGCGCATGCGTTCGGTGAGCCGCTGCATGACGTCGTCCTCGCGCCCCTTGAGGAACAGCTCGGCGTGCAGCACGTCCTGCCCATAGGCCTCTTCTTCGATCATGCGCGTGCACGGCGCCGTGCAGCGGCGGATCTGGTGCAGCAGGCAGGGCCGGGAGCGATTCTCGAACACCGTGTCTTCGCAGGTGCGCAAGCGGAACACGCGCTGCAGCAGCTGGATGCTCTCGCGCACTGCGGAGGTATGCGGAAACGGCCCGAAGTAGCGATTGCGGGGTTCGCGAGCGCCGCGATGAAAGCCCAGGCGCGGATAGCGGTGTCCGCTGATGGCGAGGTAAGGGTAGGACTTGTCATCGCGAAACAGTATGTTGTAGCGCGGTGCCAGGCTCTTGATGAGGTTGTTTTCCAGCAGCAGCGCTTCGGCTTCGGAGCGCGTCGCCGTCACCTCGACCTGCGCCACCTGCGCCAACATCATGCGAATGCGCGGGCTGGGAACGCTCTTCAGGAAGTAGGTGGAGACGCGCTTCTTCAGGTCGCGCGCCTTGCCCACGTACAGCGCCTCGCCGCCCGCACCAAGCATGCGGTAGACCCCGGGCAGGCTGGGCAGCCCGGAGACGAAGCGCTTCGGATCGAAGTTCGGTGCGTCCATGCGGAGGGGGAATTCTAGCGCCGGCACTCGGAATCAGTGTAGAATTCGCGCCTTTTTCCGCCCCGCTCCCCGCCCATGGCCAAGGTCTCTGCAGTCGAACTCCGCGTCGGCAACCTGCTCGAATGGGACAAGCGCGTGTGGCGCGTGCTCAAGTGCTACCACGTGCACGTCGGCGGCCGCGGCGGCGCCTTCATGCAGGTCGAGATGAAGGACATCGAGGCGGGCACCAAGACCAACCAGCGCTTCCGCACCGAGGACAAGATCGAGCGCGCCTTCGTCGACCCTCGCGACATGCAGTTCCTCTACCAGGACGGCGAAGGCTTCGTGTTCATGGACAAGGAAAACTACGAGCAGCTGACCCTGCAGGCGGATTTCCTCGAAGGCCAGTCGGGCTACCTGCTGCCCAACACCGACGTGCAGATCAACTTCTACAATGGCCGCGCCATCGGCGTGGAGATTCCGCCCTCCGTGGTGCTCACAGTGGTGGACACGGAACCCGGCATCCGCAATGCCACCGCCACCAACACCTTCAAGCTGGCGACGATGGAAACCGGCATCACGGTCCAGGTGCCACCCTTCATCAACAAGGGCGAGAAGATCAAGATCGACACCAACGAAGGCACCTACATGGAGCGCGGCTAGGCAAGCGCTTCGAAGGCCTGCTGCGCTTCGCGGTAGGCCACGCTCTTCCTCAGGTCGCGCGCGCCGCCCCGGCGCCGCATGCGCTCCGCACGCTCCGGCGCCGCCAGCGGGACATCGGCAAGCGCCTCCAGCAGTTCTTCCTGTTTCTCCGGATCGTTGCAGAGCAGGACCATGTCGCAGCCCGCGGCCAGCGCCGCGCGCGCGCGCGCGCCGGCGTCACCGCCGGTGCGGGCGCCTTCCATCGACAGGTCGTCGCTGAAAATCAGGCCGTCGAAGCCGAGTTCGCGACGCAGGATGTCCTGCAGCCAGATGCGCGAATATCCGGCGGGTTCGCTGTCCACCTGCGGGTAGATGACGTGCGCCGGCATCACCGCCGCCAGGCCCGCCTTGATGGCGGCGGCATACGGCGCCAGGTCCTTGCGGCGGATTTCGGCGAGCGGACGCTCATCGGTCGGGATCGCGACGTGCGAGTCCGCTGCCGCGTAGCCGTGGCCGGGAAAGTGCTTGCCGACCGCCGGCATGCCGCCTTCGTCCAGCCCGCCGATGAGCGCCGCGGCCAGTGAGCCAGCGGCGATTGGATCGAAATGCAGGGCGCGGTCTCCGATCACCTTGCTCGAGCCGTAGTCCAGGTCGAGCACCGGCGTGAAGCTGAAATCCAGGCCGTGCGCGGCCAGCTCCGCGGCGATCACATAGCCGGCGGCGTGCGCCGCCGCCCTGCCCGCCTCGCGGTCGCGGTCCCACAACCTGCCGAGCGCGCGCATCGCAGGCAGCGCAGTGAAGCCCTCCTTGAAGCGCTGCACGCGCCCACCTTCGTGGTCCACGCTAAGGAGCAGCTGCGGCTCGCGCAACGCGCGGATCTCCTCCGTCAACTCCTGCAGTTGCTCGGGACTTTCGTAGCTGCGGCTGAACAGGATCACGCCGCCTGCCGCTGGATGCAGCATGCGCCGGCGGTCCTCCTCGGTCAGCGCCGCCCCCTGCGGGTCCAGGACCACTGGGCCCAGGGGCAGCCGAGCCCTCAACCGTCGCATTCGAGGATCACTGTCGCGGCGGCCATGCCGCGCTCGTCGGTCAACGTCAGGTGGGAACGGCGAATGCCCCGCTCGCGCATCAGGGCGGCGAGGGCGGCGGAGAATTCAAGCTCGGGCTTGCCGGACTTGAGGTTGGTGACCCACACCCCGTGCCAGTTCGCCGGCGCGTGGATGCCGGTGCCCAGGGCCTTGGTGAACGCCTCCTTCGCTGCAAATCGCTTCGCCAGGTAGGCGGCCGGCTTCACGTGGTTGCGAAAGCGGCGCAGCTCCGGCTCGCACAGGATGCGCCGGGCGAAGCGCTCCCCGAAGCGCGCCAGCGCCCGCTCGACACGCGGAATCTCGATCAGGTCGCTGCCAACGCCGTAGATCACCGCGCGGCCCGCAGGATGAGCTGCTTCATCTCGCGCACCGCTTCGCGCATGCCGACGAAAACGGCGCGGCTGACGATGGCGTGTCCGATGTGCAGTTCACGCACCCCCGGCAGCGCCGCCACCGGCAGCACATTGAAGTAGTTCAGCGCATGGCCGGCATTGAAGCGCATGCCAAGCGCGCGGATCGTCTCCCCCGTCCTGCGAATCTTTTCCAGTTCGGTCACCACGGCCGGGCTTTCGGCGTCGCGGCCCCTGGCATGGAAGGCGTGCGCGTAGGGGCCGGTGTGGACCTCGCAGACCGCTGCGCCAACGCGCTTCGCTGCTTCGACTTGACGCGCGTCGGCACCGATGAACACGGAAACGACAATGCCGGCGCCGGCGAGGCGGGAAACGATGTCCTTCAGTTTGCTTTCCTGATTTGCGACAGCAAGACCACCTTCGGTCGTGACCTCGTGGCGCCCTTCCGGCACCAGCATGGCCATTTCCGGCTTCAATCGACAGGCAATGCCCACCATCTCATCGGTAGCGGCCATTTCCAGGTTGAGCTTGATGTGCGTCAGCTCGCGCAGGCGGCGCACGTCCTCGTCCTGGATGTGGCGCCGGTCTTCGCGCAGGTGCACCGTGATGCCGTCGGCGCCCCCCAGGTGCGCTTCCACCGCCGCCCACACCGGGTCGGGCTCATAGGTGCGGCGCGCCTGCCGCACGGTCGCCACGTGGTCCACGTTCACGCCCAGTTCGATCATAGTTCCTGCAGCTCCCGCAGCACTTCGCGCGTGTGCAACGCCTGCCCGGACAGGCGCGCGGCAATCAGCCAGCGCATCAGGCGGCGTGCTTCGTCGCGCGTGTCCGCGCGCGAATAGTCGTCACGCGCGATGTCGAGCAGCGTCTGCCCGCCGACGGTGAGGGCCTGCCCCGCCTGCGCATTCGTCGCCAGCGGCCCGCGTTCGGGTTCGTAGGCGTAGCGGCGCGCCGGATCCACCGGCAGGCCGCTGCCGGCATCGCGCTCCAGCAGGGGAGCATACCCGAGTTCGGTCAGCAGCCTGCGCTCGAAACCGCGCAGCACGGCGGCTTGGTCCTCGCGCGCCGAGAGCCGCGCCATGGTGTTGGCGTAGGCGTCGAACAACGCTTCATGCGCATCTTCCCGCGGCAGCAGTTTCAGCAGGAGTTCGTTGATGTAGAAACCGCACATCAATCCCGGCCCCGACAGCGCCGCCTGGCCGCCAGACCATTCCGCCGCCGTCAGCGTGCCGAGCTCCGTGGAGGCGGTCCAGCTCAGGCGCAGCGGATGGAACGCCAGCAGCGTGCCACGGATCGCCGAGCGCGGCCGACGCGCGCCTCGCGCGAGCAAACCCACGCGGCCGCGATGGCGCGTGAACGCCTCCACGATCAGGCTGGTCTCCTTGTAGGGATAGCTGTGCAGGACGAACGCCGGCTCGCGTTCGGTGCGCCGGCGCGTCATGCGTAGCCGAGCTGGCGCAGCATGCGCTCGTCCTCGGTCCAGCTGCGCCGCACCTTGACCCACACCTGCAGGAACACCTTGCCGCCGAACAGGCGCTCCATGTCCTTGCGAGCCTCGGTGGAAATTCGCTTGAGCGTGGCGCCCTGCTTGCCGATGACGATCGGCTTATGGCTGTCGCGCTCCACCCATAGGGTGGCTTCGATGCGCCGCAGGCGCCCCTCCTCGCGAAAGCTGTCAATCACCGCTTCGCAGCGGTAAGGCAGTTCCTCGCCGAGCAGCCGGAAGATCTTCTCGCGCAGCAGCTCCGCGGCGAAGAAGCGCTCGTCGCGATCGGTGAGCTGGTCCTGCGGGTAATGCGCCGCGCTCTCGGGCAGTTGCTCCCGCAGCACCCGCAGCAGTTCGGGCACGTTGCGTCCGGTGGACGCCGAGACCGGCACGATCGCAGCGAACTTGCGCTCGCGCGCGACACGCTCGAGGTACGGCAGCAGCTTCTCCTGCGGGCGCACCAGGTCCACCTTGTTGACCACTGCCACCAGTGGCATGGCCCCCGGTACCTTGGCCAGCGCCTGCCGGTCCGCCGAGTCCAGGTGCAGCGCCTCGAGCACGAACGCCACGACATCCACGTCCCGCGCCGCTTCCCCGGCGCGGCGATTGAGCGAGCGGTTGAGCAGGTTGCGGTGCCGCGTCTGGAAGCCAGGCGAATCAACGAATGCATACTGGCAGTCCGGCGTCGTCAGGATGCCAGTCAGCAGGTGCCGGGTGGTCTGCTCGCGCGGTGAGACGATGGCCAGCTTCTGGCCCACCAGCCGGTTGAGCAGGCTCGACTTGCCGGTGTTCGGCCGGCCCACCAGGCCCACGGTGCCGCTGCGAAATGCGCTCATGCGCCCAGCTGGCGCAACAGCGCCTCGGCGGCCTGCTGTTCCGCGGCACGCCGCGCCTCTCCCCTGCCCGTCGCGCGCAGCCCCAGCTGCTCCACAACGCATTCGACCTCGAAGGTCTGCTGGTGCGCGGCGCCCTGCGTCGCCACCACCTGGTAACTGGGCAGGCCCTGCCCGCGGCTCTGCAAAAACTCCTGCAGCCGCGTCTTCGCATCCTTGGCGTTCGCCAGCGGGTCCAGGGCGTCGAGCGCTGCACCGAAGGTGTGCCGGACCGCGGCGCGCGCGCTCTCGTACCCGCCGTCCAGGAATACCGCGCCGTAAAGGGCTTCCAGCGCATCCGCCAGGATCGAGGGCCGCGCAGCGCCGCCGCTCGCGCTTTCCCCCTCGCCCAGCTTCAGGTACTCACCGAGCCCGAAGCGCTGCGCCACCGCGGCAAGCGCCTCCTTGCGCACGAGGCTGGCGCGCAGCCGCGACAGATCCCCTTCGCTCAATGTCGGGAAGCGGGCGTATAGCTCCTGCGCGACGACGCAATCGAGCACGCCATCGCCGAGGAACTCGAGGCGCTCGTTGTGCGGGGAACCGGAACTGCGGTGCGTCAGCGCCTGCTCGAGCAGCCCGGCACACTGGAAACGGTGGCCGAGGCGCTCCTCGAGGCGCGTGTTGCTGGACAAGCTGCGGCCGCCGCCCCGGTCAGTTCTTGCTCGACGCCACGAAGTCGATGTACACGCCGATGTTGGCGAACAGCGGGATCTCCCGGCGCCAAGCCGCGGACACGACGTACTCGTTGCCTTCCTTGGTGATCTCGAGGTCGCTCGACTTGACGCTGTTGATGTCGTCGATGGACGAGCGGTTCTCGAACGCTCGGCGAATGTCCCCCACCGAGGTATTGCGGCCGCGGGAGTCGGCGCCGATGCCCGACAGGGCCTTTTTCACGGCGTTGTATTCGAGGTACGAAGGCACCAGCTTCATGCCCAGCAAGGCACAGAATATGAGCACCACCGCGGCGGCGATGAGCCCCATCAACGAAACTCCCAGCTGCCTGTAACGCATGGTCGGTCTCCTGTCCAGAACGGTCGTCAACGAAACGCGCCGAAGCGGCCAAGCTCCCCGAAGTTGAGCCAGATGAAGAACGCGCGTCCGACGATGTTTTCGTCCGGCACGAACCCCCACACCCGGCTGTCGCTCGAGTTGTCGCGGTTGTCGCCCATCACGAAATAGTGGCCCGGCGGAACCGTGCACGACAAGCCCGACGTATTGTAGTTGCAATTGCCGGAATGGGGAAAAGAGCGCCCCTGCGGCACGAAAGCCGGCGCGTCCTCTTCCAGCGTGATCTCATGCGGCGCGCCGTTCAGGGTCTCGAGGTAGCGCCGCGAGTACTGCATGCGCTCGCGAGACAGGTAGTCCTCGATCTGCTGCAGCGGCGCCTGGGTGCCGTTCACCGCGAGGCGCTTGTTGCGGTACTCAATGCGGTCGCCCGGGACGCCGACCACCCGCTTGATGTAGTCCAGCGATGGTTCCTCGGGAAAGCGGAACACCATCACGTCGCCGCGCTTCGGCGACCCGATCGTCACCAACTTGCGGTTCGCCACCGGCAGGCGGATGCCGTAGGTGAACTTGTTGACCAGGATGAAATCGCCGACCAGCAGAGTCGGGATCATCGACCCGGAGGGGATCTTGAAGGGCTCGAACAGGAACGAGCGCAGCAGGAACACGATCAGGATCACCGGAAAGAAGCTGACCGAGTACTCCACCCACCAGGGCTGGCGCGCGCCTTCGCCGCGCCGCTTGCGCAGCACGCCCGCCTCCAGCGCCCACACGCCGCCGGTCACCAGCAGCAGGATCAGCAGGAACAGGGCGAAGTTCATGCGCTAGTCGGAGTCCCGCTGCAGCACTGCGAGGAACGCCTCCTGCGGGATCTCCACCGAGCCCACCTGCTTCATGCGCTTCTTGCCTTCCTTTTGCTTCTCCAGGAGCTTGCGCTTGCGCGAAACGTCGCCGCCATAGCATTTGGCAAGCACGTTCTTGCGCAACGCCTTGACGTTCTCGCGCGCGATGATGTTGGAGCCGATCGCGGCCTGGATCGCGACGTCGAACATCTGCCGCGGGATCAGGCCGCGCAGGCGCGCCGCCAGCTCCCGCCCGCGACGCTGCGACGCCTCGCGGTGCACCATGCTGGACAGCGCATCCACCTTCTCGCCGTTGACCAGTACGTCCAGCCGGATCACGTCCGCCGGCCGGTACGCCTTGAAGTCGTAGTCCATCGAGCCGAAGCCGCGCGTCATCGACTTGAGGCGGTCGAAGAAATCCAGCACTACCTCGTTCAGCGGCAGGTCGTAGGACAACACCACATGGCGCGCCGAGTAGTGCAGATTGGTTTGCGTGCCGCGCTTCTCGGTGCACAGCGTCATCACCGGGCCGACGTACTCCTGCGGCACGAAGATCGTGGTGGCGATCATCGGTTCGCGAATCTCCTCGATCAGCGAAGGGTCCGGCAGCTTCGCGGGGTTGGAGATCTGCTGGACCGTCCCGTCCCGCAACAGCACCTCGTACACCACGGAGGGCGCGGTGGTGACCAGTTGCATGCCGTACTCGCGCTCGAGGCGCTCCTGCACGATATCCATGTGCAGCAGGCCGAGGAAGCCGCAGCGAAAGCCGAATCCCAGCGCCTGCGACACCTCGGGCTCGTAGTGGATGGACGCGTCGTTCAGGTGCAGCTTCTCCAGCGCGTCGCGCAGACCTTCGTACTGGTTCGATTCCACCGGGTACAAGCCGGCGAATACCTGCGGCTTGATCTCCTTGAAGCCCGGCAGCGGCGCCGGCGCCGGCTTGTCGGTGCGCGTGATGGTGTCGCCGACCTTTGCCTCGCGCAGCTCCTTCACGCCCGCCACCACGAAGCCGACCTCCCCGGCCACCAGCTCCTCGCGTGGCTGGGATTTTGGCGTGAACACGCCGACCTGCTCGCACAGGTGGGCGGCGCCGGTGCTCATCAGCAGCACCTTGTCCTTGGGGCGCAGCGTGCCCTGCATCATGCGCACCAGCATCACCACGCCGACATAGTTGTCGAACCAGGAATCGATGACCAGCGCCTGCAGCCGCGCCTCGGGATCCCCCTTGGGCGGCGGGATCCGGGCAATCACCGCCTCGAGGATCTCGGGGACGCCCTCCCCGGTCTTGGCACTACACCGCAGTGCGTCCTGGGCATGGATGCCGATGACGTCCTCGATCTCCTGGATCGCCTTCTCCGGGTCGGACGAGGGCAGGTCGATCTTGTTCAGCACCGGGAGCACATCGACCCCCTGCTCGATCGCGGTGTAGCAGTTCGCCACCGTCTGCGCTTCCACCCCCTGCGAAGCATCGACCACCAGCAGCGCGCCCTCGCAGGCGGCGAGTGACCGACTGACCTCGTAGGAGAAATCGACATGCCCGGGCGTGTCGATCAGGTTGAGCAGGTAGCGTTCGCCGTCGCGGGCCAGGTACTGCAGGGCTGCCGTCTGCGCCTTGATCGTGATGCCCCGCTCCCGCTCCAGGTCCATCGAATCGAGCACCTGGTCGCCCATCTCGCGCGCCGACAGGCCGCCGCACAGCTGGATGATGCGGTCAGCCAGCGTCGACTTGCCGTGGTCGATGTGCGCGATAATCGAAAAGTTGCGGATGAGGCTCTGCGGCGTCATGGGAAGCACAAAAAAGGGTGCCCTGGGCACCCTTCTCTGCAGCGGGCGCTATCTTACCGCAAGCCGCGCCCGCAGTGCCGCCTCATCCAGCCGGTAGTGGCAGATCTCGACGCCCGCGGCGTCCGTGAGCACCGGCACCAGCTCGCCGTAGCGGGCTTCGAGCGCCGGGTCGGCATCGACGTCGAACTCCTCGAACGCCACGCCAAGCGCGCGCAGGGCGAGCGCCATCTCCTCGCACAGGTGGCAGGTGCCCCGCCCGTAGAGCCGCAGCGCCAGGCCGCCGGCCTCAGCCCTTGTCCGCCAGCCCGGTGACGGTGACGAAAGCGGTGTTCTCGCCGCGGCGCACCTGCAGCGTGATCACCGCGTTCTTGTCCAGGCCCGCCAGCAGCTTGTTGAACTGCTCGGTGGTCCTCAGTTCCGTGTGCTGTCCGTTGTGGACCACCTTCAGGATCACGTCGCCCCGGCGCACTTCGGCCCTCGCGTCGGGCCGCACGTCGACCACCACCAGCCCCTGCCCGAGGCGCAGGTCCTTCTTTTGCTCGGCACTGAGTTCGCTCACCACGATACCCAGCCGGTTCGCCGCCAGTTCCGCGGGCTTGCGCTCCTTCGGTGCATCGCGCGACGCCACACGGTCCTCCTGGAGCTCGCCGACCGTCAGCGACAGGTTGCGCGCCGTGCCTTTGCGCCAGACCTCCACTTGCGTGCTTGCACCGGGACGCGTGGCGCCGACGATGCGCGGCAGGTCGCTGGAGGAGTCCACCGGCTTGCCATCGAAGCGCGTGATGATGTCGGTGGCCTCGATGCCGGCCTTGTCGGCGGGGCTGCCCTTTTCCACCGAATTCACCAGCGCGCCGCGCGGCCGGTCGAGGCCAAAGGACTGCGCCAGATCCTTGGTGACCTCCTGGATCACGACGCCGATGCGGCCCCGCGAAACGCGCCCCTTCTCGCGCAGCTGCTTCTGGATGTCCAGCGCCACGTCGATCGGAATGGCGAAGGACAGGCCCATGAAGCCGCCCGTGCGGCTGTAGATCTGCGAATTGACGCCGACGACCTCGCC
Source organism: Betaproteobacteria bacterium (assembly GCA_031391655.1). Classification (GTDB taxonomy): domain Bacteria; phylum Pseudomonadota; class Gammaproteobacteria; order Burkholderiales; family SG8-39; genus JAABQT01. The sequence goes on from JANMUO010000042.1 coordinate 10,681, forward strand.
GCGCATGTTGAACAGCGGCCCGCCCGAATTGCCGGGATTGATGGCCACGTCGGTCTGGATGAACGGAACGAAGTTCTCCTGCGGCAGCGAGCGCCCCTTGGCACTGACGATGCCGGCAGTCACGGTGCTCTCGAAGCCGAAAGGCGAGCCGATCGCCACCACCCATTCGCCCACCTTCAGCCTGGCGGGATCACCCATGCGCACTGCCGGCAGCCCGGCAGCCTCGATCTTGATCAGCGCCACGTCGGTGCGCTTGTCGGCGCCGATGACCTTGGCCTTGTACTCGCGCTTGTCAGTGAGCTTGACGTTGATCTCGTCCGCGGCGTCCACGACGTGCGCATTGGTCAGGATGTAGCCGTCCGCGCTGATGATGAATCCGGAACCGAGGGAACGGCTTTCGGGCCGCGCTCCGGGCCCGGGCCCGGGCTGCTGGCGCGGCACGAAACGCCGGAAGAACTCGAGCACCTCCTCGTCCTCCGTGTTGGGCGCTTGCGGGGCGGCGGCGCGACGCGCGGCCTGGGTGGTGCTGATGTTGACCACCGCCGAGCCCTGCTCTTCGACCAGGCGGGTGAAATCGGGCAGCTCGCGGCCCTGCGCCAGCGCGAACGCGGCGTAAAGGGCGAGGACCGTCGCTAGGGTGGATCTGACTAGTTGCATTGGACTTCCTTGTGATAATTCACTGCGGGCGGCGGAATTCCACCCGGTTGCCGACACGTTGCACGCTGGCTGCGGGCGCTTCGCCCACCACGGTCACCAGGTGGTTCGCCACTTCGCGCGTGTAGATGTTGACCGCGCCCATCGTGGCAAGACCGAACCGCGCGGGCTCCGAGCGCCCGGCCATCGGCTCGATGAAGATGGACACCGCCGCGAGGCCATCGGAGTAGACCACCTGGCTGACCGGCTTCGCATCGCGCAGCATCCGGCGAATCTCGGCGACCTTGTGGAACCCGGGCAGCTCCGCCCGCACGTCCCAGCCCGCCTCGGCCAGGTTCGCGGGGGAGACCGCGGACTGCTCGACGCGCCAGCTGCGCGACGCCTGCCGCGGCCGCAGCCGCTCGCGCGACACGCTGCCGATCTCGAGCTGTGTGAAAGTAAATTGCTCGACGAGCTCGCCGGCGCGGTCGAACGCGCGCGCCTTGAGCAGCATGCCGGTCTGCATGTCAGCCCACAGCTTGTAGCCATAGCGCAGCTCGTCCCTCGGGGCGAGCACGATCGTCTGGCAATCGAAGCCGGCAATGCGCGCGGTCTCGCCGATGGTGATGAGGTAGTTCTCCGCGAGTCCGGTGACCTGCGCGGGCAGCAGCGCAGGGAAGCCACGCTGGTCGCGCCGGCGGTCCACCTTGATTGTCTGGCTGTCGGGAAGGTAGCAGCGGATCTCGTCGCGCGTGCGCACCACCTCCCGGGGCAATCCGTCGAGCACCTCAAGCCGCTCCGTGCCCCCCGAGGAGTCGGCGCGGCGCGTGATGCGCGAGGTTTCCGAACGCGTGCCCTGCTGGTAGACGAAGGTGCCGCTGTAGGACAGCTTCTCGGTTGCCAGGTAGATTTTGCGCAGCCAGTCGAGCGCCTCCGGCGCAACCTGCGCCTGCGCCATGCCGGCGGCAGTCCACAGCAGCAATGCGCCGAAGGTCCGGCTCACGGCTTCCTCGCCGCGGCATGGTCGGCAACGGTCCGCACATAAGGCGCCATGCCCTGCAGCGAATTGCGCGGGGAATAGGCCTGGTGCGCTATCAAGTAATCCTGCTCCGCGCTGGTGAGCGGCAGTCGCGCCGGCTCCTTGGCAGGCGCGGCCTGCGGCGCCGTGGCAATCGGACCGGCGCCTTGCTGCGGCGCCAGCGCCACCCAGCCTACGAAAGCCACCGCCGCGACGCTGGCGGCAAGCGCGGAAGGCACGAACCAGCGCGCACGCTCCGGCGACCGCACATCTGAGGGCAGCGGCCCGAGCAGCGCCGGTTCCTCGGCGAGGCGCTGCGCCACGCGGGCGGCGCAACCGGTCGACAGCAGTGCGCTGCCGCGCAGGGCATCGCTGATGAGGTGGTAGGTGCGCCAGGTTTCCTGCGCTTCGCGGTCCCCGTTCAGCGCCGCCAGGGGCTCGCGCAGCTCGCCCGCGTCGAGCTCGCCGTCCATCAATGCGGAAATCTTCGCTTTCATCGGGTCACCACCTCTGGTCCTTGCGCGTATCCAGCAACGGGCGCAGCCGCTCGGCGATCGCCTCGCGCGCCCGGAAAATCCGCGAGCGCACCGTGCCGATCGGGCAGTCCATGATGCGCGCTATGTCCTCGTAACTCATGCCTTCGAGCTCCCGCAACTGTATTGCCGTACGCAATTCCTCCGGCAGCGATTCGATCGTCGCATTCACCGTCTCGGCGATCTCCTTGGACAGCAACATGCTCTCCGGCGTGTTGATGTCGCGCAACTGCTCCCCGTCCTCGAATCCTTCCGCATCCTCGGCCTCCACTTCCGTCGAAGTGGGGGCCCGCCGCCCCAGCGCCATCAGGTAGTTCTTGGCGGTGTTGATGCCGATGCGGTACAGCCAGGTATAAAACGCACTGTCGCCGCGAAACGCCGGCAGCGCGCGATAGGCCTTGATGAACGCTTCCTGCGTCACATCCTCCACCTCTGCCGGGTCGCGGATGAACCTCCCCAGCAGACGCCCCAGCTTGCGCTGGTACTTCTCCACCAACAACTCGAAGGCGCGCTTGTCGCCACGCTGCGCGCGCTCCACCAATTTCTGGTCGATGTCGCGGTCAGACATCGCCGCCACCCAACGCCGCACGGCTGCAACGCCTATGTGCCACAGACACTGCCCTTTTGAAATAGTTCGGCGGCCGGGGCCGCCGGTTGGTCAACCGGCAAGTTGCGGCGCCGCCACGCCGGGTACCGAACCCCAGAGCGCCCAGAGCCTCAGGCACCGGAAGTCGTCCTCGGAAAGCATGTCCCGGGCCACCAGCAAGGTACGCCCTTCCAGGGGCAGGCTGACCCACCATCGGCTCACGTTGCGGCGCGCCGCAACGGTTCCTTCCAGGCAGCTGCCGTCCGCCAGCGCGACAACGGCCCTGGCCGCCGGGTACAGCGCCAGGACTCGCACCGATCGCGGGGAGCGCAGTAGCGCCCGGTCCCAGGCTGCGGCAGCCCCCAGCGCCAAGACCAGCGCGCCAAGGGTGTAGCCCCAGGCGCCTGGCAGGACGAGGACGACGCAGGCGAAAGCGAGGGCATGCAGCAGCACCAGGGCGCCGGCCAGCGCCCGGGAGGCGCGCAATTGCAGCCGTAGCAGCGGATTGCCGTTCAAACGCGGCCGAAAACCAGCGTACCGTTGGTCCCGCCGAAGCCGAAGTTGTTCTTGACCGCGTAGTCGATCTTCAGGTCCCGCGCCGTGTTGGCGCAGTAGTCCAGGTCGCATTCCGGGTCCTGGTTGAAGATGTTGATGGTCGGTGGCGACACCTGGCGGTGCACCGCCAGCACGGAGAACACCGACTCGATGCCGCCGGCGCCGCCCAGCAGGTGGCCGGTCATGGACTTGGTGGAGTTCACCACCAGCTGGTGGGCATGCGCGCCGAAAGCCAGCTTGATGGCTTCGGTCTCGTTCTTGTCTCCCAGCGGCGTCGACGTGCCATGCGCGTTCAGGTACTGCACCTTGTCCGGGGCGAGGCGCGCATTCGCCAGTGCAGCGACCATCGAGCGCCGGGGCCCGTCGAGATCCGGGGCGGTCATGTGGAAAGCGTCCCCGCTCATGCCGAAGCCGGCGAGCTCGCCATAGATCCGCGCGCCGCGCGCCTTCGCATGCTCCATCTCCTCCAGCACCAGCACGCCGGCGCCCTCGCCCAGCACGAAACCATCGCGATCCCTGTCCCAGGGACGGCTCGCGGTGGCCGGGTCGTCGTTGCGGGTGGACAGCGCGCGCGCCGCGGCAAACCCGCCTACGCCGAGCGGGGAGATGGTGGCCTCGGCACCGCCCGCGACCATGACATCCGCGTCGCCGTACTCGATCATGCGCGCTGACAGGCCGATCGCGTGCAGCCCGGTGGTACAGGCGGTGACCACGGCGATGTTCGGGCCCTTCATGCCGTGCATCATCGACATGTGCCCGGAGATCATGTTGATGATCGACGCCGGGACGAAGAAGGGCGAGATGCGGCGCGGGCCCCGCTGCACCAGCTCGCCGTGCGTTTCCTCGATGCGCGGCAGGCCGCCGATCCCCGAGCCGATGTTGACGCCGATGCGCTCGGCGTTCGCCTCCGTCACCTGCAGCCCGCAGTCCTTCCACGCCTGGATGCCGGCGGCAAGGCCGTAGTGGATGAACGTGTCCATGTGCCGGGCTTCCTTCGCCGGCAGGTAGGCGGCGACATCGAAGCCCTTCACCTCGCCGGCGAAGCGGCAGGCGAAGGCGCTCGCGTCAAAGCGCGTGATCGGCCCGATCCCGGGTTTCCCCGCGACCAGGTTTTTCCACGCTTCCTCTACGGTGTTGCCGACCGGGCAGACGATACCCAGGCCGGTGACGGCGACTCTGCGGCGCGGCACTTAGGACTTCGAATGGGCCTTGACGTAGTCGATGGCCTGCTGGACGGTGGTGATCTTCTCCGCCTCTTCGTCGGGGATCTCGGTCTCGAACTCCTCCTCCAGCGCCATCACCAGCTCGACGGTGTCGAGCGAATCGGCGCCCAGGTCATCGACGAAGGAGGACTCGCTCTTGATCTCCGCTTCGTTCACCCCGAGCTGCTCGGCGACGATCTTTTTCACGCGTTGTTCGAAGTTTTCCATGTTCTTGCTCCTTCCCTGTAGGGGCCAAGCGGCGACCCGGATTTTACCAAATCGGAGGGCGATGCCTCACCCCATGTACATCCCGCCGTTCACGTGCAGTACGCATCCGGTGACATAAGCTGCCGCCGGCGAGGCTAGGTAGGCGACCGCGGCGGCGATATCCTCCGCCGCCCCAAGCCGTCCCAGCGGAATCTGGCCCAGCAGCGCCGTGCGCTGCGCTTCGGGCAGCGCGCGCGTCATGTCCGTGTCGATGAATCCGGGCGCGACGCAGTTGACAGTGATGTTCCGGCTGCCCAGCTCGCGCGCTAGGGACTTGGTCATCCCCACCACGCCCGCCTTGGCGGCCGCGTAGTTCGCCTGGCCGGGGTTGCCGGAGGCCCCGACCACCGAAGTGATGTTGACGATGCGTCCCCAGCGCGCCTTCATCATGCCGCGCATGACGGCACGCGACAGGCGGAACACGGCCTTGAGGTTGATGTCGATGACGTCGTCCCATTCCGTGTCCTTCATGCGCAGCGCAAGGTTGTCGCGGGTGATCCCGGCATTGTTGACCAGGATCGCGACGTCGCCATGCGCTTTCTGCACCGCCTCGATCAGCGCATCGCAGCCTGCCGCATCGCGCACATTGAGCACCATCCCGGCGCCCTTCACGCCCGCCTGCGTGAACGCGTTGCCGATCTCCGCCGCGCCGGCCTCCGAGGTGGCCGTGCCGATGACCGTCGCCCCCTGGCCGCCGAGCTCCAGTGCGATCGCGCGACCGATGCCGCGCGTCGCGCCGGTCACCAGGGCGAGCTTGCCTTGCAGCGTCATGCGGCCGCCTTCAGCGCCGCCAGCGCCTGCTCGAGCGACGGCCTGTCTGCCAGGGCATGGCTCTGCAGTTCGCCGTCGATGCGCTTGACCATCCCGGCCAGCACCCTGCCGGGGCCGCACTCGACGACATGCGTCACGCCCATCTCCTTCATCTTGCGCACCGTCTCCACCCAGCGCACGGGGGACGCCGCCTGGCGAACCAGTGCATCCTTGATCTCGGCCGTCTGCCCGCGCACTGCCACATCCACATTGTTCACCAGTTCGATCTGCGGCGTGGCGATGGCGACGCGCTCCAGGTAGCCGCGCAGCTTCTCGGCAGCCGGCCGCATCAGGCTCGAATGGAACGGGGCGCTGACCGGCAGCGCAAGCGCGCGCTTGGCGCCCCGGGCCTTGCAGGCTTCCATCGCCCTCTCCACCGCAGCCTTGTGGCCGGCGATGACGATCTGTCCCGGGGAGTTGAAGTTCACCGCCTGCACCACCTCGCCCTGCGCCGCTTCCTCGCACGCGGCGCGCACCAGCGTGTCGTCGAGGTTGAGGATCGCCGCCATGGCGCCGACGCCCTCCGGCACCGCTTCCTGCATCGCCTGCGCGCGGAACCTGACGAGCGGCAGGCATTCGCGAAATGAAATTGCACCGGCGGCGACCAGCGCCGTGTATTCGCCAAGGCTGTGCCCTGCCACCACCACCGGCGCAGGCCCGCCAAGCGCGCGCCACGCGCTGAACGCCGCAAAGCCCGCCGTGACCATCGCCGGTTGCGTATTGACCGTCAGGTTGAGCGCTTCGCCGGGGCCGTCGTCGAGCAGCCTGATGAAATCGGCGCCGAGCGCTTCGGCGGCCGTGCGCCGCACTTCGTCCACGCCAGGCAGCCCTGCATAGGCCTGCAGCATGCCGACCGATTGCGAGCCCTGACCCGGAAAGACCATCGCCAGTTCCATGGCTACATCGTCGCGAGAGTCGCGCCCCAGGTGAACCCACCGCCCACCCCTTGCATCATCACACGCTGCCCGGGGCGGATCTTTCCAGCACGTACGTACTCGTCGAGCGCCAGCGGCACCGAAGCAGCCGACGTGTTGCCATGGTGGTCCACAGTCACCACCAGCTTGTCCCGCGGCAGCCCGAGCTTCTTCGCCGTGGCCTCCAGGATGCGCACATTGGCCTGGTGCGGAATCAGCCAGTCGATGTCCTCCAGGCTCATCCCCGCGGCCGCCACCGTTTCGCGCGCCACGTCGTCCAGCACCTTTACCGCGAACTTGAATACCTGGCTGCCCTGCATCTGCAGGAACGGCGAGCCGACGATCTTGCCGCCGCAAACGTTGCCCGGCACGGAGAGGATGCCCGCATGCCTGCCGTCGGCGCGCAGGACCGACGCATGCAGCCCCGGCCTGGCACCCGCGGCGAGCACCACGGCCCCGGCGCCATCGCCGAACAGCACGCAGGTGCCGCGATCGTACCAGTCCAGGATGCGGGAGAAGACCTCGGCACCCACCACCAGCGCGGTCCTGTGCGTGCCGGCGCGGATGAAATTGTCGGCGGTCGCGAGCGCGTAGACGAACCCGCTGCACACCGCCTGCAGGTCGAAGGCCGTGGAGTT
>JANMUO010000107.1:0-3656 GCA_031391655.1 Betaproteobacteria bacterium
GCCTGGACTCACGCAACAGGACCTCGATGCGCTCACGCAGGGCGCGATGTTCATGACCGAACAGGGCGCAGGGTCGGACGTCGGCGCCACTGCGACACGCGCGGTGCGCGAGGGCGACACCTGGCGCCTCTACGGCGACAAGTGGTTCTGCTCCAACGCGGACGCTGGTCTCGCGCTGGTATTGGCAAGGCCCGACGGTTCCCCTTCGGGAACGAAAGGACTGTCGCTCTTCCTCCTGCCCAAGGAGTTACCCGACGGTTCGCCCAACCACTACCGCATCGTGCGCCTGAAGGACAAGCTTGGCACCCGCGACATGCCCAGCGGCGAGATCCGCCTGGAGGGGGCGCTGGCTTACCTCGTCGGCGACCCGCAGCGCGGCTTCCTGCAGATGGCCGACATGATCAACATGTCGCGCCTCTCCAACGGCATGCGCGCCGCCGGCATGATGCGCCGCGCGCTGACCGAGGCACTGTTCGTCGCGCGGCGCCGCGTGGCCTTCGGCAAGCCGTTGATCGAGTTGCCGCTCATGCGCCGCCAGCTCCTGAAAATCATGGTGCCCACCGAGGCCGCGCGCTCCGTGATGCTCTACACGGCCGTGGAGCTGGCCAAGGCCGATGCCGGAGACGAAGCGGCGCGCCGCCGCGTGCGCCTGCTGACTCCGCTACTCAAGTTCCGCGCCTGCCGCGATGCGCGCCGCGTGACCGGCGATGCGATGGAAGTGCGCGGTGGCGTGGGCTACATCGAGGAGTGGTCCGACGCGCGCCTGCTGCGCGACGCGCACCTGGGCTCGATCTGGGAAGGCACCTCCAACATCGTCGCGCTCGACGTGCAGCGCGCCATCCGCAAGGAAGGCGCGCTCGAAGCCATGGAGTTCGACCTCGGCAAGGCCGCCGACTTCGCGCGGGCCGCCGACGAATCCCACGCGCGGCAGGCCGCCACGGGGCTCTACTACGCCTGCGCCGCCGCGATCCTCGAGCGCGAAGGCCGCACGCTGCTGGCCAAGCTGGTGCGCCGGCACCGGCTTGAGCCGCGCGACCCGCTCGCGCCGGTGGACGACGGTTTCGCCGAAGCCCTGCTGCAATGAACCGCGTGCTCCTTGCCGACCCGATCGATGCATCGGGGGTCGAACTGCTGCGCTCCCGCGGCGCGGAGGTGGTGCTCGCGCCCGAGGGCAGCCCCGATACCATCCGGCGCCTCGCGCGCGAGTCCGACGGGGTCATCATCCGCTCGAAACTTCCGGACGACATTTTCGAGGCGGCGCCGCGCCTGCGCGCCGTCACCATCCACGGCACGGGCACGGACCTCGTGCCTCTCGCCTCGGCCAATGCGAAGGGCGTGCTGGTGGCCAACCTGCCGGGCGAAAACGCGCAATCGGTCGCCGAGTATTGCCTGATGGCGATGCTGATGCTGGCGCGCAACGTCGCCGCCATCACTGCAGCCGCGCGGTCCCAGCCCTGGGACCAGGCGCGGGCGCTCAGCAGCGCTGCTCGCGAGATCACAGGTCTCACGGCTGGCATCGTCGGCGTGGGCGAAATTGGCAAGCGCGTGGCGCGCATGTGCCGCAACGGTTTCGGCATGAAGGTGCTGGGCAACCAGCGGCGCATGGACCGGCTGCCGCCGGAGGCGGAAGGGGCAACCCTCGAACTATTGCTGCAGACCTCGGACTTCGTCGTCATCGCCTGCCCGCTCACGCCGGAAACGCAGCACCTTTTCGACGCGAAGCGCCTTGCGACGATGAAGCCCTCCGCCTGGCTGATCAACGTGGGTCGAGGGCCCGTGGTGGACGAGGCCGCGCTGATCGAAGCCCTGCGCGCCAAGCGCCTCGCCGGCGCGATGCTCGACGTCTACGAGCACTACCGCATCGCGCCTGGGCACCCGTTGTTTGCCCTGGACAACGTGATCCTCACCCCGCACCTCGCGGGCAGCACGCGCGAGTCGCGCGCGCGCGCCAGCGTGCGCGCCGCCGACGAGACGCTGCGCATGCTGGCGGGAGAAAAACCCCTGAACTTCGTCAACCCGGAAGCCTGGCATGCCCGCCGACCTGAAAATCGCTGAGATAAAAGCCTTTCCCACCTCCTTTCCCGTACCGCCGGAGAACCGCGTGGCGCTGGGCATCGGCACCGCCATCAAGCGCGACGCGGTGGTGGTGAAGGTCACCACCGCCGGAGGGCTGGTGGGCTGGGGCGAATCGCACCACGGGCGCGCGCACACCGCGGTGGCGAAGCTCATCGAGACCACCCTGCGCCAGCTCGTCCTCGGCATGGACGCCGCCGACGTGGTCGGCGTATGGAAGAGGATTTACGACAAGCAGCTCGCCAGCCACGGCATGGGCGCCGGGACCTGCCTCGCCATGAGCGGCATCGACATGGCGCTGTGGGACATCCGCGGCAAGGCGGCCGGGATGCCGCTCTACAAGCTCCTGGGGGGATCAAGGAAAGCGGTTCCGGCCTACGCCGGCGGGGTGTCGCTCGGCTACCAGCCGCCGGCGCAACTGATCGAGGAATTGCAGAAGAGCCTTGCTGCCGGCTACAAGGCGGTGAAGCTGCGCGTGGGAGATTCGCCCAAGCGCGACCTCGAACGCATCCGCGCCGTGCGCAAGGCCTGCGGCGACGACCTTGTGATCCTCACCGACGCCAACATCGGCTACAGAGTCGAGGACGTGCGCCAGGTGATGCCCGGCATGGACGAGCTGAACGTCGCCTGGCTGGAAGAGCCTTTCCCCGCGCACGACCACAGGAGCTATCGCATCGCGAAGGGCTTCGGCCGCACGCCGCTGGCGGCCGGCGAGAACCACTACACGCGCTTCGAATTCAACCGCGTGATCGAGGATGGCTCGATCACCATCCTGCAACCGGACCTGTCCAAGACCGGCGGCATCACCGAGGCCTTGCGCATCGCAGCAATGGCTTCAGCGTACAAGCTGCCGATCCACCCGCACAGCTCGATGACGGGCCTGAACCACGCTGCCTCGATCCACTTCCTCGCGGCCATCGACAACGGGGGCTATTTCGAAGGAGATGTATCCAAGGCGAACAAGTTCCGCGATGATCTGGTTTCCAAGCCTTATGAAGTGGACAAGGACGGCAACGTCTGGCCGCTGGACAAGCCCGGCCTCGGCTTGGAAGTGAACGAAGATTTCCTTTCGAAACACCCTGCCATTGAAGGACCTGGATACATCTAAATGAAAAAAATCCTGCTCGCCCTGCTCCTCGCCGCGCCCGCCGCGGCCATCGCCCAGACCTACCCCAACAAGCCGATCCGCTGGATCGTCCCCTACACGGGCGGCGGCATCACCGACGTGGTGACCCGCGTCGTGACGCAGAAGATGCAGGCCTCGCTCGGCCAGGCGATCGTGGTGGAGAACAAGCCCGGCGCCAATTCGATCATCGGCGCCGACCTGGTGGCCAAGTCCGCGCCCGACGGCTACAGCATCGTCACCGTCATCGCCGCGCATGCCGCCAACGCGACCCTCTACCAGGGCAAGCTCCCCTTCGACCCGGTGGGCGGCTTCATCCCGCTGTCGCTCCCCGCCATCGCGCCCCTGATCCTCACCGCCAACAACAACTTCCCGGCGAAGGACGTGAAGGAGTTGATCGCCTACGCCAAGGCCAACCCCGGCAAGATCAACTTCGGTTCCTCGGGCATCGGCGCCGCGG
>JANMUO010000109.1:0-1964 GCA_031391655.1 Betaproteobacteria bacterium
GCGAGAGCACGTCGGCGGCGAAGAGCATCAGCTGGCGGTCGGGATAGATGATCGAGCCGTTCTTCGTGACCACGCCCAGCCGGTCGCCGTCGCCGTCGAAGGCGAGGCCGATCTCGGCTTTGCCTTCGCGCAGCGTGCGGACCAGGTCCGCGAGGTTCTCGGGTTGCGACGGGTCGGGGTGGTGGTTGGGGAAGTCGCCGTCGACGTCGCAGTACAGCTCCTCGACCTCGCAGCCCAGCTCCCGGAACAGGCGCGGGGCGACCATCCCGGCCACGCCGTTGCCGCAGTCCATCGCGATGCGCATGGGGCGCGCGAGCTTGACGTCGCCGGCGATGCGCGCGACGTAGGCGTCGAGGAGGTTCACGCTGCTGCGCTTGCCAGCGCCGGTGCGGAACGAGCCCGCTTCGATGCGCCGGCGCAGGTCCTGGATTTGCTCGCCCGAGAGCGTGTGCCCCTCGACCACCATCTTCAGGCCGTTGTAGTCGGGCGGGTTGTGGCTCCCGGTCACGGACACGCAGCTGCCGCAGCCCAGGTGGTGCGCGGCGAAGTAGGTGACCGGCGTCGGCGCCATGCCGATGTCGATCACCGCCGCACCGGATTCGTTCATGCCCTGCGCGAGGGCTGCCGCCAGCGCCGGGCCGGAGTGCCGGCCGTCGCGACCGATGGCGAACTTGGGCGCCATGGACCCGAGCGCGCGGCCGATGGCGCGCACGACCTCCGGGGTCAGCGTGCGCCCGGCGATGCCGCGGATGTCGTAGGCGCGAAAGATTTCGGCGGACAGGTTCACGGTTGCGAGAGGAACTCCAGGACGCGGCGGGCAAGCCAGCCGCGCCGGCCCGGGAAGCCGACATGGCCTCCTTCGCGCGGAAATTCTAGCAGCACGGCGCTCGAAGCCCTGCGCGTGGCGCTTTCCAGCGCCGCCTCGGGAAGGAAGGGGTCGTTGCGCGCGTTCAGCACCAGGGTCGGCACGCGGATGTGCTCGAGCCACGGCGCGCTGGAGGCGCGCGCCCAGTAGTCGCCCGCGTCGCGAAAGCCGTGCAGCGGCGCGGTCACGGCGTCGTCGAACTCGTAGAGCGTCGTGGCGTGGCGCACGCGCAGCGGGTTGAACAGGCCGGGATAGCGCTCCAGCTTGGCAAAGGCATTGCGCTTCATCGTCGACAGGAAGCTGCGCGTGTAGATCTGCCGGTTGAGCCCGCGGTCCAGCGCGCGCCCGGCGGCGGTGAGATCGAGCGGCGCGGAAACCGCGGCGGCGCGCCGCAGCGGCGCCCCGGCGCCGCGCTCGCCCAGCCATTTGAGCAGCACGTTGCCGCCGAGGGAGACGCCGGTCGCGCAATCCGGCTGCAGGCGCCGCAGGATCCAGTCGAGCTCCTCGCTGTCGCCGGAGTGGTAGGCGCGCGGCTTGCGGTTCGGCTCGCCGGAACAGCCGCGAAAGTGCGGCACCACGCAGCGCCAACCGCGCTCGAGCGCGCCGGCGGCGAGCGCGCGCGCATAGTGGCTCGCGGTGCTGCCCTCCAGGCCGTGGAACAGCGCGAGCAATGGCCCTTGCGCGCCCGCCCAGTCGAGGTCGATGAAGTCGCCGTCCGGCGTGTTCCAGCGCTCGCGGCGCCATGCAATGCGAGGCCCCGGCGCGAGCGCCGGCAGGAGAGTCTGCAGATGCCCGCCCGGCAGCCACCAGGGGGCGCGGTAGCCGCTCAATGCAGCATCTTCGGCGCGTCGCGCAGCGGCTGCGCCTCGGCCTGGCCCGGCGCGGGCGAGCCGTGGTGCAGGATCATGCGCCAGCCGGCGGCAGTGCGCAGGTACACATTGGTCGCGGCCACCGCCTGCAACGCGCGCTGCTCGCCCGGCACGGAAAAATTCTCGTGCACGCTGCGCACCCCCACCATCGGCCCCTCGATCGCCACCTGCTGCTAGAGGTCCACGCGCGCGCGCGTGCCGCCGGCGAAGATCTGCCGCCAGCTGGCGCG
>JANMUO010000141.1:0-11583 GCA_031391655.1 Betaproteobacteria bacterium
CGCGCCAGCGTCTGCGCAAGCAGGGTCTTGCCCGAGCCGGTCGGTCCGATCAGCAGTATGTTCGACTTGGCCAGCTCCACCTCGTCGTTCTTGGAAAGGTGTTTCAAACGCTTGTAATGGTTGTAGACCGCGACCGAGAGAATCTTCTTGGCCTGGTTCTGCCCGATCACGTACTGGTCGAGGATCTTGCGGATCTCACGCGGCGTCGGCAGGTCGGACTTGGCGCCCTTGCCGCCCTTGTCGGTGGCGGTCTCCTCCCGGATGATGTCGTTGCACAGCTCGATGCACTCGTCGCAGATGAACACCGACGGGCCAGCGATGAGCTTCCTGACCTCGTGCTGGCTCTTGCCGCAGAACGAGCAGTACAGCAGCTTCTCGCCGGAGCTGGGCTTTTCCGACATCTAGGCGGGGTCCCTCGAGGTGAGCACCTTGTCCACGAGGCCGTACTTTACCGCTTCTTCGGCACCCATGAAAAAGTCGCGGTCGCTATCGTGCTCGATGGCCTCGATCGTCTTGCCGGTGTGCTTGGCGAGGATCGCGTTGAGCCGGGCCTTCAGGAAGAGGATTTCCTTGGCATGGATCTCGATATCCGACACCTGGCCCTGGAAGCCGCCCGAGGGCTGGTGGATCATGACGCGCGAGTTGGGCAGGATGAAGCGCTTGTCCTTGTCCCCGGCGGCGAGCAGCGTGGCGCCCATGCTAGCCGCCTGGCCCACGCACAGGGTGCTGACGTCGGGCTTGATGAACTGCATGGTGTCGTAGATCGCCAGGCCCGCTGAGACCGAGCCGCCGGGCGAGTTGATGTAGAAGAAGATGTCCTTGTCCGGGTTCTCGGATTCGAGGAACAGGAGCTGCGCCACGATCAGGTTGGCGGTGACCTCGGTCACCGGCCCGACGAGGAAGACAACCCGCTCCTTGAGCAGGCGCGAGTAGATGTCGTAGGCGCGTTCGCCGCGACCGGATTGCTCGATGACCATCGGGATCAACCCGAGGCCTTCGGGTTCGCGCATGTTCCGTTCCCAGTTCATCAGTTTGCGCCCATCAGTTCGTCAAACGGCAGCGCCTTGTCGGCGACTTTCGCCTTGGCCAGCACCCAGTTGACCACGTTGCCCTCAAGGGCAAGGCCTTCCATTTCCGACAGGCGCTGCGGCTGCATGTAGAACCATTTTACAACTTCGGCGGGACTCTCGTAGGAAGCCGCCTCCTGCTCGATCAGGGCGCGCACTTCCGCGGGCTTGGGCTGCAGTTTTTCGACGCGCGCCAGCTCGGCGATGATGAGGCCGAGCGCCACGCGCCGCTTGGCCGCCGCCTCGAAGGTCTGCGGGTCCAGCGGCAGGTTCTCGATCTTCACGCCGCGCGCCTGCAGGTCGGCCGCGGCGCGCTGCACTAGCTCTTGGGTTTCCTGCTGCACGAGCGACTTGGGCAGCTCGAGCGGCGTGGCGGCGAGCAGCGCGTCCAGCGCCTGCTGCTTGAGCCGCCCGTCGACGCGCTTCTTCACCTCGCGCTCGACGTTCTGGCGGACTTCGGTGCGCATCCTGCCCAGGTCGCCGTCCGCAACGCCCAGGGTCTTGGCGAAGTCCGCGTCCAGCTCGGGCAGGCTCGGCCCGTCCACCTGCTTCAATGCCAGTAAGAACGAAGCGGTCTTTCCGGCCACTTCCTTGCCGTGGTAATCCGCGGGGAAGGTCACCTCGAAGGTCTTCGATTCTCCCGCGGACATGCCGCGCGCGGCGGTCTCGAAGTCCGGCAGCATGCGCCCCTCCCCCAGCACGAAGGCGAAGCCCGCCGCCTTGCCGCCCTGGAAGGGTGCCCCGCCGATCGTGCCGTCAAAGTCGACGGTCAGGCGGTCGCCATCCTGCGCGGCGCGCTCGACTTTCGCGTACGTCGTGCGCTGCTTGCGCAGCACCTCGATGGTCTTATCGATCGCGGCATCGTCCAGCTCGACCCGCGGCCGGTCGATGCTCGCGGCGGCGATGTCGCCGACCTTGAACTCCGGATACACCTCGAAGGTGGCGCTGAATTCGATCGCGCCCGCACTCGCCGCGTCCTTCTTCGGCTCGATGCGCGGGTAGCCCGCGACCTTCAGGTTGGCCTGCTTCACCGCGTCGGTGAAGGCCTTCTGCACCGCATCGCCGGTGACCTCGTTGCGCACCTGGGCGCCGTAGGTCTGCTCGACGATCCTCATCGGCACCTTGCCCGGCCGGAAGCCGGGCATCTTCGCGTTGCGCGCGAGCTTCTTCAGGCGATCGTCCACCTCGCGCTCCAATTGCTCCGTCGACACCGACATCTGCAGCCGGCGCTCCAATGTGCCTAGCGATTCCACGTTTGCCGCCATTACTCTCGATTCCTCAGGGTTGTCCGGTGGTGCGAAAGGAGGGACTCGAACCCTCATGCCTTACGGCGCTGGAACCTAAATCCAGTGCGTCTACCAATTCCGCCACCTTCGCACAAAAAAGCGAATGGAAAGAAAGTATTATACCCGCGCGTGTCGGTCGCTCATTACGAGAACTTCCCGGTTGCTTCGCTGCTGCTGCCGGCCCGGTTGCGGGACCCGGTGGCGGTCATTTACCGCTTCGCGCGCAGCGCGGACGACTTTGCCGACGAGGGCGACGATTCGCCGGCCATGCGGCTGGAAAAACTGGACGACTACCGGCGCCAACTGGCCGCACCTTCGACCCCGTTGTTGCAGGAGGTGAGGCGCATCGTCCGGGAGCACGACCTTCCCCTGCAGTTGTTCCGCGACCTGCTCGACGCCTTCTCGCAGGACGTGGTGAAACTTCGTTATGCAAACTTCCCCGAGGTGCTCGACTATTGCCGGCGCTCGGCCAATCCCGTCGGCAGACTGCTCCTGCACCTTTTCAAACGAACGTCTGAAACAGAGTTCAGGCAGTCGGATGCGATCTGCACGGCGCTGCAGCTGATCAATTTCTGGCAGGACGTCGCCATCGATTTTGCGAAGGATCGGATTTACCTGCCACAGGACGACATGGCCCGGTTTGCAGTCAGTGAGCAGGATCTGGCAGGACAACGTTGCAGCGACGGCTGGCGCCGGTTGCTCGCGTTCCAGCTATTGCGCTCTCGCGAACTCATGCTTGCAGGCGCGCCTCTCGGCCGCAGCCTCCCCGGGCGACTGGGCCTCGAGATCCGCACCACCGTGCAAGGCGGCCTGCGCATCCTGGAGAAGATCGAGAACGTTGGCTACGACGTCTTCCGGCGCCGCCCCATCCTGCGCTGGTTCGACTGGCCCCTCCTCCTGGGACGCGCCTTGTGACTCCCGACGAGTACTGCCAGCAGAAGGCGGCGGCGAGCGGGTCGAGCTTTTACTACTCGTTCCTGTTCCTGACGCCGCCGCGACGGCGCGCCATCACCGCGTTGTATGCGTTCTGCCGCGAGGTGGACGACGTGGTGGACGAGACCGAGGATACGCAGCTCGCTGCCACCAAGCTCGCGTGGTGGCGTGTGGAGGTGGCCGGACTGTTCGCCGGTAACCCGCAGCACCCGGTCACGCGCGCGCTGCAGCCCGCGCTCGCGCCCTACGGCATCACCGCCCAGCGCCTGAACGAGATCATCGATGGCATGGAGATGGACCTGAAGCAGACCCGCTACCTCGATTTCGCAGGCCTGGAGCGCTACTGCTACCACGTGGCGGGCGTGGTCGGCATCCTGGCCGCTGGCATTTTCGGCCACACCGACCCGCGCACGCTGGAGTACGCGAAAAGCCTCGGCACGGCGTTCCAGCTCACCAACATCATCCGCGACGTGGGCGAGGATGCTCGCAAGAACCGTATCTACCTGCCCATCGAGGACCTGCAGAAGTTCAGCGTCACGGCGGCGGACCTGCTGAGTGCCCGGCACAGCGAGGCCTTCGTCGCGCTGATGCGGTTCCAGGCGGCGCGTGCCCGCGCGTACTACGAAAAGGCCATGGCGGTGCTGCCAGCCGCGGACCGGCGCGCGCAGCGCCCGGGGCTGATCATGGCCGCGATCTACCGCGCGCTGCTGGCGGAGATCGAGCGCGAGAATTTCCAGGTCCTCACACAGCGCACGTCGCTGACGCCGCTGCGCAAGCTCTGGCTGGCGTGGAAGACATGGGTCGCCGCGTAGCGATCATTGGCGCCGGATACGCCGGCATGGCGGCCGCGGTCACGCTCGTCGAGCGCGGCGCACAGCCGACCGTGTTCGAGTCCGGGCCGGTGCCGGGCGGGCGCGCGCGCCGCGTCACCACGCAGGGCCACACGCTGGACAACGGGCAGCACATCCTGGTCGGGGCGTACGCCAGCCTGTTCGCTGTGATGCGCACGGTGGGCGTGCCCTCGGATGCAGTGCTGCGCATCCCGCTCGAGCTGCGCTACGCCGACGGGTTCCGCTTTCGGTCCTACTACTTCCCTGCGCCCCTGGGCCTGCTGGTCGGCCTGTTGCTGGCGCACGGCCTGCCGTGGAGCGAACGGGTGGGCGCGGTGCGCTTCATGCAGGCGCTGCGACGGCAGCGCTTTCGACTTGCCGAGGATTGCAGCGTCAGTTCGCTGCTGGAACGCCATGCCCAGCACGGCCGCATCGGGCACTACCTGTGGAAGCCGTTGTGCGTATCCGCCCTGAACACCCTGCCGGAATTCGCCTCGGCGAACGTGTTCCTCGCGGTGCTGCGCGACACGCTCGGCGGGGACGCCGAAGCAAGCGACCTGATCCTGCCGAAGGTGGACCTGTCGCGGCTGTTTCCGGAACCGGCGGCGGCTTGGCTGCGCGCAAAAGGCGCCGAGGTGCGCTGCGAGACGACGGTGCGGGACCTGGCCGCGCTCAAGGCTGAATACGACGCCGTGATCCTCGCGGTGGGACCGCACCAACTGAAAGTCCTGCTCCCCGATTTCGCGGATGCGTTCGAGTACCAGCCGATCACGACCTGCTACCTGCAGTACGAACCGAAGGCGCGCCTGCCCTTCCCCATGCTGGGACTCGCCGACGGGCTCGTGCAATGGGTATTCGATCGCGGTGCGCTGACCGGCGAAAAGGGCCTCTTCGCCGCCGTCATCAGCGCGCAGGGCGACCACCAGCAGATGACGCAGGACGAGTTGGCCGCCACCTGCCACCGGGAGATCGCGGTGGCGGTGCCCGGCTTGTCCGCGCCGCAATGGTCGCGCGTGATCGCCGAGAAGCGCGCCACCATCGCGGTCACGCCAGGCCTGCAACGGCCGGCGATCGACACCAGCCTCCCCGGAGTGTTTCTCGCCGGAGACTATGCGGATGCCGAATATCCGCCGACACTGGAGGCTGCGGTGCGCAGCGGCATCCGGGCCGCGGAACACGCACTCGCGAACTAGACAGGGAGCATCGAATGGAATATCGGCAACTCGGCGCGTCGGGACTGATGGTCCCGGCATTGAGCCTCGGCACCGGCACTTTCGGCGGCGGCAACGAATTCTTCAAGGCCTGGGGCGCGAGCGACGTCGCCGAGGCGAAGCGCCTGGTGGACATCTGCCTCGAGGCCGGCGTCACCATGTTCGACTCGGCCGATGGCTACTCGAACGGCATGGCCGAAGAGATCCTCGGCCAGGCGATCAAAGGCCGGCGCACAGAGGTGCTGATCTCCACCAAAGGCACTTTCCGCCGCGGGCCGGGCGCCAACCAGCTTGGCTCCTCGCGCCACCACCTGACCAACGCCATCGAGGCGAGCCTCAAGCGCCTGGGCACCGACTACATCGACCTGTACCAGCTGCACGCCTTCGACGCGGTGACGCCGATGGAAGAGGCGCTGCAGACGCTGGACGATTTCGTCCGCGCGGGCAAGATCCGCTACATCGGCTGCTCCAACTTCTCCGGCTGGCACCTGATGAAATCGCTCGCGATCTCGGAGCGATACGGCCTCGCGCGCTACGTCGCGCACCAGGCCTACTACTCGCTGGTGGGCCGCGAGTACGAATGGGAGCTGATGCCGCTCGGCATCGACCAGAAGGTCGGCGCCGTGGTGTGGAGCCCGCTCGGCTGGGGCCGGCTCACCGGGAAGCTGCGCCGCGGACAACCCATGCCGCCGGTGACGCGCCTGCAAAGCAAGCTCGCGGCCGACAAGGGGCCGCAGGTGCCGCAGGATTACCTTTACAACGTGGTGGATGCATTGGACGCGATGGCGAAGGAAACTGGCAAGACCATCGCCCAGGTGGCGCTCAACTGGCTGCTGCAGCGGCCCACGGTGGCGACGCTGATCGTCGGCGCGCGCAACGAGGAGCAGTTGCGGCAGAACCTCGGCGCCGTGGGCTGGAAGCTCACGCCGGCGCAGGTCGCGAAGCTCGACGCCGCCAGCGCGGTCCCGCTCACCTACCCCTATTGGCACCAGCGCAGCACTTTCTCCGACCGTAACCCACCAGCGGTGTGACCATGACAACCCAAAGCGAAAAAGCAACCCGCTTCGTCGCCCTGCACAAGGCGCCCGGCGCCTTCGTCATCGCAAACCCTTGGGACGCAGGCTCCGCGCGCTTGCTTGCGGGACTCGGCTTCCAGGCGCTGGCGACTTCCAGCGGCGCCTCCGCAGGGATCCTGGGCAAGCGCGACGGCAAGGTGACGCGCGACGAGGCGCTCGCACAATCGCGCGCCATCTGCGCGGCCACCGACATCCCGGTATCGGCAGACCTGGAGAAAGGCTTCGGCGACGCGCCGTCCGCTGCGGCAGAAACCATACGGTTGGCGGCGGAAGCTGGCCTGGTCGGCGGCTCGATCGAAGACGCCACCGGCGACAAGGAAAAACCGCTCTACGACTTGGGCCAGGCCGTCGAGCGCGTCGCGGCTGCCGTGCAGGCGGCGCGCGCGCTGCCGTTTCCCTTCCTCCTGACCGCGCGCACGGAAAATTTCCTGCGCGGCAATCCGGATCTCGAGGACACCATCCGCCGCCTGCAGGCCTTCGAGAAGGCCGGCGCGGATGTGTTGTTCGCGCCCGGACTGCCGGATCTCGCCGCGGTGCGCACCGTGTGCGCCTCGCTCACGAAACCGTTCAACTTCATGGCCGGCATCCCGGGCAAGTCGTTCACGGTGGCCGAGCTGCAAGCCGCCGGCGTGAAGCGCATCAGCCTCGCGACCTCGCTCTACCGCGCGGCGATGACGGGGTTGCTCGACGCCGCGCGCGAAGTAAAGGACAAGGGAAGCTTCGAGTATCTCGCGCGCTGCACGAGCACGCCGGAGCTGTACCAGCTGATGAAGTCGTAGGCGCGGGCAGGACGGCGAACCCGGATCACTCCGCGTAGATCATCTTGACGCTCATGCCGCCATCGAGGGTCAGGTTTTGGCCGGTCATGAAGCCGGCCTGCTCCACGACGTAGAAGCAGGCCTCGGCGATGTCTTGCGGCTTGCCTACGCGCCCGACCGGGTGCTGCAGTCGGTCGTGCTCGGAATGAACAGGCGCCCCGGCGCGCGTCTCGATCCAGCCCGGGCTGACGCAGTTCACGCGGATGCCCTGCGGCCCGAGGCTCATCGCCATGCCGTGCGTGAGCGCGACGATGCCGCCCTTCGACGCCGTGTAGGCCTCGGTGCCGGGCTCGGACATGAAAGCGCGCGTCGAGGCGATATTGACGATCGCGCCGCCCCTGCCGCGCTCCACCATGCGGCGCGCCACGGCCTGCGAACAGAGGAAGGTGCCGCGCAGGTTGACCGCGATGACGCGGTCGAAGTCCTCCGCCCGCAGCTCGAGGAACGGCGCCCGCCGCCCGATGCCGGCGTTGTTGACGAGCGCATCCGGGCATCCCAGCCGCTGCAGGGTCTCATCGACCCAGCGCCCGACCTGCGCGGCGTCCGCCACGTCGGTACGCACGAACAGGCCCTTCGCGCCGGCCTTGTCGACCAAGCCTGCCGCCTCGCGGCCCGCCTCGTCGTCCGGATCCGCGATCGAGACCGCGTAGCCGGCGCGCGCGAAGCGCAGTGCGACCGCACGCCCGATCCCCTGCGCGCCGCCGGTGATCGCGACGACTTTCACAGGTCGCGCAGCAACTGCACGGCCTGGTCAACCCGCTCGACCGGGATCACCTCGATCTCGGCGAGCTTGCCCTTGGGCGCATTGGCCTTGGGCACGATCGCCTTCTCGAAACCGAGCTTGGCCGCTTCCTTCAGGCGGTCCTGGCCGCGCGGCGCCGGGCGCACTTCCCCAGCCAGCCCGATCTCACCGAACGCCACGACCTTGCCGGGAATCGGCCGGTCGGTGAGCGAGGACACGATCGCCAGCGCCACGGCCAGGTCCGCCGCCGGCTCGCCGATGCGCACGCCGCCCACCGCGTTGACGAACACATCCTGGTCCATCGTCGCAATGCCCGCGTGCCGGTGCAGCACCGCGAGCAGCATCGCCAGCCGGTTCTGCTCCAGGCCGACCGAAAGGCGCCGCGGGTTGGGGGCGTGCGCCGCGTCCACCAGCGCCTGGATCTCCACCAGCAGCGGGCGCGTGCCTTCCAGCGTGGCCAGCACGCAGGAGCCGGCGACGTCTTTTTCATGGCGCTGCAGGAACAGGGCCGAGGGGTTGCTCACTGCGCGCAGGCCCTTGTCGGTCATCGCGAACACGCCCAGCTCGTTCACCGCGCCGAAGCGGTTCTTGATCGCGCGCACCAGGCGGAACGCGGAATTCGGGTCGCCTTCGAAATACAGCACCGTGTCCACGATGTGCTCGAGCACGCGCGGGCCCGCGATGGCCCCGTCCTTGGTGACGTGGCCGATGATGAAGAGGGCCGTGCCGGTTTTCTTGGCGTGGCGCGCGAGCTGCGCGGCGCATTCGCGCACCTGCGCCACCGAGCCCGGAGCCGATTGCAGGGTGTCCGACCACAAGGTCTGGATCGAATCCACCACCGCTACCTCGGGCCGCGCCGCCTCCAGCGCGCCCAGGATGCGCTCGAGCTGGATCTCCGCGAGCATCCCGACGCCTTCGGCATCCAGTCCCAGGCGCCGTGCGCGCAGCGCCACCTGCTCGGCCGATTCCTCGCCCGAGATATAGACCACCTTGCGCGCCGCTCCGAGCGCGGCCAGCGACTGCAGCAGCAAGGTGGACTTGCCGATGCCCGGGTCGCCGCCGATCAGCGCCACCTGCCCCACCACCAGGCCGCCGCCCAGCACCCGGTCCAGTTCCGGCAGGCCGCTGGAGATGCGTTCCGATTCGCGCGCCTCGACGCGCGCGAGCGCCACCGGGCTCGCCGCCGGCCCCGTGGCGCGCGCCCCGCCGCGCTCGGCCGCCTGCTCGGCGAGCGTGCCCGCCTCGCCGCAGGAGGGGCACATGCCCATCCACTTGAGCGCGGTCGCGCCGCACTCCGCGCACACGAACACCGACTTGGCCTTCGCCACTACTCTTCCTCGGCCACCGGCACCCGCGCCGCCAGGCCGCACAGGAGCTCGTAGCTCACCGTACCTGCCGCCGCCGCCACTTCGTCCGCCGGCAGGCCTTCGCCCCAGAGCGTGACCGGCGTGCCGATGTAGGCCTCCTCCAGGTCGCTGATGTCCACGCAGATCATGTCCATCGAGACGCGCCCCACGGTCGTGGTGCGCTTGCCGGCCACCAGCACCGGCGTGCCGGTGGGCGCATGGCGCGGATAGCCGTCCGCATAGCCGCAGGCGACGACGCCAATGGCCATCTCCTGCTTCGCCTCGAAGGAAAAGCCGTAGCCGACCCGCTCGCCCGGCATCAGGTTCTGCACCGCGACCAGCTCCGAGCGCAGGGTCATCGCCGGCTTGAGGCCGATCTCCTCCGCGCTCCAGTCGGGGAAGGGCGAGCAGCCATACAGCATGAGGCCCGGGCGCACCCAGCCCTCGCGGGTCTCCTTGAAGCGCAGCAACGCCGCCGAATTCGCCATCGAGCGCGGCGCCTCGAAGGGCTGCACCATTTCATTGAACCAGCGCAGCTGGTCGTGCACCCCGCCCTGGCCCTCGGCATCGGCGAAATGGGTCATCAGCGTGATCTTGCCGACCTTGGGGTGCAGGCGCAGCGCGTTGTACATCGGCCGCAGGTTGTCCACGCCGAAGCCCAGGCGGTTCATGCCGCTGTTGACCTTGAGGTAGAGGTCGAGCTCCGCCGGCAGGTCCATGTGCTTGATCAGCTCCACCTGGTCGGCGTTGTGGATCACCGGCGTGAGGTGGTACTTGAACAGCAGGTTGACATCCAGCGGCTTGAAGAAGCCCTCCAGCATCAGGATCGGCTTGGTCACCCCGGCCAGGCGCAGGCGCACCGCTTCCTGGAAATCCAGCACCGCGATGCCGTCTGCCTCGGCCATGGCGCGCGCCGCGCGCTCCAGGCCGTGGCCGTAGGCATTGGCCTTCAACACCGCCCAGATCTTCGCCTCCCCGGCCGCCTCGCGCGCCAGCTTGAGGTTGTGCCGCAGGGCGGACGCCTTGATCACGGCACGGATGGGGCGCGGCATGACGCTAGGATAACTTACTGCGCAACCATGCTATAAGAGCGCGGCCATGAACCTGGGCTTCTACATCATCATGGCGGCGCAATTCTTCTCGTCGCTCGCCGACAATGCGCTGCTGGTGGCGGCGATCGCGTTGCTGATCCAGAGCGACTCGCCGGGCTGGCTTACGCCCTACCTGAAGTTCTTCTTCGTCGTGTCCTACGTGCTGCTGGCGCCCTGGGTCGGCGCCTTCGCCGACCGCCTGCCCAAAGGCCAGGTGATGCTCGTGGCCAACACCATCAAATTTGCCGGCTGCCTCATGCTGCTGTTCGGCGTGAACCCGCTCATCGCCTACGCCCTGGTCGGCCTGGGCGCCGCCGCCTATTCGCCGGCCAAGTACGGCATCGTCACCGAGTACCTGCCACCCAACAAGCTGGTCATCGCCAACGGCTGGATCGAGGGGCTCACCGTCAGCTCGATCATCCTCGGCACCGTGCTGGGCGGCGTGCTGATCAGCACGCGCGTGTCCGGCCACCTGCTCGAGTTCGACCTGCCGCAACTGCAGACCGGCATCGACACCCCGGCAGAGGCGGCGATGTCGGTGATCGTGTTCGTCTACGCGCTGGCCGCGATCTTCAACCTGTATGTGCCGCGCACTGGCGCGCCGCTCAAGCCGCTGCCGGCCGACCCGATGGAAACGGTGCGCGATTTCGCCCTGTGCTGCCGCCGCCTGTGGACCGACAAGCTCGGCCAGATCTCCCTCGCCGTCACGACGCTGTTCTGGGGCGCCGGCGCCACGCTGCAGTTCATCGTCATCGAATGGGCACGCGCCTCGCTCGACTTCAACCTGTCGCGCGCCTCCATGCTGCAGGGCGTGGTGGCGCTGGGCATTGCGCTGGGCGCGGTGTACGCCTCGATGCGGGTGACGCTGGATCGCGCGGTCAACGTCATCCCGCTGGGCATCGCCATGGGCGTGATCGTGATCAGCATGGTCTTCGTGCGCGACGTGGCGCTTGCCATGCCGCTGATGGTGCTCATCGGCGCGCTGGCGGGCTATTTCGTGGTGCCAATGAACGCGCTGCTGCAGCACCGCGGCCACAACCTGATGGGTGCCGGGCGTTCCATCGCGGTGCAAAACTTCAACGAACAGGCTTGCATCCTCGGCCTGGGCGCGTTCTACACCGCGATGACCAAGTTCGGCATGTCGGCCTTCGGCGCCATCACGGTCTTCGGCATCGTCGTGGCC
>JANMUO010000209.1:0-7120 GCA_031391655.1 Betaproteobacteria bacterium
TTCTGCCCGGCCGGCCCGGAACTGGGTTAAACGCCTACTTGCCGATGATGGAGCCGAAGCGCTTCCACTGCTGGCCGTCGAAACGGATCAGCTGCACGGATTCGATCGGCGCGTAGTCCCCGGCATCGGTGCTGATGCGGATGCCCGGCAGCATGGTCTCGGCGCGATAGCCCTTTAGCGCCGCGGCCTGCTTCATGACGTTGTCGCGCGTCAGGTTGTTGCCGGACTGCTTGAGCACCTGGTGCAGGGTCTGCGCCACCGTATAGCCGTACATGTTCGAGGCGTCGGCCAGGTTGCCTTCCGGGTAGTACTTGCCCATGAAATCGCGCCAGGCCTTCACCGACGCGTCGTCCTTCCATTGCTCGTCGAGCGGATCCTTCAAATACTGCGTGGAGATCAGGCCGACGGATTTCTCCATGCCGGCGGGTTTGAGCACGGAACCGATGGAGGCCGATACGTTGTTGAGGTAGTGCGTCGGTTTCCAGCCAATGTCGTAGGCCTTGCGGATCGCCTGCGCGGCGAACTTCGGCGTGGTGATGTTGAAGAAGGTGTCCGCGCCGGAAGCCTGCAGCTGCACGATCTGCGAATCCACCGTCGGATCGCTCACCTCGTAGGACACCTCCTTGACGATCATGCCGGCCTTGTCGCCCAGGCCGTCCTTCATGCCCTTGAGGTAGTCCTTACCGTAGTCGTCGTTCTGGTAGAGGATGCCGATCTTCGCCTTCGGGTTGTTCTGCAGGATGTGCGCGGCGTAAATGCGCCCTTCGGTCTGGTAATTCGGCTGCCAGCCGATGGTCCAGGGGAAATTGCGCGCGTCGTTCCACTTGGTGGCGCCCGTGGCGACGAACGACTGCGGCACCTTCTTCGAGTTCATGTACTTGTGGATCGCCGTGTTCCCGGGCGTGCCGAGCGTCTGGAACAGCAGCAGCACCTGATCCTGCTCGACCAGCTTTCTGGCCATCTCGACCGTCTTGGGCGGGCTGTAGCCGTCGTCGTAGGACACCCACACCACCTTGCGGCCGTTGATGCCGCCCTGCTCGTTGATCATCTTGAAATACGCGCCGATGCTCTTGCCGATGGTGCCGTAGGCAGAAGCCGGGCCGCTGTAGGGGTTGGTGTTGCCGATGCGGATTTCCTTGTCGTTCGCGCCGGGATCGTATTTCTTCTGCGCGAAAGCGGTCGGGGACGCCAGGGCGGCGGCCAGCAGTGCTGCAATCGGTACGAGCTTCATGTGTTCCTCCTCCTCGGGTGGAATGTCACTTATTCTGCGCCTTCCGGCGCAGCCGGGCTAGGCCCATGCGCACGGCGCCCGCAATTCCCATCGGCATCAGGTACACGAAGCCGATCAGGAAAACTCCGAAAATCGCCCAGGGGGCGGCCTTGGAAATCTCGTCCGCGACATTGGGCACGAACTGGATGAACAGGGCCCCGTAGATCGCCCCCGAAATGGAGGCCAGCCCGCCGATCACGATGCCGATCAGGAACACCAGCGACAGGAAGATGTTGAAGCTGTCGGGGGCCACGTACTGGATGGCGATTGCGCCCAGCGCGCCGGCCACCCCGGTGTACATGGCGGAAATGCCGAAGGCGAGCGACTTGTACATTGCGTTGTTGACGCCCATCGCCTCGGTGGCGATGTGGTTGTCTCGGATCGCCACCAGCGCGCGCCCGACGCGGCCGCGCAGCAGGTTCCAGGCGATCAGGAACATGACCACCGTGACGGCCAGGGTGAAGTAATACAGCCACTGGTCGGCGTTGATCGGCAGTCCGAAAGGCGGGTCCGGCTTGGTGATCACGATGCCCTGCACGCCGCCAGTCCATTTTTCCAGGTGGTGGTACTTGAGCAGCGCCGGCAGGGACACGCCGAGCGCAAATGTCGCAAGCGCCAGGTACAGTCCCTCCAGCCGCAGCGCCGGCAAGCCGAACAGGAACCCCACCAGCAGGCAGACCGCGCCCGCCACGGGAATCGTCACCCAGTAGGGCACGCCGTACTTGTCCATCAGGATCGCCGCGCAGTAGGCGCCGATGGCGTAAAAGGCGCCGTGGCCGAGGGAGATCTGGCCGTTGTAACCGGTGAGCAGGTTCAGGCCCAGCAGCGCGATGGCGTACACCAGAACCAGGTTGAACTGGAACACGCGGTAGTCGCTGACCACCAGCGGCAGCGCGCAGGCCGCGAGCAGCAACACGGCGATCGGGATCAGCTGGCGCCTGGTCATTTGCTCATGGCGTCATACGCGCGTGACGAAGACCTTGCCGAAGAAGCCCGATGGCTTCACCACCAGCACGCCGATGATCAGCACCAGCGCGACGGCGAGCTTCAACTCGTTGCCGATGACGAAGGCACCGAGCACGTTCTCCAGCACGCCGACCATGAAGCCGCCGAGCACCGCGCCGCCGGGATTGTCGATGCCGCCGACCAGCGCCGCGGCAAAGGCGTAGAGCAGGATCCCGCCCATCATGTTGGGGTCGAGGAACACGATCGGCGCCACCATCATGCCGGCCACGCTGCCGATGGCCGCGGCGAGGCCCCAGCCCAGCGCCAGCATCCAGCCGACGCGGATCCCCACCAGGCGCGCGGAGTCCGGGTTCTGCGCCGCCGCGCGCATCGCCAGGCCGAGCGGCGTGAAGCGGAAGAACACGAACAGCGCGAGCAGCACCACCAGCGTCACCCCGATCGCGCCGAGCTCGTGCGGCGACAGCAGCTTGGTGCCGAACACGCCGCCGGTCGGGAACGGGCTGGGGAAGGTCTTGATGGTGTAGCTGAAGATCCAGCCGGTGACGCTGTTCAGGATCACCAGCAGCGCGATGAAGACCACTACCACCACCAGCACCGGCGCGTTCTCCACCGGCCGGATGATCACGCGCTCAATCACCACGCCGAGCAGGAAGGCGAAGATCACGGTGAGGAAGAAAGCCGGCCAGTAGGGCACGCCCGCGTTGATCAGGCTCCAGGCGAAGTAGGTGGCGAACATCGCGAGCTCGCCTTGCGCAAAATTCACCAGGTGCGTCGACTGGTAGATCATCACCAGCGCCAGCGCGAGGCTGGCGTAGATGCCGCCGGTGGCGAGACCCGCGAGCACCTGGTGCAGGAATGCGTCCATGTGGTTTCCTCAATACCCCAGATAGGATCGGCGCACGTTGTCGTCGCGCTTGATGTCCTGCGCGCTGCCCGAGAGCACGACGCGCCCGGTCTCGATCAGGTAGGCCCGGTCCGCGAGGTCGAGCGCCATCGCCGCGTTCTGCTCCACCACCAGCATGCTGACCTTCTCCTTCTGGTTGACGGTGCGCAGGATGCCGAACAGCTCTTTCACGATGAGCGGGGCGAGTCCGAAGGAAGGCTCGTCCAGCAGCATCAGCTTGGGCCGCAGCATCAGCGCGCGCGACACGGCCAGCATCTGCTGCTCGCCGCCGGAGAGCGTGCCCGCCTGCTGCGCGCGGCGCTCCTTCAGGCGCGGGAAGTAGCCGAACACGCGCTCCAGATCCTCGTCGATGTGGTCGCGGTCCTTGCGTACGTAGGCCCCGAGGCGCAGGTTCTCCTCGGTGGAGAGGTTGACGAAGGTGCCGCGGCCGTCGGGCACGTGGGCGATGCCCAGGCGAACGATGTCCTCGGTGGCCTTGCCGTCGATGCGCTGCCCCGCGAAGCGGATCTCGCCCCGCGTCTTCACCATCGCGCACAGCGCGCGCAGCGTGGTGGTCTTGCCGGCGCCGTTGGCACCCAGGAGCGTCGTGATGGTGCCTTCCTGCATGGAGAAGCTGATGCCGTGCAGCACGCGCGTCGGGCCGTACGCGGCGTGCAGGTCGGCGACTTCGAGCAGCGCGGCCATCAGGCGGTCCCGAGGTAGGCCTGGATCACTTCAGGGTGCTTCTGCACTTCCGCAGGCGTGCCCTCGGCGATCTTGCGGCCGAAATTGAGCGCCACCACGCGGTCCGAAATGCTCATCACCAGGCTCATGTGGTGCTCGACCAGCAGCACGGTGAGCCCGAGGCGATCGCGGATCTCGCGGATCAGCACGCCGAGATCGCCCACTTCCTCGTGATTCAAGCCGCTCGCGGGTTCGTCCAGCAACAGGAGCTTGGGCTCGGCTGCGAGGGCGCGGGCGAGCTCGACGCGCTTTTGCGTGCCAAAGGGCAGGTCGGCGACGCGCGAGCCGGCAACGGCTTCCAGGCCGAGGAAGCGGATCAGGTTCTTTGCCTTCTCCAGGGTGGCGAGCTCCTCCTCGGCCACGCCCGGCAGGCGCAGCGCGTTGACGAAAAAGCCGCTGTGCGTGCGGCAGTGGCGCCCGACCATGATGTTGTCGAGCACCGTCATGGTCTTGAACAGTGCAAGGTTCTGGAAGGTGCGGCCGATGCCCAGCGAGGCGATGCCGTGCTTGGGCACCTGCAGCAGGGACACGCCGTTGAACAGGATGTCGCCGCTGCCGCATTCGTACAGGCGCGACAGGCAATTGAACAGGGTGGTCTTGCCGGCGCCGTTCGGGCCAATCAGCCCGACGATGCGTCCTGCCTCGACGTCGAAGGACACGCTGTCCAGCGCGACAATGCCGCCGAAGCGCACGCCGACGCCGTCCACGCGCAGCAGTACCGTTGTCGCAACCGGTTCGATCGCTCCTCCTCCAAAGGAATCGTCCCACAGCGCCGCGGGGGCGCTATTGCTTATCGCGTCGGATTGTAGCCTGACCCTGCGCGAAGGCCCTACTTCGCCATCTTGACCTTGCGGTCGAGGAATTCGTTGGTGTAGGTGGACTTCACATCGAAGGGCTTGTCGATGCCGACGTAGTCGCGCACCAGCTCGTAGTCGGCTTTCATGCGGCCGTCGTCATGGATGCCGAGCGCCACGTTCTTCGAATACTGGTCGCTCATCAGCACTTCCACCAGGCTCCAGTTGGTCATCTCGTTGTCGAGCTTGAGCGCGCCGTTGGCGTCCACCAGCGCCTGCACGCAGGGCTTGGGGCTCGCCACGCAGGCGGCGAAGGCGCGCTGCGTTACCTTGACGAACCTGTCGATCGCCGGCTTGTTCTTGGCGAGGAACTCGGCGTTCACCACCACCGAATTGCCGTAGGGATTGAGCCCCACGTCGCGCCAGGCGACGAAGCCCATGTCCGCGCCCAACTCGCGCTGGAAGATATGGTGGATGTTGTAGAACGAGGTGGTGATGTCGATGGATTTGGCTTTCAGTGCGGAGAGCTTGGCGTTGGCGTCCACGTTCACCCAGATTACCGATTTCGGATCGATGCCGTTCGCCTTGGCAAGCGCCGGCCACATCGGCCGCGCGCCGTCGGCGGCCGGGTTGCCGATCTTCTTGCCGGCGAAATCCTTCACGCCCTTGATGCCCGAGCTCTTGAGCCAGTAAAGCCCCTGCGGCGAATTGGCGTAGACGTTGAACACGCCGACCGTGTCCGCGCCCTTGCCCTTGGCGATGAGCACGTTGCCCATGTCGGCAAGGCCGATCGGGTTGGCGCCGGCGCCAACCTTCTGCACCGCGAGCATCGAGCCCTTGCCGGGCTCCAGGTTCACTTCGAGCCCCTCCTTGGCGTACCAGCCCTGCGCCTTGGCGTAGTAATAGGGCGCGTGGTCGCCCCCCGGCACCCAGTTGAGGATGAAGTCGAGTTTGGTCTGGGCGGCGGCGGAGCCGGCGAAGGCGGCGGCGATCGCCGCAATGAACAGGTGGCGCATGGGAATTTCCTCCGGACTTGGTGCGGCGATGGTATCGGCGCGTTTTCGCAGCGTCAATGGCTGGACGGGTTTAACCGTCCGGTTAAACTTCCCGCATGCCCCTGCACTGGTCGCGGCTGCCCGCCGCCACGCTCGAGGTCTTGCGTCGCGGCACGGTGATCCCAGCGCATCCGCTTGCGCTGGACGCTGGACGCAAGCTCGACACGCGGCGCCAGCGCGCGCTCACGCGCTACTACCTGGACGCCGGTTCGGGCGGCCTCGCCGTGGGTGTGCACGCGACGCAGTTCGCGATCCGCGAGCAGGGCCTGTACGAGCCGGTTCTCAAGCTCGCCGCCGACACCGCACGCGACTGGTGCAAGCGCCCGCTGGTGATGATCGCCGGCCTCTCCGGTAAAACCGCGCAGGCGAAGAAGGAGGCGGCCATCGCGCTCGCGCACGGCTATCACGCCGGCATGCTTTCGCTCGCGCCCATGAAGGGCGCGTCCGTGGACGAGCTGGTGGCGCATTGCGCCGCCGTGGCGGCCGAGATTCCGCTGGTGGGCTTTTACCTGCAGACAGCGGTCGGCGGCATCGCGCTGCCGGCGGAGTTCTGGCGGCGCTTTGCCGCCATCGACAACGTGATCGCCATCAAGATCGCGCCGTTCAACCGCTACCGCACGCTCGACGTGGCGCGCGGCGTGGTGGCGGCCGGCGCCGAGGAGCGCGTCACGCTGTACACCGGCAACGACGACCACATCGTGCTCGACCTCGTTGCGCCGATCGCCGTGCGGCGCGGCGCGCAGGAGGTGCGGCTGCGCATCAAGGGCGGGCTGCTCGGCCACTGGAGCGTGTGGACCCGGGGCGCGGTGGAGCTGCTCGAGCGCATCCACCGGCAGACACGCATCGACGAGGACCTGCTGGCGCTGGATGCGCGCGTCACCGACTGCAACAGCGCGTTCTTCGACGTCGCCAACGATTTTGCCGGCTGCATCCCGGGCTGCCACGAGGTGCTGCGGCGCCAGGGGCTGCTCGAGGGCATCTGGTGCCTGGATCCGCAGGAAGCATTGTCGCCGGGCCAGTCGGCCGAGATCGACCGCGTGTGCCGCGAGCATGCGGACCTCGCCGACGATGCCTTCGTGCGCGAGAATCTGCCGCGGTGGCTGTCTTGAAGGCGGGGAAACCATGAACGAGAACCTGCAACGCTGGACGCTCGCGGTGCTCGCGCACCTCGCGCTGGTGCTGGCCTGGTACCTGTTCGTCAAGCTGGGCAACGTGCCCCGGTTCGTCATGCCTTCGCCGGGCGACACGCTGGACGCGCTGCTGCAGCCGAACTACAGCTGGTGGACCAACGCGCTGGTCACCGGCACCGAGATCTTCGCCGGTTACTTCCTCGCGCTGGTGGTCGGGGTGGGCCTCGCGCTGGTGTTCACCTGGTCCAAGCCGCTGGAGTCGTTCTTCATGCCGCTCC
>JANMUO010000238.1:0-3526 GCA_031391655.1 Betaproteobacteria bacterium
AGCCAGCGCATCAGCGCACCAGGAAGAGCAGCAGCAGGCCGATCAGCATCGAGGTCAGGCCGAAGAAGCGGATCTGGCCGTCGGACATCTGGATGACGCGGCGAAAGACGTCGCGCCAGCGGCTAGGCGCGAGAAAGGGGAGGAGCCCCTCGATGATCAGCATCAGGGCGATGGCCATGAGGAACGTGGTCAGCATGGGCCATCATTTCCTGCCGCCGGATTTGCCGGCGGGATCCTTCAGGTAGCGGAAGAAGTCCGAACTGGGTTCAAGCACCATCAGGTCGTTCTTGCCGCGGAAGGTGGAGCGGTAGGCCTCCATGCTGCGGTAGAACGCGTAGAACTCCGCGTTCTCGGAGAAGGCCTTGGCGTAGGTGGCGGCGGAGCGCGCGTCGCCGTCGCCCTTGACGCGCTGCGCGTCGCGGTAGGCGTTGGCGAGGATCACCTCGCGCTGCCGGTCGGCGTCGGCGCGGATGGCTTCGGCTTCGGCGCCGCCGGTGGAGCGCAGGTCGTTGGCGATTCTCTTGCGCTCCGCCTCCATGCGCCGGTACACCGACTCGCTCACTTCCTGCGGCAGGTCGACGCGCTTCAGGCGCACGTCCACCAGCTCGACGCCGAGGTCGCGGCGCAGCTCGGTGTCGGCCTTCTCGCGCACCTCTTCCATGATCTTGTCGCGCTCGCCCGAGACCACCTCGTGCACCGTGCGCTTGTTGAACTCGTTCTGCAGGCCACCGGAGATCGTCTGCTTCAGCCGCGTGGCGGCGCGCATCTCGTCGCCCTGCACCGAGACGTAGTACTGCTTGACGTCGATGATGCGCCACTTGACGAAGGAATCCACCAGCACGGGCTTCTTCTCCGAGGTGATGAAGCGCAAGGGCTCGGCGTCGTCGAAGGTCAGGATGCGCATGTCGAACAGGCGCACGTTCTGGATCAGCGGCCACGTGAAGTGCAGGCCGGGCTTGACGATCACTTCCTTCACCTCGCCCAGCTGGAACACGATGGCGTTCTGGCGCTGGTCGACGGTGAACAGCGCGCTGGAGGCGACCAGGAGGAGCGCGATGAGGACGGCGGCGACGGGGCCCAGGGCTCTCATCTCAGCGCTCCCCCCGCTCGCGCGGGCGCAGCGTGTCCCGC
This sequence comes from Betaproteobacteria bacterium, assembly GCA_031391655.1. GTDB lineage: Bacteria > Pseudomonadota > Gammaproteobacteria > Burkholderiales > SG8-39 > JAABQT01. The sequence continues at coordinate 1,132 of JANMUO010000238.1, forward strand.
GAGCGCGGCCCCGGGTCGGCCGGCAGCACCGGCTCGGGCGAGGCGCGCTGCGACTGCTGTGATTCCGACAGGGCGGCCGCCCCGCCCTGCTGCATCAGCTTGTCCAGCGGCAGGTAGAGCAGGTTGCCGCTGCCCTTGGTGTCGACGATGACCTTCGAGGTCGACGACAGGACCTGCTGCATGGTCTCGATGTAGATGCGCTCGCGCGTGATGGCGGGCGCCTTGGCGTACTCCGCCAGCACCTGTCGGAAGCGCGAGGCCTCGCCGTCGGCGTTTGCGATGACGCGCTGCTTGTAGCCCTCGGCTTCCTCTTTCAGGCGCGAGGCCGTGCCGCTCGCCTTCGGGATCACGTCGCGCGCGTAGGCCTGCCCCTCGTTCTTCTGCCGCTCGCGGTCCTGCCCGGCCTTCACCGCGTCGTCGAACGCGGCCTGCACCTGCTCCGGCGGCTGCGCGCTCTGGATGGTGATGCGGCTCACCGCGATGCCCGTCTTGTAGCGGTCCAGGATCTGCTGCATCAGCTGCTGCGAGCTGATCTGGATCGCCTCTCGCGATTCGTACAGGATGGCGTCCATCTTGCTCTTGCCGATGATTTCGCGCATCGCGCTCTCGGCCGCCTGCATCGCGCTCTCGTCGGGGCGCTTGTTGTTGAACAGGAAGTCCTTCGCGTCGCGCACGACGTACTGCACCGCGAACTGCAGGTCGACGATGTTCTCGTCGTCGGTGAGCATCAGCGACTCTTTGAGCACCTTGGTCTTGATGCTGTTGCGGTAGCCCACCTCCAGCGTGCGCAGCGACGCCAGGTTCACCAGCTCGTGCGACTGCAGGGGATAGGGCATGCGCCAGCGCAGGCCGGGATTGGTTTCCTCGGAATAGCGGCCGAAGGTCAGCACCACGCCGCGCGAGGCGGCGTCCACGATGTAGAACCCGCTGGCCAGCCATACGCCCAGCACCAGGAAAATGAGCACGCCGGCGCCCCCGCCCAACATGCGGCCGGAAGGCGGCGTCGACGGCGGTCGCTCGCCGCCCCCGCCGCGGCGCCCGAACAACTCGTTCAGGCGGCGGTTGAAGTTGCGCCACAGCTCATCGAGGTCGGGCGGGCCCTGGTTGCCGCCAGGGCCGCGATTTCCGCCCTGCCGTCCCCAGTTCGGGTCGTTCAGCGACATGGATGCTCGACTACAGAGAAATCAGTTCAGGAGAAAGGTTGCGCGCCGGCCGCGTCTTCGCGGCCTCGGCGATCGCGCCCCGCAATTCGGCGAGGCCGGCGCCCGTGCGCGCGCTCAAAAATACGCGGTGAATCCTACCATACTCGTCGCGCTCGACGCCCGGCTCCAGGCCAGAGACATCGGCCTTGTTCCATACGAGGATCTGCGCAATGCCGCCGGCGCCGATCTCGGCCAGTACCTTGTCCACTTCCGCCGCCTGCTGGTCGCGCACCGGCGAGGCGCTGTCCACCACGTGCAGCAGCAGGTCGGCGCGCACGGTTTCCTCCAGCGTGGCGCGGAACGCCGCCACCAGGCCGTGCGGCAGGTCACGGATAAAGCCGACGGTGTCCGAAACGACCACATTGCCCGCCTCCGGCAACCAGACGCGGCGCGTGGTGGTGTCCAACGTGGCGAACAGCTGGTCTGCCTCCAGGGCCCCGGCGCGGGTCAGCGCATTGAACAGAGTGGACTTGCCGGCGTTGGTGTACCCCACCAGCGACAGCGACAGCACGTCGCGGCGCTCACGCGCGCGTCTCTGCACGCCGCGCTGCCTGCGCAGGGTGTCGAGCTTGTCGCGCAGCACCCGCACCCGCTTGGCGATGTAGCGCCGGTCCAGCTCGATCTGCTTTTCGCCGGGGCCGCCGGTCTTGCCCAGGCCGCCGCGCTGGCGCTCCAGGTGTGTCCAGCCGCGCACCAGGCGCGTCGACGCGCGCTCGAGCTGCGCCAGTTCCACCTGCAGCTTGCCTTCGCTGGTCTGCGCGCGCTGCGAGAAGATCTCCAGGATCAGGCCGGAGCGGTCGAGCACCCGGCATTTCAGCTCGGCCTCGACGTTGCGCTCCTGCGCCGGCGAGAGGTCGTGGTTGAAGATCACCCAGCCGGCGTTGAGCGCGGCCACGGCCAGGCCGATCTCGGCGACCTTGCCGCTGCCGGCGTAGAACTTGGGGTCGGGCCGCTGGCGCCGGCCGCGCACCGCGGCGTGGCGCCGGATGCCGGCGCTTTCGGCGAGCCGCGCCAGCTCCTCGGCGGCATCCTCGGGAATCGTGTTGCCGATCTCCAGGCTGACGAGCACCGCCGCCTGGTTGTCGGGCGCCGCCGCGGGGATCAAGCGTCCTTTTCTGGCTCCACGCCGAGGCTGACGGCGCGGGAGGGCACGACCGTGGAGATGGCGTGCTTGTAGACCATCTGCGTGACCG
>JANMUO010000259.1:0-4621 GCA_031391655.1 Betaproteobacteria bacterium
CCGTCGTGGCGGGTACCGTCAACCCGCACTACATCAATCCCCAGCAGGGCCTGGACCGCCTGCAGAAGCTCATGGACGAGTATTGCGGCGGCTATACCGTCGGCTACATGACCAACGAGAAGCTGCTGAATATCTGCCTCAAGAAGCTGAAGCTCATGGAGGAGGATCTCCAGAGCCTGGCCGCGAAGGACCTCCACGAGCTGCTGCGTGCATGGGAACTGATGCACCGCCACCGGGCTGCGGAGTGCGTCACGCAACACACGCTGTTCCGCAAGGAGACGCGCTGGCCGGGCTACTACTACCGCGGCGATGTCATGAAGTTGGACGACGAGAACTGGCACGTGCTGACCGTTTCGCGTCGCGATCCGCAAACCGGCGAATACACCATGGAGAAGGCGCCCTGCTATCACCTGGTTGCGGACGAGGACCAGCCGAAGGCAGAAGCTCGCGTTGAACATCATTGAAAAGACCGATGAGGAGATACGCGCCCTGGCCGATCCCCTGTGGCGCGAACTCCTCAATTACTCCAACGAAGGCAAGTACGCAGAGTTCGTCAAGAAGTTTGCCGGATCCCTGGCGCTCGCCATGAATCAGGTGGTGGCGAATCACCAGTTCGCCAACAGCGAGCTGGCCCGGAGCCTGTCTGAAGATGCCGACTATCTCGGCATCATCCGCCGGGGCAAGCACGTGACGGTTCTTTATCGGCAACGCAGCACCAAGAAGCCGGGCGAATGGCTCGGCAGGCTTGTCCTCGGCCACGAGGATGGCGAGGTCAGGATTTTCGCGGCGTCCATCTTCTGATGACCAAGGCCATCCATGACGGCACGTTTGTCGAGCTCACTTACAGGGTGACCGACAGGAAATCGGGGCATGTCCTCACCTGCGTCGAATTCCCTTTGGGCTACATTCACGGACACAATGAAATCCTGGCCCCGTCCGTCCACAAGGAGCTGGAGGGCAAGTTCGCCGGCGATGTCATCGAAGTGCCGATCGACGGCAAGCGGATCTTCGGCGCGAGGGACGAGTCGCTGGTTTTCACCGATCGCATCGAGAACGTCCCCGAAGAGTATCGGGGGATCGGCACCTCCATCCTCATGGAGAACGACAAGGGCCAGGCCCGCAGCTTCCTCGTGACGCGCATTGACGACGAGATGCTGACCCTCGACGGCAACAATCCGCTTTGCGGCAGGGAGGTCGTCTTCAGGCTCGAGATCCTGGCGGTGCGCGACGCGACCGACGAAGAGATGAAAGCCGGCGGAGCGATCGGCGCGGAGCCGGGTATCGACCCGTCACTCATGCGACCGGTTTGATGGTTTTAGTTCACGAAAAAAGAGGTGACCGATGAGCGAGCAAAAGCCCAAGACCAAGGTTCCTGACGGCCAGACGCGCTTTTATACGACGCGCCAGATGGCGCCGAACGAAAAGGGGTTTGTCGGCTACGAAACCGTCTGGAAGCCGGTGCAGAAGCAAGCCGAATACAAGACGCCGAAGAAGCCGTAGGCCCCGTCGCATCATCGACTGGCCGCGGCCCATGTGCTTCAATAGCCCATGGCTGATCGTCGCCTCCAGGTCTTCCACGCCGTCGCCAAGCACCTGTCCTTCACCAAGGCGGCCGACGCCCTGTTCATGACGCAGCCGGCGGTCACCTTCCAGATCCGCCAGCTCGAGGAGCAGTTCGACACCCGCCTGTTCGACCGCGCGCACGGCCGCATCGCGCTCACGCCCGCGGGCCAGCTGGCGCTGGAGTACGCGGAGAAGATCCTCGGCCTGTCGTCCGAACTCGACACGCGCCTGAAGGAGATGAGCGGCCAGGTCGCCGGCCCCCTGCTCATCGGCGCGAGCACCACCATCGCGGAGTTCCTGCTGCCGCAGGTGCTGGGCGAGTTCAAGTCGCGCCACCCGGGCGTGGTGCCGCGCCTGTTCGTGGCCAACTCCGAGGCGGTGCAGGACCGCGTCGCGGAACGCTCGCTCGACGTCGGCTTCATCGAGGGCGATTCGCACCTGCCCTCCCTCATCACCGACGTGTGCTGCGACGACGAGCTGCAGGTGGTCTGCGCGCCCGGCCATCCGCTGGCGAAGCTGCCGTCAGTGGCGCCCAAGACGCTCACCGAGCACGCCTACATCAGCCGCGAGCCGGGCTCGGGCACGCGCGAAGTGATCGACCATTACCTGCAGAAAGCGGGCGTCGCGCCGGACACCATGCAGGTCGTGATGGAGCTGGGCAGCCCGGAAGCGCTCAAGGGGCTGGTGGCCACGGGCCTGGGCTTCGCCATCATGTCGCGCGCCACCGTGTCAAAGGAGACGCAGCTCGGCCAGCTGGCGCAGGTGCCCCTCGCGCCGCGCCTGCATCGCCAGCTTTCCGTGGTCTATCCAAAGGAACGCTTCCACTCGCGGCTGGTGAGCGGCTTCGTGCAGTTCGCCAAGGATCGCCTGGGCGCGCATCAGGTCGCCGCGTAGTAGGCGCGCAGCACCTCGAGCACTTCGGGCCGCGAGAACTCCGCCGGCACCGGGCTGCCCTCTTCCAGCCACTTGCGCAGCTGCGTGCCCGACACCTGCAGCCGGTCGGCATCCGTGTGTGCGCAGGTGCGCCCCGAGGCCATCCCGCCGCAGCGGTAGCACCTGAAGGTGACGTCCATCTTGAGCGGCTGCGTCTCCAGCGCGTCGCGCGGGACCTCGTCGAAGATGCGGTGCGCGTCGAACGGCCCGTAGTAGCTGCCCACGCCCGCGTGGTCGCGCCCGACGATCTGGTGCGAGCAGCCGTAGTTCTGGCGAAAGAGCGCGTGCAGCAGCGCCTCGCGCGGGCCGGCATAGCGCATGTCGAGCGGGTAACCGGCCTGCACCACGGTGCCGGGGCGGAAATAGTGCTCGATCAGCACGCTGATGGCGCGCGTGCGCACCTCGGCGGGGATGTCGCCGGGCTTCAAGGCGCCGAGCAGCGAGTGCACCAGCACGCCGTCGCAGGTCTCGATCGCCACTTTGGCAAGGTACTCGTGCGAGCGGTGCATGGGATTGCGCGTCTGGAACGCGGCCACGCGCGACCAGCCCAGGCGCTCGAACTCGGCGCGCGTCTCGGCCGGCGTCATGAACAGCGCGCCGTACTTCACCTTGAAACCGCCATCGGACAGCACCTTGACCGGGCCGGCGAGGTTGGTGCCGGCCTGCGCCATCACCATCTTCACGCCGGGATGGGCGGGGTCGTTGGTGCGGAATACTGCGGCGCACTCGTGCGCCTTGTCGATCGTGTAGCGCTCGGTGACGCGCATCGTGGCAAGTGTCTCGCCGCCCTCGGCGTCGAGCAGCGCGACCTCGCTGCCCACGGCGACGGCGGCGTCGGTGGACAGCGTGATCGGGATCGGCCAGAACAGTCCCGAGGCGGTGCGGCAGCCGTCGCAAACGGCTTTCCAGTCGGCGCGCGCCATGAATCCGTCGAGGGGCGTGAAGCCGCCGATGCCGAGCATGATGAGGTCGCCTCTCTCGCGCGAGCTCACGCGCAGGCCCGGCAGCGAGGCGGCGCGCGCGCGCTCGGCGGCGAGGGCGTCGCCCGAGAGCAGCAGGGGCTTGAGGGTACTGCCACCGTGGGGCTTCACCAGACCGGGCATGCAGGCATTGTCGGCACGTGCCCGGCAGGGGGGCAACAGGGCAGTTCTAATCCGTCGATAAGAGCGGCTGATAGTCCCGTCGCCACCCGGACATAGAATGTCCGCCATGCAACGACGAGAATTCCTGCGCCTGCTGGCGCTCGCCGCCGCCTCCGGCGCGAGCCTGCGCTCCACGGCGAGCGCGGCGCAGGCGGCCGGCGAGCTTTACGACCTTCCAGCGTTCGGCAACCTGTCCCTGCTGCACATGACCGACTCGCACGCGCAGCTGCTGCCGGTGCATTTCCGCGAGCCGGTGGGCGAGGCCTTCGCCGCGCAGCATGGCCTCGCGCCCGGCAGCGCCGCGGCGCACGCCTTCACCAGCGTCGATTTCGAGCGCGCCGCGCGCCGCTACGGCAAGGTCGGCGGCTACGCGCACCTCGCCACCCTGGTGAAGCGCCTGCGTGCGTCCCGGCCGCACGCGCTGCTGCTGGACGGCGGCGACACCTGGCAGGGTTCGGCCACCGCGCTGTGGACCGAAGGCGCGGACATGATCGGCGCACAAAAGCTCCTCGGCGTCGACCTGATGACCGCGCACTGGGAGTTCACCTACGGTTCGAAGCGCGTGCGCCAGGCGGTGGACGGGGAACTCGCGCCGATGGAGTTCCTCGCGCAGAACGTGAAGACGGCGGATTTCGAGGACCCGGTGTTCCAGCCCTACCGCCTGCAATCGGTGAACGGCGTCGCCCTGGCGGTCATCGGGCAGGCCTTCCCCTACACGCCCATCGCCAATCCGCGGCACATGGTGGCCGAATGGACTTTCGGCATCCAGGAGCCGCGACTGCAGCAACTGGTGGACGAGGTGCGCGCCAAGGGTGCCCAGGCGGTGGTGCTGCTGTCGCACAATGGCCTCGAAGTGGATGTGAAGCTCGCCGCGCGCGTGCGCGAGGTTTACCTTGGGCTGGTAATGCAGCTCGAACTCTTCCTTGGCGAGCGCCTCGCGCAACTGATTTTCGAGGGTGAGCTTGCCCGCCACCGCCGCTGTC
>JANMUO010000282.1:0-1887 GCA_031391655.1 Betaproteobacteria bacterium
GCCGCAGCCCGGCGAGTTCGGCGAGAGCGCGGATTTCTTCGGCAACCGCGTGGCGCGGCTGCTGATTTCCGTGCCGCACGAGGACCTGATCGTGCGCGCCGCCTCCACGCTCGAGGTCGCGCCGCGCGAGAAAACCGCGCTGGCGCTTCCCCGCATCCCCTGGGAAGCGGTGCGCGACGGCTCGCGCGGCGAGGCGCCCGCTTTCCTCTACGAATCGCCGCACGTGGAGACCTGGCGCGAACTTGTCGACTATGCGGCGGCGAGCTTCCCGCAAGGGCGACCGGTGCTGGAGGCGGCAATGGACCTTGCGCACCGCATCTACCAGGACTTCGAGTTCGACAAGACCGCGAGCAGTGTCTCCACGCCGCTGCGCGAGGTGATGAAGCGCCGGCGCGGCGTGTGCCAGGACTTCGCCCACCTGATGATCGGCGGGCTGCGCTCGCTCGGCCTGCCCGCGCGCTATGTGAGCGGGTACCTTCTCACCGAGCCGCCGCCTGGCCGGCCGCGCCTGATCGGCGCCGATGCTTCGCACGCCTGGGTGGCCGTGTACTGCGGCGCCGGCGCCGGGTGGGTGGACGTGGACCCGACCAACGACTGCGTGGTGGACGACGAGCACGTGACGCTCGCCTGGGGGCGCGATTTCAGCGACGTCACGCCGATGCGCGGCGTAATCCTCGGCGGCGGCGAGCAGGAACTCAAGGTCCGCGTCACCGTTTCGCCTACGCACCCTGCGTAGGGTGGGCCTGGGCCCACCCACCCGCTAGAATCGCGGCATGGCCGACCGCAAGTTCGGGTTCGAGACGCTTTCGCTGCACGCCGGCCAGATCCCGGACCCGGCCACGGGCGCGCGCGCGGCGCCGATCTACCAGACCACCTCTTTCGTCTTCGACTCGGCGGAACACGCCGCGAGCCTCTTTAACCTGCAGACGTTCGGCAACGTCTACTCGCGGATCTCCAACCCGACGGTGGCGGTGCTGGAGGAGCGCGTGGCGGCGCTGGAAGGCGGGCGCGCCGCGCTAGCGTGCGCCACGGGCCAGGCGGCGGAGGCCACGGCGATCCTCACCCTGTGCAAGGCCGGCGACCACATCGTGTCGGCCTCCACGCTCTACGGCGGCACGCACACCCTGCTCGGGGTGAACCTGAAGAAGCTGGGCATCGACACCACGTTCGTCAATCCGGACGAGCCCGAGAATTTCAGGAAGGCGCTCAAGCCCAACACCAGACTGGTCTACGCAGAAACACTCGGCAACCCCCTCATCAACATCGTCGACATCGCGGCGATCGGGGCGATCGCGAAGGACGCGAGCGTCCCCTTCCTCGTGGACAACACGGTGCCCTCGCCCTACCTGTGCCGGCCCTTCGAGCACGGCGCGGACCTCGTCGTGCACTCGGCCACCAAGTACCTCGGCGGGCACGGCACGACCATGGGCGGGGTGATCGTCGAGTCGGGCAAGTTTCCCTGGGGCAACGGCAAGTTCCCCGAGTTCACCACGCCCTCGCCCGGCTACCACGGCGTCATCTTCCACGAGACCTTCGGCGATTTCGGCTTCACGATGAAGGCGCGCATGGAGATCATGCGCACCTTCGGCCCGACGCTCGCGCCGCTCAACGCCTGGCTGCTGCTGCAGGGCGTGGAGACGCTCGGCGTGCGGATGGACCGGCATTGCGCCAACGCGCTCGCGGTAGCGAAGTTCCTGAAGGGCCACAAGCAGGTCGCCTGGGTGAACTACCCGGGGCTGCCGGACAACAAGTATTTCAAGCTCGCGCAGAAATACCTGCCAAAAGGCGCCTCGGGGCTGCTCAACTTTGGCGTGAAAGGCGGAGCCAAGGCCGGCGAGCGCTTCATCGAGGCCGCACAATTCATGAGCCACCTCGCCAACATCGGCG
>JANMUO010000358.1:0-7255 GCA_031391655.1 Betaproteobacteria bacterium
GCGGGCACCAGGACCAGCCGCAGCGACTGGACCTGCGCGCGCAGGAGGTAGGCGAGCGCCTTCGCCTCGGGCACCGTGATCATGATAGCCGCGCGGGCGCTCTTCAGGATCCCGACGTGGCGCGTCATGTGGTCTTCGATCGTTGTCAGGCGCGCGGGCGGGTAGAGCGGCACCGGCACGCCGCCCGCGAGCAGCACGCCGTAGAACGAATACAGGTATTCCTTGCAGGTGGGCAGCATGATCGCCACCATCTCCCCGCGCTGCAGTCCCGCCTGCGCGAGATGCGCCGCGTAGCCGATTGCGCCGTCCCACAGGGCGCGGTAGCTGAGCGGGAACTCCTTCTCCCCTTCGTACATGAACACGGTCAGCCGGTCCGGCTGGCGCTCGACGTGGTAGGCGAGCGCTTCGGTCAGGGTGCGCGCCTGCATTTCGGAGGGCGCGCGCACGCTGTCGCCCTGCACCAGGCTCGCCACGCTGCGGTCCGCGGCCTGCGGCGCCTGGCCGGCGCTGGCGAGGAGGAAGCGCAGCAGGTCGCGCGGCGTTTCGCTGGTGGCGAGCGCCTGCTCGGGCAGGCTCGCGCCGAACTCCTTCTCCAGGCGCAGCACCAGCTCGACGCGCGCGAGGCTGTCCAGGCCGAGTTCCTTCTCCAGCGAGCTGTCGAGGGCGACGTGCGGTTCGACGTGCGGCCGGGCTTCGCGTGCGACCGCCTGGACCACGGCGAGAACCTTGGTGGGATCGATGGCGGCCGCGGCCTGCTGCATGGCGTGGCTATGCCGCCGGGCCGCGGTAGGTGCAGCTTTGCCCGCTCGAGTCGCGCCGCACCGTCACGCTCGCCAGCGGCGCGAAGCGCGGAGCAAGCCGCCGCCACAGCCAGAGCGCGAGGTTCTCCAGGCTTGGTTGCGCGAGGCCGTCGATCTCGTTCAGCACCCGGTGGTCAAGCGTGGCGCGCAGTTCCGCGCAAGCGCCTTCCAGGTCGCCGAAGTCCGCGACGAAGCCGCTGCGCGGGTCTGGTTCGCCCGCCAGCGCCACCTCGACCTGGAAGGAGTGTCCGTGCATGCCGCGGTACAGATGGCCGTCCGGGAAACTGGCGAAGTAATGGGCAGCATCGAAGCCGAACCGGTAGCTGATCTCCATCGCCCTATGGTATGCCGAGCAGCTTGTGGATTTGCAGGCTCAGGCGCCAGCGTGGGTGCGAAAGGCAGTAGTCGACCGCCAGTCGCGTGTTGGGCTGGCGCGCGGGCCCGTCCATCGGCTGCAGGAAGAAGTGGTCGAATTGCAGCCGATCGAAGCGCTCCGGTTCGGCGCCGGGCTGGGGGAACACCAGCTTTAGCTCGTCGCCGCATTCCACGCGCAGCGCGGCGCCCGCTTTCGGGCTCACGCACACCCAGTCCAGGCCGGCAGGCACGTCCTGCGTGCCGTTGGTCTCGACCGCCACGCGGAAGCCGCGTGCGCGCATCGCCCGGATGGCGACGTCATCGAGCTGCAGCAGCGGCTCGCCTCCGGTGCAGACGACGAAGCGCTTGGCGCCCGCGCCAGCCGGCCAGGCGGCACCAACAGCGTCCGCGAGCGCATCGGCTGTTTCGAAGCGGCCGCCGCCCCGCCCGTCGGTGCCGACGAACTCCGTATCGCAGAATCGGCACACCGCGCTCGCGCGATCCTGCTCGCGGCCGGACCACAGGTTGCAGCCGGCAAACCGGCAGAACACCGCTGGCGTGCCCGCGTTCGCGCCTTCGCCTTGCAGCGTGTAGAAGATTTCCTTGACCGCGTAGCTCATCGCGGGCCGCGGCGCTAGGCCTTGGGCGGCTTGATCTCTTCCAGGCGATCGGTGGCCGGCGGCGGGGTGCGCGAAAGATCCGCGATTTCGGCGCGCAGCGCCGGGGTCATGTCGACCTTTGCCGCGTTGAGCGAGTCCTTCAGCTGGTCCAGGTTGCGCGCGCCGATGATCGGTGCGGTGATCGCCGGGTGCGCCCCGACCCACGCGACCGCGGCGCTCACCGGGTGCAGTCCCTTCTGCTTGCACAAGGCGACGAACTTTTCCGCCACCTCGAATACCCAGGGCTCGCCGTAGCGCGCCTCGTACATCTTGTTGGTCTTCAAACGTCCGGTGGCCGCGCCGCTGTACTTTCCGGACAGCAGCCCGGCGGCGCCGGGGCTGTAGGGAATCACGCCGATGCCGTTGGCCTCGGCCATCGGCAGGATCTCGACCTCGGCCTGGCGCTTGACCAGGTTGTACATCGGCTGCAGGACCTGCAGGCGCGCCCAGTTGTTGCGTTCCTGGATGTCCACCGCGCGCTGCGTCTGCCACGCCGACCAGTTGCTCACGGCGGGATAGAGCACCTTGCCGGCGCGCACCACATCCTCGAGCGCGCGCATCGATTCTTCGATCGGCGTCAACTTGTCGAACTGGTGCAGGAACAGCACCTCGACGCGGTCGGTCTGCAGGCGCTTGAGGCTGGCCTCGACGGCGCGCACTACGTGGCGCCGCGAGGTGCCGCGCGCGTTGGCGTCCTCGTTCATCGGGTTGTAGCACTTGGTGGTGACCACCAGGTCGTCGCGGTGGCCTTTCATCAGCCGGCCGAGGATCTCCTCGGACTTGCCCTTGTTGTACTGGTCGGCGCAGTCGTAGAAGTTGATGCCCGCATCGCGGGTGGCCTTGTACATCTGCGCCGACATCGCCTCGTCGGCGTCGCCCCCGAAGGACATGGTGCCGAAGCACAGTTGGGAGACCTGCACGCCGGTGCGGCCGAGGGGTTTGAGTTTCATGGCGCGAGTGTACACTCGCGCGATGATTTCCAAGGCAGCGGCGGTCGGCGTGATCGGCCTCGGCGCGATGGGCGGCGGCATCGCAAAATCCCTGCGCCGCGCGGGTTTCGAGGTCCATGTGTTCGACGTGCGGCGCGAGGCCGCGCAAGCCTTTGCCCGGGAAGGGGGCATCGCGTGCGCCACTGCAGCAGAGCTGGCGCAGGCCTGCGAGGTGGTGATCTCGGTGGTCGTCAATGCCGCGCAGACCGACCAGGTGTTGTTCGGCGACGGCGGCGGCGACGGTGGCGCGGTCGCCGCGATGCGACCCGGCACCGCGGTCGTGATGTGCTCGACGGTGGACCCGAACTGGTCGATCTCGCTGGAGGCGCGCCTGGCGGAGCGCGGCTTGCTGTACCTGGATGCGCCCATCTCCGGCGGCGCCGCCAAGGCAGCCAGCGGCGAGCTGACCATGATGACCTCCGGCCGCCCGGAGGCCTATGCGAAATGCCAACCGGTGCTGGACGCGATGTCGGCCCGCGTCTACAAGCTGGGCGATCGCGCCGGGCCCGGCAGCAAGGTGAAAACCATCCACCAGCTGCTCGCGGGCGTGCACATTGCCGCCGCCGCCGAGGCGATGGCGCTCGGCCTGCGCGAGGGCGTCGATGCGGAAGCGCTGTACGAGGTGATCACCAACAGCGCCGGCAACAGCTGGATGTTCGGCAACCGCATGGCGCACGTGCTCGCGGGAGACTACACGCCGCTGTCGTCGGTGGACATCTTCGTGAAAGACCTGGGCCTGGTGCTGGACCTGGCGCGCACAAGCAAATTCCCGCTGCCCCTTGCCTCCACCGCGCACCAGATGTTCATGCAGGCCTCCAGCGCCGGCCATGCCAAGGAAGACGACAGCGCGGTGATCAAGATCTTCCCGGGCATCGCCCTGCCGGGGAAGAAGGCGTGACGCTGCTGCTCGGGGTCATTGCGGACGACCTCACCGGTGCGACCGATGTCGCCCTGATGCTGCAGAACTCGGGCATGCGCACCATCCAGGCGATCGGCGTGCCGGAGGGCGCCGCGCCGCAGGATGCCGAGGCAGTCGTCGTGGCGCTGAAATCGCGCACTATTGCGCCGGCGCAAGCAGTGGCGCAATCCCTCGCCGCGCTCGGCTGGTTGCGCGCGCAGGGCGCCCGGCAGATCCTGTTCAAATACTGCTCGACTTTCGATTCGACCGACGCCGGCAACATCGGCCCGGTCGCGGATGCGCTGCTCGAGGCGATGGGGGCAGGCTTCACCGTCGCCTGTCCGGCGTTCCCCACTAACCGGCGCACGGTGTACCTGGGCCACCTGTTCGTCGGCGAGCAGCTGCTTTCCGACTCGCCGATGAAAGACCACCCCCTGACGCCGATGCGCGACGCGAACCTGGTGCGCGTGCTCGGGCGGCAGACGCGGCGCAAGGTCGGCCTCGTGGCCCTGCCCACGGTGCGGCAGGGCGCTGCCGCCATGCGCGAGGCTTTCGCGGCGCTGGCCGCCTCGGGTCACGGCTTCGCGATCGTCGACGCGGCGGCAGACGAAGACCTGCTCGCGCTGGGCGCCGCCTGCGCGCAGCTGCCATTGCTCACTGGCGGCTCGGGAATCGCGATGGGACTGCCGGCGAACTTCGCCATCCGCAAAGGCGCTGACGCGGCGATTCCCACGGTCGGGGGCTACGCGGCCGTGCTCTCGGGCAGTTGCTCGGCCCAATCCAACGCGCAGGTGGCCCACTGGACAAAGGCGCGCCCGGCGTTCCGCGTCGATCCGCTGCGGCTGGCCGATGGGGAGGACCTGGCTGGCGCCGCACTCGCGTGGGCGGCGCCCCTGCTCGCAGCGGGTCCGGTATTGGCGTACGCCACGGCCGAACCCGACGCCGTGCGGGCCGCGCAGTCGCGGCTCGGCGCGCAGCGCGCAGGCGAACTGGTGGAGCAGTGCCTGGCGCGCATCGCGCGCGGCCTGGTCGAGCAGGGCGTGCGCCGCCTGGTAGTCGCGGGCGGGGAGACGTCGGGCGCGGTCGTCGGCGCGCTCGGCGTGCGCACGCTGCGCATCGGCCGGCAGATCGATCCCGGCGTTCCCTGGACGCTGTCGATGCAGGAGCCGCGCCTTGCGCTGGCCCTCAAATCGGGTAACTTCGGCGCCGTCGATTTCTTCGACAAGGCGCTGGGCATGCAAGCATGAACGAATCGCGCGTGAACGAATCGCAACTACGGGACGACATCTGCCGCCTGGGCGCTTCGATCTACGAGCGCGGCCTGACGCACGGCTCGACGGGAAACGTCAGCGCGAAGTGCGACGATGGCTGGCTGCTCACGCCCACCGGTTCGAACCTGGGCCGGCTCGACCCGGCGCGACTGTCCAAGCTCGACTGGAAGGGAAACCTCGTGTCGGGCGACGCACCGTCCAAGGAGGCCTTCCTGCACCTGGCGATGTACGAGGAGCGCGCGAAGAATGCCGCGGTCGTGCACCTGCACTCGACCCATTCGGTCGCCGTCTCGGTGCTGGAGGACGTGGACCCGGCCGACGTCCTGCCCCCGCTCACCGCGTATTACGTGATGCGCATCGGCAGCCTGCCGCTGGTGCCCTACTACGCGCCGGGCGACATGGCGCTCGCGCAGGCGGTGCGGGGTTTCGCCGGCAAGCACCATGCGCTGCTGCTGGCCAATCACGGCCCGGTGGTCGCCGGATCGTCGCTGTCGGCGGCCGCCGACGCGGTCGAAGAACTCGAGGCAACCGCGAAACTCTACTTGCTGCTGCGGCACGAGAAGGTGCGGTGCCTGACGCAAGAGCAGGTCGCGGAGCTGCGCAGGAAGTACCCGGTTTGAGGCTCGCTGGCTAGCTTTTCGGCCGCACCCACGTTTCCGACCACGCCAGGCAGGCGCTGCTCGAGTCGCGGTCGCCGCGCTTCTCCGGATAGGGCTGGCCGGGGGCGGTGCGGCCGTTGAGCGAAATGCGCGCGGCCTTCGCCGGGAAAAACGTGCTGAACACGCCGATCGGGCGGTTGGCGGATCCCGGCGCCATGTTGAGCACGAACGGCGCGTGGAAGTCCTCCCACGACAACAGGACTTCCGCGTCCTTGGCGCTCACCAGTTCCGCGGCCCGGGTATCGATGCCGCCCGAACGGACGAATGCAGCTGGCGCAACCGGGGTCGAAGCGTCTGCGAACGCCGGAAACAGATGGGACTCGATCTCCTTCTGCAGCCAGCGCGCCACCGGCGGGTTGTCCGACCAGATGCGCACTGCGCCGCCGGTGAGCGTGCTCTTGGTGAACAGGGCGTGGCCGGCGCCGGCGGGGCACCAGAGCACGCGCCAGTGGCTGACGCGGTCGGTCTGCGTCTTGCCGCCGTCCGGGCTGAAGCGGATGAAGGAATTCTCCCCGGTCATCATCACGTCGTTGGGGTCCACTGGGCTCGCCATCTGCGGTTCCTCCTGTCGTGGGAGAAGATGGTAACGCAGCGCGCGCGGAAACTTGACCGCTGTCAAGGCGGCCCCTGCGGCAGCGGAACGTAGAATGGGGCCGATGAAAGTCTCGAAGAGCGGCAGGGCGCGCGGCACGCTGAAGGGCCGCAGCGTCGACCCGGCCGCACGCGAGGCAGTGAGGGCGTTGCTCGGCGCCGATCCCCGCCGCCGCGACCTGCTGATCGAATACCTGCACCGCATTCAGGACCGCTACGGCCACCTGTCGGCCGCGCGGCTCGCCGCGCTGGCGGAAGAGATGCGCCTGTCGCAGGCCGAGGTCTACGAGGTGGCGACCTTCTACCACCACTTCGACGTGGTGAAGGAAGGCGAGCCGGCGCCGCCCGCGGTCACGGTGCGGGTGTGCGATTCGATCTCCTGCGAAATGGCCGGCGCCGGCGAGCTGCTGGCAAAGCTGCCGCGCATCCTCGGCAAGGAGGTGCGCGTGCTGCATGCGCCTTGCGTGGGGCGTTGCGAATCCGCGCCCGTGGCGGTAGTTGGGCAGAACCCGGTGTGCAACGCAACCGTTGATAGCGTTCGCGAGACGGTGGAGAAGGGGGAGATCGGCTGTCCGGCGACGAAGTACATCGATTTCAGCGCTTACCGCAAAAGCGGCGGCTACCGGCTGATCGCCGACTGCCTGGCGGGCAAGCGCAGCCGCGAGGAAATCACCAAGATCATGGAAGACTCGGCGCTGCGCGGCCTGGGCGGCGCCGGCTTTCCGACCGGGCGCAAGTGGCGCATCGTCGCCGCGGAACCCGAGCCGCGCGTGATGGCGGTCAACATCGACGAAGGCGAGCCGGGCACGATCAAGGACCGCTGGTACCTCGAGCGCGACCCGCACCGGTTCCTCGAAGGCATGCTGGTGGCGGCGTGGTGCGCCGGGGTGGGCGAGATCTACATCTACCTGCGCGACGAATACGCTGGCTGCAGGAAGATCCTCGAAGACGAGATCCGCAAGCTGAAGGCCGCTCCGCCCTGCGCGCTGCCACCGATCCACCTGCGGCGCGGGGCGGGCGCCTACATCTGCGGC
>JANMUO010000400.1:0-6212 GCA_031391655.1 Betaproteobacteria bacterium
GGGTCAAACGGCTACAATGCGCCGGACACGCATCGTCCTGGAGGAACTCAATGGCCGTTCTGCGCCTGGTGCCGTCCCAAGGCTCTCCGGTGCCGGTGGGGACAAGGAACACGGCCGCTGCGTCAATTCGGGCAAGTATGACGGGCTCGACTACATGCAGGCCACCGATGCAATTGCTGCCGACTTGAAAACAATTGGCGCGGGCGACAAGCAGGTGCAGTGGCGCTTGCGCGACTGGGGCATCTCGCGCCAGCGCTATTGGGGCTGCCCGATCCCGATCGTGCACTGCGCCTCCTGCGGCGACGTGCCGGTGCCCGATGAGGAACTGCCGGTACGATTGCCGGAACACCTGGTGCCCGACGGCACGGGCAACCCGCTGGCGAAGATGCCCGAGTTCTACGAAACGACCTGTCCCGCCTGCGGCAAGCCGGCCAAGCGCGAGACCGACACCATGGACACGTTCGTCGATTCGTCCTGGTACTTCGCGCGCTATGCCTGCCCGGACAACGGGCGCGCCATGCTGGATGCCCGCGCGAACTACTGGATGGCGGTGGACCAGTACATCGGCGGCATCGAGCACGCCATCCTGCACCTGCTGTACTCGCGCTTTTTCACGCGCGCGATGAAGGCCGAAGGTCTGCTCGAGGTGGACGAGCCCTTCACCAACCTGCTCACGCAGGGCATGGTGCTCGCTGAGTCCTACTACAGCGACGCGCAGGGCCGGCGCGAATGGATCAACCCTGCTGACGTGGAGGCGATGCGCGACGCCAAGGGCAAGATTGTCGGCGGCAGGACGCGCGACGGACGCGAGGTGGTGTACGACGGCATCGGTACCATGTCCAAGTCGAAGAACAACGGCGTCGACCCGCAGGCGATGATCGAAAAGTTCGGCGCCGACACCGCGCGCTTCTACATCATCTTCGCTTCCCCGCCCACCAACACGCTGGAGTGGAGCGATGAGAGTGTGGAGGGCTCGTTCCGTTTCCTCAAGCGTCTTTGGGCATACTGCGCGAGGTTTGATACCCCCGGCCCGACGATGGCGGATGGAGTGGCGAAAGCAACGCGGTTTGAAGTTCATTCGGTTCTCAAGCAGGCGAACTACGATCTCGCGAAGCACCAGTTCAACACTGTGGCCTCGGCCGCAATGAAGATCCTGAATGCACTCGAAAGATTTGCCGGAGGGAGGAACAAGGTTACAGAAGAATGTCTTTCGATCCTGCTGCGGCTGCTCTCCCCCATCACGCCCCACGTGTGCCACCACCTGTGGCGCGAGTTGAAGTTCGGCGGGGACGTGATGGTGGCCGCCTGGCCGGAGCCGGACCTGGCGGCACTCGAGCAGGACGAAATCGAGTACGTGGTGCAGGTGGGCGGCAAAACCCGCGGCAGCCTTCGCGCGCCCAGGTTGGCCGACCAGCCTGCGCTGGAAAACCTGGTGCGCGGAAGCGAACTGGTGTTGCGCTACGCCACTGGCAAGCCGATTCGGCGCATCATCGTGGTTCCCGGGAAACTGATCAACGTCGTGGTGTGACCAAAGCGCTCGCCCTCCTGTCGTGCCTCGCCCTCGCCGCCTGCGGCTTCCAACTGCGCGGCACCGCCGACCTGCCGTTCGAGACGATCTACGTGCCCAATTCCACGGCCGGCATCGCGCTCGACTTGAAGCGCAACCTGCGCTCCGGCACCAGCACGCGCGTGCTCGAAGTGCCCACGGGCGCCGAAGCGCAGCTGCAGTTTCTTGAGGAAACCCGCCGCAAGGACATCCTGTCTCTCAGCTCCGCGGGACGCGTGAGCGAGTACCGCCTGATCTACCGCGTCGGCTTCCGCGTGAGCGACGGCAAGGGCGTCGATTTCCTGCCCCCCAGCACCGTCACGCTGACGCGCGACATGACCTACGACGACTCGCAGGTGCTGGCGAAGGAAAGCGAGGAACAACTGCTGTTCCGCGACATGCAGGCGGACATGGTGCAGCAGATCATGCGGCGCATCTCCACCGCGCACAAACCCAGGACCTGAAGCCAATGCAGCTGCGCGCCGAGCAGCTTGAGCAGCACCTGGCGAAGCAGTTGGCGCCGCTGTACGTGATCCACGGCGACGAGCCGCTGCTCGCGCTGGAGGCGGCCGACGCCGTGCGCGCCGCCGCGCGCAAGCGCGGCTACGCCGAGCGCGAGGTGTTCATCGCCGAGCGCGGCTTCGACTGGAGCGAATTCACGCATGCCGGCGCCAGCCGCTCGCTGTTTGGCGACCAGAAGATCATCGAACTGCGGCTGCCCACCGGCAAGCCCGGCACCGAAGGCGCCGAGGCGCTTGCCGCCCACTGTGCGCGCCTCGATGCGCAGATGCTGACGCTGGTCACCTTGCCGCGGCTGGACCGCACCGGGCAATCCTCCGCCTGGTTCGGCGCGCTCTCGGCGGCCGGGGTGGTGGTGGAGATCTGGCCGGTGGAGCGCGCGCGGCTGCCGGAGTGGATCGGCGCGCGCCTTGCACGCCAGCAGCAGAAGGCCTCGCGCGCGGTGCTCGAGTTCCTCGCCGACCGCGTCGAGGGCAACCTCCTCGCCGCGCACCAGGAGGTGCTCAAGCTCGCCCTGCTCGCCCCGCCAGGAGAGCTCGACCTGGAGACGGTGGAGGACGCTGTCGCCTCGGTGGCGCGCTATGACCCGTACGCCGCCGCGGAGGCGCTGGTGGCGGGAGACCTCGCGCGCTACTGGCGGGTGCTCGAGGGCCTGCGCGGAGAAGGCGAGGCGCCCACCTTCGTGCTGTTCGCCGTGGCGAGCGCGCTGTTCGTATTGCGCGGCGTGGCCGAAGGCAAGCCGGCAGAGCGCCTGTTCAGCGAGCAGCGCCTGTTCAACAAGCCGCTGCAGCGCGCGGTGCAAGCCGCGGGGCGCCGCTACACTAGCGCGATGCTCGACGCCGCGCTCGCGCAGGCGTCGCAGATCGACCGCGTCGCCAAGGGCGTGGGCAAGGGCGACCCTTGGGATCTGTTCGCCGCCCTCGGGTTAAGATTGGCCAGTGGATCAAAAGCTTGACCCAAAGGTGGAAATCCACGCCTACGTGCTTGGCTTGGGCGTCGCGGCGCGTGCCGCTGCCCGGCTGCTGGCGCGCGCGGATACCGCGACAAAGAACCGGGCGCTTGGCGCGATGGCTGCCGAGATCCGTGTCCGCCAGGCCGCATTGCTGGCGGCCAACCGCGGTGACGTCGAGCAGGCAAAAAAGGACGGGCGCGATGCCGCCTTCGTCGATCGCCTGACGCTCACCCCGGTGTCGATCGAGCAGATGGCCCAGGGGCTGGAGCAGGTGGCCGCCTTGCCCGACCCGGTCGGCCAGCTCTCGGAACGGAACAGGCGTCCCACCGGCATCGAAGTCGCGCGCATGCGCGTGCCGATCGGCGTGATCGGCATCATCTACGAGTCGCGCCCCAACGTGACCGCGGACGCAGCCGGCCTGTGCGTCAAGGCGGGCAACGCCTGCATCCTGCGCGGCGGGTCGGAAGCGCTGCAATCCAACCAGGCGATCGCCGCCTGCGTGCGCGCGGGCCTCAGGGCCGCCGGCCTGCCGGAAGCGGCGGTGCAGGTGGTGGAGGTCGCCGACCGCGCCGCAGTGGGCGAGCTGATCAAGCTGCACGAATTCGTGGACATCCTCGTGCCGCGCGGCGGCAAGGAGCTCATCGCGCGCCTGATGCGCGAGTCGCGCATCCCGATGCTCAAGCACCTGGACGGGGTCTGCCACGTATACGTGGACGACCGCGCCGATCCCGCGATGGCCATCCGCATCGCCGACAACGCCAAGACGCAGCGCTACGGGACCTGCAACACCATGGAGACGCTGCTGGTGGCCGAAGGCATCGCAGCGCGGGTGCTGCCCGAGATCGGCAGGATCTTCCGCGGCAAGCACGTGGAGATGCGCGCCGACGAAGCGGCGAGGAAGTTCCTGCCGGAGGCGAAGGCCGCCACCGAGCAGGACTACGGCACCGAGTGGCTCGCGCCGGTGGTGTCGATCCGCGTGGTGCCGGGATTGGACGAGGCCATCGAGCACATCGCCAGGTACGGCTCGCAGCACACCGACGCCATCGTCACCCAGGACGAGGCGCGCGCGCAGCGCTTCCTGCGCGAAGTGGACTCGAGCTCGGTGCTGGCCAACGCCTCCACGCGCTTTGCCGACGGCTTCGAGTTCGGCCTCGGGGCCGAGATCGGCATTTCCACCGACAAGCTGCATGCGCGCGGGCCGGTGGGGTTGGAAGGCCTCACCACGCAAAAGTTCGTGGTGCTCGGCCACGGAGAGATCAGGCAGTAGTGGCCGCGACGGCAATCCTCGGCGGGACCTTCGATCCGGTTCACAACGCGCACCTCGCGATCGCGCAATCCGCGCTGGAGCACCTGGGGATCGAACGCGTGCTCTGGCTTCCCACGGGCTCGCCCAAGTACCGCAAGCCCGCGCGCGCGCTGCCCGCGGAACGTGTCGCCATGCTCAAGCTCGCCATCGACGGCGAACCGCGCTATGCGCTGGACGAGCGCGAACTCGTCCCGGGGCATTCCGGCTACACGGTGGATACGCTGAAGAGCCTGGGCGGCAAGCCCGTGCTGCTGCTCGGCGCCGACCAGTACGCCAATCTCGAGCAGTGGCACCGCTGGCAGGAAGTACTTGAGCTCGCCAGCATCGCCGTGTTCGCCCGCCCGGGCTGGCCCGCGCCCGATGCCAGGGTGCAGGTGATTCCCATGGCGCCGATGGACATCTCCGCATCCGACATTCGCGCGCGCGCCGCGCGCGGCGAGAGCCTCGCCGGGCTGGTGCCGGCCTCCGTGCAACGCTACATCGAGCAGCACCGCCTGTATGGACATCCGTAAGAAGCAGCGCGCCGTGGTCGAGGCCCTCGAGGACGTGAAGGGCCGCGACATCGTGGTATTCAACGTCGGGCGCCTGTCGCCCTTCTTCGAGCGCGTGGTGATTGCCAGCGGCGATTCCGGGCGTCAGGTCAATGCGCTCGCCGACAGCGTGCAGGACAGCGCGCGCGCCCTGGGCGAGCGCGTGCACGGGGTGGAAGGCAAGGCAAGCGGCGAGTGGGTGCTGGTGGACCTCGGCGACATCGTGGTCCACGTGATGCACCCGGCGGTGCGCAGCCACTACAACCTGGAGGAAATCTGGGGCGGCAAGCAGGTAAAGCTGGCCGGCCCGGCGAAGACGGCCCGTGGCAAAGCTGCTGCTCGTCGCAAGCGGCGCTAGGTTGCGCGGCTGGGCGCTGGCGGCCCGCGACCAGTACCTCACCCGCATGCCGCGCGGCTATGCGGTGGACTGCGTGCCGCGCGTGCCCAAAGGGG
Organism: Betaproteobacteria bacterium; assembly: GCA_031391655.1. Classification (GTDB taxonomy): domain Bacteria; phylum Pseudomonadota; class Gammaproteobacteria; order Burkholderiales; family SG8-39; genus JAABQT01. Next base: position 5,307 of record JANMUO010000400.1, read on the forward strand.
CGCGCATCGTCGCGCTGGACGAGCGCGGCCGCGACCTCACCAGCGCGCAGCTCGCGGCGCAGATCGGCAGGTGGATCGGCGAGCCATCGCCCACCGCGTTCGTGGTCGGCGGCCCCGACGGGCTCGAACCGCAGGTGAGGCAGGAGGCGGCGCTGCTCCTGCGCCTCTCGTCCCTCACCTTGCCGCATGCGCTCGCCCAGGTGGTGCTCGCCGAGCAGCTCTACCGCGCGGCCACGCTCCTGACCGGGCATCCTTATCACCGCGAATAACCTTGTAAACTGCGCCGCTCGGCGCAGCCATGGCGACATCTCCCGGAATCGACCGCAACATCTACCTCGCCTCGCGCAGCCCGCGACGGCGCGAGCTGCTCGGTCACATCGGAGTCAAGTTTCACCTCCTGCTGTTCCGCAACCGGCCCGGCGCGGCGCCCGACATCGACGAGGACCCGCTGCCCGACGAGGAGCCGCGCGACTACGTGATGCGCGTGGCGCGCGCCAAGGCCGCGGCCGGCTGGCAGCGCATGCTTGAGCGCAACCTGCCGCGCGCGCCGGTGCTCGCCGCCGACACCACCGTGGCCCTGGGCAAGCGCATCTACGGCAAGCCGGCGAGCCGCGCGAACGCCGAAGCCATGCTCGCCGAGCTCTCCGGCAAGCGCCACGAGGTGCTCACCGCCGTGGTGGTGCAATACGAAGACCAGGTGGAGACCGCACTGTCGGTGTCGGAGGTGCAGTTCCGGGAACTCACGCCGCAGGATATTCGGGAGTACGTCGCCACCGGCGAGCCCGACGACAAGGCGGGCGCCTACGCCATCCAGGGCCGCGCCGCGCTCTTCGTCACCGAGATCCGCGGCAGCCAGTCGGGCATCGTCGGGCTGCCGCTGTACGAGACCGCGCAGCTGCTGCAGAA
>JANMUO010000409.1:0-4421 GCA_031391655.1 Betaproteobacteria bacterium
CGGTGCCAGGCGAGCGCGATCTTGAGCGCGGTGTCGGCCGACTCGGAGCCGGAATTGGTGAAGAACACGCGGCCGAAGCCCTTCGGCGCCACGCGCGCGAGGCGCTCGGCGAACTCGAAGACGATCGGGTGGCCCATCTGGAAGGTGGGCGCGAAGTCCAGGGTCTTCGCCTGGCGCTGGATCGCCTCCACGATCTTCGGGCGGCAGTGCCCCGCATTGACGCACCACAGGCCCGAGGTGCCGTCGAGGATCTGGCGGTTGTCGGGCGTGTAGTAGTACATGCCCTCGGCTCGCGACAGCAGGCGCGGCGACTTCTTGAACTGCCGGTTCGCCGTGAAGGGCATCCAGAACGCCGATTGCTCCAGCGCCGCGTCGAAATCCGCTCGTTTGTTCATGGTCTTCTCTCCTAGGCCGCGGCGCGCGCGGCGCCGGCGACGCCGGCAGCCTGCAGCGCCGCATGCAGCAGCACGTCGCAGCCGGCGGCAAGGTCCGCCGGCGTTGCGCTCTCGATCTCGTTGTGGCTCAGCCCCCCGGCACAGGGCACGAACACCATGGCGGCCGGCGCGACGCGCGCGACCGACACCGCGTCGTGTCCGGCGCCGCTGACGATGTCGCGGTGCGAGTGGCCGAGCGCCGCCGCGGCTGCGCGCACGTGGCCCACCAGCACCGGGTCGAACGCGCAGGCCTTGAAGTGCACGATCTCGCGCAGTTCGATTGTCACGCGGCATTCGGCCTCGATGCGCTTGGCCACGCGCGAGAGCTCCTCGCACATCGCGTCCAGCGTCGAGGCCTTGGCGTTCCTGAAGTCCACGCTGGCGCGCACTTCGCCCGGGATCACGTTGCGCGAATTGGGCTTCACCTGCAGGAAGCCGACAGTGCCGCGCGCGTAGTCCGGAAACTCGCGCGCGATGCGGTTCACTTCCAGCACGAGGCGGCTGGCGCCGATCAACGCGTCCTGGCGCAGCTCCATCGGCGTCGGCCCGGCGTGCGCATCCTGCCCGGTCACGGTGACGTCGTACCAGCGCTGACCGAGGGTGCCTTGCACCACGCCGATGGTCTTGCCCTCGTTCTCCAGCACCGGGCCCTGCTCGATGTGCGCCTCGAAATAGGCGCTGAGCTTGTGCGGGCGCGCGCTGCCGGCGTAGCCAATGCCATCGAGTGCCTCGCCGACCGTGACGCCGTCCAGGTCCTTCTGCGCGCGCACGTGCTCCAGGGTGAAGATGCCGGCGAAGACCCCCGAGCCCATCAGCACGGGCGTGAAGCGCGAGCCTTCCTCGTTGGTCCAGGACACGACTTCCATCGGCGCGCGGGTGCGCACCCCGGCGTCGTTCAGCGTGCGCAGCACTTCCAGGCCCGCCATCACGCCAAAGGCGCCGTCGAACTTGCCGCCCGAGGGCTGCGAGTCGAGGTGGCTGCCCATGGCCACCGGCGGCACTCCGGGCTCGGTGCCCGCGCGCCGCGCGAAGAGGTTACCGACGCCGTCGATCGCCACCGCGAGGCCGGCCTCGCGTCCCCACTGGCAGAACAGGTCCCGCGCACGGCGGTCTTCCTCGGTCAGCGTGAGGCGCTTGACGCCGCCCTTGGGGGTAGCCCCGATGCGGGCCAGCTCCATCAGGGAATCCCAGAGCCGGGTCGGATTGATGCGCAGTTGGTTCATGGAGTCGCTTGGCGCAGGCTAGCTTACCCCATTACACTTTTGCCATGAATCCTTTCGAACTCAAGGGCAAAGTCGCGTTGGTGACCGGCGGCAACGGCGGTATCGGCCTGGGTATCGCGCAGGGACTGGTCCAGGCAGGGGCCATGGTGGCGATCGCCGGCCGCAACGAAGCCAAGAACTCGGCAGCGGTGGGCATGCTTGGCGGCAGCGCGATCGGCCTGGTGGCCGACGTCAACCACCGGGACCAGGTCCTGCGCATGGTCGCCGATACGGTCAAGGCATTTGGCGGACTGGATATCCTGGTCGCCAACGCCGGCATCAACATCAGGAAACCGCCGCAGGACTACAGCAGCGCGGAATGGCACCAGATCGTGGACACCAACCTCACCAGCGTGTTCGAGTGCTGCCAGGCCGCCTATCCGGAAATGAAGCGCCGGGGCGGCGGCAAGATCGTCACCATCGGATCGATGACCAGCATATTCGGCTTCGACGTCGGCCCGGTGTACGCGGCCACCAAGGGCGCGGTGGTGCAACTCACCAAGAGCCTCGGCGCTGCCTGGGCCAAGGACAACATCCAGGTCAACAGCATCCTGCCCGGCTTCATCGACACCGAATTGACGCAGGGCGCGCGGCGCAATATTCCGGGAATGCACGAGCGCGTCGTCGGACGCACGCCGGCGAGGCGTTGGGGCGCGCCCGGCGATCTTGCCGGCGCCGCCGTGTTCTTCTGCAGCCGCGCGAGCGATTTCGTCACCGGGACGGCGCTGCCGGTGGACGGCGGCTTCTCCAGCTCGATGTTCTAGCCGGGGGTCGCGAGTACCTTCTGCTTCTGCTCGCCCAGGCCCTTGATGCCGAGCGTCATCACGTCGCCCGGCTTGAGGAACACCGGGGCGGGCTTGATGCCCATGCCCACACCCGGGGGCGTGCCGGTGGTGATGATGTCGCCGGGCATCAGCGTCATGTACTGGCTGACGTGCGACACGATGTGCGCGACGCTGAAGATCATGGTGCGCGTGTTGCCCGACTGCATGCGCTTGCCGTTGACGTCCAGCCACATGTCGAGGTTCTGCGGATCCGTGATCTCGTCGGTGGTGACCAGCCAGGGCCCGATCGGGCCAGCGGTGTCGAAGCCCTTGCCCTTGTCCCACTGGCTGGTGGCGAGCTGGAAGGCGCGCTCGGAGACGTCGTTCACCACGCAGTAGCCGGCAACATGATCCAGCGCCCTGGCTTCGGTGACGTACTGCGCCTTGGTGCCGATCACCACGCCCAGCTCGAGTTCCCAGTCGAGCTTGGTGGAGTTCTTCGGCTGGATCACGTTGTCGTAGGGCCCGCTGATGCAGGTGGTCGCCTTGGAGAACACGATCGGCTCGGCCGGGAGCGGCATGCCGGCTTCCTTGGCGTGGTCGCTGTAGTTCAGGCCGATGGCGACGAACTTGCCGATGCCAACGTAGGGCACGCCCAGCCGCGGGTTGTTGGACACCACCGGCAGCGAATCAGGCTTCACCTTCGAGAGCATCGCCAGCCCGCGCGGCGATAGCTCGTTGGGGCCGATGTTGGCGACCACCTTGGACAGGTCGCGCAACTTGCCTTCGCGGTCGATGATGCCGGGCTTCTCGAACCCGTCCTTGCCGTAGCGGCACAGCTTCATATCGTCAGTCCCCCGTCGATCGAGTACATGTTGCCCGTCGCGAACTGCGACTCGTCCGAGGCGAGGAACACGAGGATGCCCGTGATGTCCTCCACCGAGCCCAGGCGTCCCATCGGCTGGCGCGCGACGAAGTCCTTTTCCGCCTGCACCGGGTCGGGAAACGCCGCGATGCGCTGGCGCAGCGACGGCGTATCCACCGTCCCCGGACAGACGCAGTTGCAGCGGATTCCCTGCTTGACGAAATCCGCGGCGATCGACTTGGTGAGCCCGATCACCGCCGCCTTGCTGGCGCCGTAGACGAAGCGGTTCGGCAGGCCGCGCAGCGACGAGGCGACCGAAGCCATGTTGATGATCGAGCCGCGGCCTTTCTTCAGCATCCCCGGCAGGAAGGCGCGCGTCACGAGATACATCGATTTCACGTTCATATCGAAGCCGAGATCCCAGTCCTTGGGCGCCGCGTCGAGGATGCTGCCGTTCTGCACGATGCCCGCGCAATTGAACAGCACATCTATCTCGCCGACTTCTTTCGCGACCTTGGCGATGCCCGCTTCATCGGTCACGTCGAGAACGCGGGTGCGGATGCGCGGCTCCCCGCCTTCTTCCTTGCCCTCGAGCTCCTGCAGCGGCGTCGGATTCAGGTCGCTCGCCCACACCCGGGCGCCTTCGCGCGCGAAGGCGAGCGCGGCGGCGAGGCCCAAGCCCTGCCCGGCGGCGGTGAGGAAGGCGGTCTTACCTGCGAGGCGTCCGGCCATGGAAGGGCGCGATTATACTTCGCGTCTCCCATGAACAAGCTCGATTTCGCCGGCCGTACTGCGATCGTCACCGGCGGCGCACAAGGCATCGGCGCGGCGATCGCCGAGCGCCTGCGCAGTTCGGGCGCCACGGTAATCGTCTGGGACCTCGAGGGCTCGCCCAGGGTCGACGTGACCGATCCCTCCTCGATAACAAATGCCTTGAAGAATCTGGGCACGGTCGACGTGCTGGTCAACAACGCCGGCATTGCCGGGCTTAACAAGCCCACGGTCGACTACCCGATCGAGGAGTGGGAGCGCGTGCTGAGGATCAACCTCACCAGCCAGTTCCTGTGCTGCCGCGCGGTCGTGCCGAGCATGGTCA
>JANMUO010000416.1:0-4099 GCA_031391655.1 Betaproteobacteria bacterium
AGCCGACTTTCGGCGGCATCAACCTGGAGGACATCAAGGCGCCGGAGTGCTTCATCGTCGAACGCAAGCTGCGCTCGCGCATGAAGATCCCGGTGTTCCACGACGACCAGCATGGCACGGCGATCACGGTGGGCGCCGCGGTGCTCAACGGCCTCAAGGTGGTCGGCAAGGACCTCGCCAGCGTGAAGCTGGTGGCCTCGGGCGCGGGCGCGGCGGCGCTCGCCTGCCTCGACCTGCTGGTGAAGATGGGCATGCCGATGGCCAACATCACCGTCACCGACATCAAGGGCGTGGTGTTCCGCGGCCGCAAGGAAGAGATGGACCCGGACAAGGAGCGTTACGCCAAGGACACCAAGGCGAGGACGCTGGGCGAGGTGATGGACGGCGCCGACGTGTTCCTCGGCCTGTCGGCGGGCGGCGTGCTCAAGCCCGCGATGCTAAAGAAGATGGCGGCGCGGCCGCTCATCCTCGCGCTGGCCAATCCGGAGCCCGAGATCCGGCCCGAACTGGCCAAGGAGGCGCGGCCCGACTGCGTCATCGCCACCGGGCGCTCGGACTACCCGAACCAGGTCAACAACGTGCTGTGTTTTCCGTTCATCTTCCGCGGCGCGCTCGACGTCGGCGCCACCACCATCAACGCCGAGATGGAGCTTGCGGCGGTGCGCGCCATCGCCGAGCTGGCGCAGGCCGAGACCTCCGAGCAGGTGGCGCTCGCCTACAACATCGAGACCATCAGCTTCGGGCCGGAGTACCTGATTCCGCGGCCCTTCGACCCGCGGCTGATCGCGCGCGTGGCGCCGGCGGTGGCCAGGGCGGCGATGGATTCGGGCGTGGCGACGCGGCCGATCGCCGACCTGGAGGCCTACCGCGAGTCGCTGTCGCAGTTCGTCTACCACTCGGGCCTCATCATGAAGCCGCTGTTTGCGGCAGCGAAGGCTTCGCCCAAGCGCATGGTCTATGCGGAGGGAGAGGACGAGCGCGTGCTGCGCGCGGTGCAGATCGTGGTGGACGAGGGCCTCGCGCAGCCGGTGCTGATCGGCCGGCCGGCGGTGATCGAGCAGCGCATCGAGCGGCTCGGGCTGCGCGTCAAGGCGGGGCGCGACTTCGACCTGGTCAATCCGGAGCTGGACCCGCGCTACCGCGACTACTGGAGCACCTACCACAAGCTGGTGGAGAGGAAGGGCGTCTCCCCCGAATACGCGAAGGTGGAGATGCGCAGGCGCAACACGCTGATCGGGGCAATGCTGATGTACAAGGGCGAGGCCGACGGCCTGCTGTGCGGCACCTTCGGCACCCACGCGCTGCACCTGCACTACCTCGACCAGGTGATCGGCCTGCAGTCCGGGGTGCGCCACTACGCGGCGATGAACGCGCTGGTGCTGCCCAACCGCACGGTGTTCATCTGCGACACCTACGTCACGCCCGACCCGGACGCCGAGCACATCGCCGAAATGACCATCCTTGCCGCGGAGGCGGTGCGCCGCTTCGGCCTGAACCCCAAGGTGGCGCTGCTGTCGGCGTCCAATTTCGGCTCGCTCGAGCTGCCCTCGTCGCGCAAGATGCAGCGTGCGCTCGCCATCCTGCAGGAGCGCGCGCCGCAGCTGGAGGTCGAGGGCGAGATGCACGGCGACGCTGCGCTGTCCGAGGAGATCCGCCTCAAGGTGTTTCCCAACTCGCGCTTCCGCGGCCAGGCCAACCTGCTCATCATGCCGACGCTGGACGCGGCCAACATCGCCTTCAACCTGCTCAAGACTTCGGCCGGCGACGGCGTCACGATCGGGCCGATCCTGCTCGGTGCGGCGCGCGCGGCGCACATCCTCACGCCCTCGGCGACCGTGCGGCGCATCGTCAACATGACCGCCCTCACCGTGGTCGACGCCAACGCGCCGCGCGCGGGCGTCGCGCCGAGCCTGTTCTAGGCGCCGGGCGCCATGGGGAGCCTCAAGCCGCGCGCCGGGCTGGTGCTGACCGGGGGCGGCGCGCGCGCCGCCTACCAGGTGGGCGTGGTGAAGGCGGTGCGCGACGTCCTCGGCAACCCGGCGAAGAACCCCTTCCCGATCCTGTGCGGCACCTCGGCGGGCGCCATCAATGCGGCCACGCTGGCGGTGTTCGCCGACGATTTCACGCGCGCGGTGGCCAACCTGCTCGAAGTCTGGGAGCACATGCATTGCGCGCAGGTGTATCGCACCGATTTCCCCAGCATCATGAAGAGCGGCGCGCGCTGGCTCACGGCGCTGATGCTGCTCTCGCGCAGCAGCCCGGTGTCGCTGCTGGACAATTCCCCGCTCAAGGACATGCTCGAAAAGAGCATGCCCTTCGAGCGCATCCAGCAAAACATCGACGCCGGCGCGCTGTACGCGGTCAGCGTTACCGCCTCGGGCTACACCTCTGGGCAGAGCGTGTCCTTCTTCCAGGGCGGCTCGGGACTGGAGGGCTGGGAGCGCAACCAGCGCATCGGCGCCGCGGTGATGCTCAAGCTCGAGTACCTGCTCGCTTCGTCGGCGCTGCCGTTCATCTTCCCGGCGGTCAAGGTGCATCGCGAGTACTTCGGCGACGGCTCGATGCGCCAGATCGCGCCGGTGAGCCCGGCGCTGCACCTGGGGGCCGACCGGGTGCTGATCGTCGGCACCGGGCGCCAGAGCGCCGAGCAGTCGCGCGCACGGTCGAATATCTACCCGTCGCTCGCGCAAGTCGCCGGCCACGCCCTCAACTCGATCTTCCTCGACAGCCTGGCGGTGGACATCGAGCGCCTGGAGCGCATCAACCGCACCGTGCAGCTGATCCCAAGCGACAAGCTCGAGGGCTCCAACGTCATGCTGCGCCCGGTGAAGGTGCTGTTCATCACCCCTTCGCAGCCGATCGAGCGCATCGCCTCGCGCTTCATCCACGAGCTGCCGCGCAGCGTGCGCTTCATCCTGCGCCCGACCGGGGCGCTGTCGCGCTCGGGCTCCAACCTGGCCAGCTACCTGCTGTTCGAGGAATCGTTCTGCCGCGCGCTCATCGACCTGGGCTACCAGGACACGATGGCGCGTGAAACCGAGGTGAAGGAATTCTTCGCCGGAACCTGAGGCCCGCCATGTCCGAACAGAATCCGCAGGACCCGTTCGAGGTCTTCCGCCGCCTGTGGGGCCCCCTGGGCATCCCGGTGCCCGGCATGGCGATGCCCACCATGGACCCGAAGGAGGTGGAAAAGCGCGTCGCCGACCTGAAGTCGGTGGAGACCTGGCTGTCGATGAACCTCAACATGGTGCGCTTCGCCATCCAGGGGCTGGAAGTGCAACGCGCCGCGCTGACGGCGATGAAGGGCGGCACCAGCGAGGCCGCGCTCGCCGGCATGGCGGCGGGCGCCGATACTGCGGCCAATGCGATGATGTGGCCCTGGGCCGTGATGCAGCAGGCGATGGCGGCGGGCGCGCCGGCGGGCGCGCCGGCCGCCGCCGAGCCGGCCGCGCCAGAGAAAAAACCGAAGGAATGAGCGAATTTCAATGAGGAGCAACTGAAATGACCAAGGTAGTGCGATTCCACAAGACCGGCGGGCCCGAAGTCCTGCAGCTGGACGACGTATCGGTGGGTGATCCGGGGCAGGGGCAGGTGCGCATCCGCCACACGGCGATCGGCGTCAACTTCGTCGACACGTACCAGCGCTCTGGCCTGTACCCGATGCAGTTGCCGCAGGCTGCTGGCAACGAGGCCGCCGGCGTGGTTGATGCGGTGGGCGCGGGCGTCACCGATCTCAAGGCAGGCGACCGCGTCGCCTACACCGGATTGCCGGGCTCGTACTGCGAGCAGCGGCTGGTACCCGCCGACCGCATGGTGAAGCTGCCCCAGGGCGTTTCCGAAGAGGTCGCGGCCTCGATGATGCTGAAAGGCCTCACGGTGCACTATCTGACTCTCTTGATGTTGGGGTACTCATTGCAATTCCGCCAGTATTCGAGAACGTCCCCCGTGTACGGGCTGGACGATACCCAACTGAAAAAAAAAAAAAAATTGCGACCGTGAGACAGACGAAAAAACACAACAGCTGCGAACCTTCTAATCACTGTCTGCAAGTTTGAATCGACGTCCTCAATGAAATCGCTCAGATCAAGGCCACTTGCAC
>JANMUO010000061.1:0-2074 GCA_031391655.1 Betaproteobacteria bacterium
CCCAGCGTGGTCGTCCAATACTGCCGCACGGCGTCGAGCGCCGCGCGCGCGGTGCCGGACTTGCGCAGGCGCTGCACCAGCCGGCTGGCATCCTCGGACCCACGGCCGACCCCCATGCGAAAAACGATTTCCCGCGTCGCGCCGGGCGCGAGGTCGACGGGGACCTGGATCGCGCCGCAGGGGTCCATGGCCGCGCCCACCTTGCCCGAGAGGCGCGCGCGCGCCATGGCGGCCGGCCTGCCCATCGTGCCGTTGCGCCCGAGGAACTCGGTCCGGTCGCCGCTCAAGGTCCGCGCCACGTCGTCCACGTCGAAGAAAGCGACGTGCCCGGCATACTCCGGGTCGAAGGCGTTGCGCGCGAGCAGCGCGCCGCCCTCGGCATCGATCTCCGTCACGACATGCATGGCGGATTTGGTGCGCAGGCTGCCGAGCACCCACTCCACATAGCCGGTCGCCGACAGCCGGCGCGCCCGTCCCGAGGCGTTGCGCATTTTGAGCACCGCAAATTTCACGGGCAGGTCGAGGTCCACGTAGACGGTCAGCTCGGAGGCGATGCCATCCTCGGTGTGCTCGAAGACGCTGTAGCCGAAGCCATGCCGCGTGACGTAGGTCCCGGCGCCGCGGCAGGGCAGCGCGCTCGGGGACCAGAAGCGCCCGGTCTCCTCGTCGCGCAGGTAGAACGCCTCGCCGCTGGCGTCGCCGACGGCGTCGTTGTGCCAGGGCGTGAGCCGGAACTGGTGGGCGTTCTCGTGCCAGGTGTAGGCCGATCCGCTGTCCGAGAGCACGCTGCCGAAGTGCGCATTGGCGAGCACGTTCACCCACGGTGCGGGCGTCGGATTGGCGGCGCTCGTCGTGATCACGTATTCGCGTCCGTCGGGGCTGAAGCCGCCCAGGCCATTGAACAGGACGAGGTCGCGCGGCGGTGCGAGGGCCGCCGGCGCCGGCTCGGCGCTGCGCGTGCGCGTTGCGACCAAGCGCGGAATCGCAGGTTCGCTGGCGGCCCGGCGCCGGACCTGGTCGGCGAGGGTTCCCTGGTCATCGGTGAACACGGCGCGCGCCACCGACTGCAGGAGGATGCGGTCTTCGTTGGAAATCTGGTCGGCGGAGCGCACGAAAATACCGCCGGGCCGGTCGATCACGTTCGCTCCCTGGCCCGCGGCGATCAGTCCCATGATCTGGTCGTGCAACGCATGGCGGTAGCCGCCGCGCTCTTCGTTCCACACCACGAGGTCCACCGCCAGTCCGCGCAAGCGCCAGTAGGCGTGCGCCTGCACCAGCTGGCGCACCAGTTCGATGTTCTTCGGGGCCCTCAACTGCACCAACACGATGGGCAAGTCGCCCGAAATGACGTAGCCCCACAGGCCGGACTGGCCGCGCCGGTTCTTGGCGATCACGCCCGCATCCACGCGCAGCGAGGCGTTGGCGTAGATGATGGAGCTTGCGATGCGCCCGTAGAGCTGCGCGTCGGTTTCGGTGACGTTGATCTGCCGCAGCGCCACCTGGCTGTGCGTCCACGCCATCTCGAACGCCCGATCGGCGAGGCGCCGGTCCTGGTACTTCTCCGCCAGCTGCAGGCAGGCGGCGCGGCTCTCGCCGACGCCGGTGACCAGGTCCAGCGTCGCGGTCTGCGCGGGCTCCAGGACGATGCGCTGGCGGATGGCCACGATGGGGTCGAGCACCGAGCCCTGGCTGCCCGAGAGCGCGCCCGGCGCGCGCAGGGCCAGCGGGTCGCTCACGCTGCCGCCGCGGCCGATGAAGCGCGCCCGGTCCGTCTCGTAGGAAACCTCCGCGGCCTCGGCGCCGTGCACCGCCATCAGGTGCAGCATCCAGGGCGCCGGCTCGTCGCGAGAGCGCGGACGCCGCGTGCACAGGATCGCCTGCCGGGCCGCCACGATCTCGGTCTGCACGAAGAGGTTGCTGAACGCCGGGTGCAAGGCGTCGGCGGCGGCGGGGGCGAGGACCACCTCGGCGTAGCTGGTCACTTCGACGGACTTGCGCGCCCGCGAGCGGTTGGTGATGCGCACGCGGCGCAGCTCGATGTCATGCTCGGGCGACACCACGATTTCGGTGTGCG
>JANMUO010000065.1:0-2646 GCA_031391655.1 Betaproteobacteria bacterium
GCAGATGGGGGCCGACCTGATCATCGTGGTGTTCGCGGTGTTCGCGGTGGTGGTGATCGGCGGCATGGGTTCGATCATGGGCGCCATCGTCACCGGCTTCGGCCTGGGGGTCATCGAGGGCCTGACCAAGGTGTTCTACCCGGAAGCGTCCAACACCGTGATCTTCATCATCATGGCGATCGTGCTGATGATCCGGCCGGCCGGCCTGTTCGGGACGGCCCGATGAACCACCAGCGCATCGCGTTCCTGGCGATGGTCGCGTTCTTCGTGCTGGCGCCGGCGGTGATCTACCCGCTGTTCCTGATGAAGGTGATGTGCTTTGCCCTCTTTGCCTGCGCGTTCAACCTGCTCATCGGCTACGGCGGGCTGCTGTCCTTCGGCCACGCCATGTTCTTCGGCTTTGCGGGCTATGTCTCGGCGCACGCGGCGAAGGTGTGGGGCTTCAATCCGGAATTCGCGATCCTCGCGGCGGTGGGCGCAGCGGCGCTGCTGGGCCTCGCCGCCGGACTGATCGCCATCCGCCGGCAGGGGATCTACTTCGCCATGATCACGCTGGCGCTGGCGCAGATGGTGTACTTCTTCTGCGTGCAGGCGCCGTTCACCGGCGGCGAGGACGGCATCCAGGCGGTGCCGCGCGGCATGCTGTTCGGCTTCATCGACCTGCGGCAGGTGTTCAACATGTACGCGCTGGTGTTGGCGGTGTTCCTGGGAGGTTTCCTCCTCGTTGCCCGCGTCATCCATTCGCCCTTTGGCCAGGTGCTCAAGGCCATCCGCGAGAACGAGCCGCGCGCGCTGTCGCTGGGCTACGACACGGACCGCTACAAGCTCCTTGCCTTCGTCCTGTCGGCGGCGCTCGCCGGGCTGGCGGGCGGCACCAAGTCGCTCGTGTTCCAGCTCGCCTCGCTCACCGATGTGCACTGGAGCATGTCGGGGGAGGTGGTGCTGATGACCCTGGTCGGGGGCCTGGGCACGGTGTTCGGCCCGGTGGTCGGGGCGCTGGTGATCGTCGCGATGGCCAACTACCTGGCGCAGCTCGGCGCCTGGGTGACGGTGGTACAGGGGATCATCTTCGTGGTCTGCGTGCTCACCTTCCGCCGCGGCGTGGTGGGCGAGCTCGCCAATTGGATCAAGAAACCCCTCTAGTCGGCTTTGATCCCTGCGTCCTTCACCACCCTGGCCCAGCGCACCACCTCGGCGTCGAGATGGGTCTTGAACTGCTCCGGCGTGCTCGCCACCACGTCCACCCCTGCCTTGGCAAAGCGATCCGAGGTCTCCGGCGAGCGGATGATGCGCACCATCTCGGTGTTCAGCCGCTGCACGATCTCGCGCGGCGTGCCCGCCACGGTCAGCACCCCAAACCACACCGTCACGTCGTAGCCCGGCACGCCCGCCTCGTCCACCGTGGGCACCTCGGGCGCGGAGGACGAGCGCGTTTTCGAGGACACGGCGATCGCCTTCAGCCTGCCGGAGCGAACGTGCGGCAGCACGTTGGGCGTGTTGTCGAACATCACGTCCACCTGCCCGGCGATGAGGTCGGTGACCGCCGGGGCGCTGCCCTTGTAGGGGATGTGCACGACGAAGGTCTTCGTCATCGCCTTGAACAGCTCGAACGAGAGGTGGTTCGAGGTGCCGTTGCCGGTGGAGGCGTAGTTGAGTTTCCCGGGATTGGCCCTCGCGTAGGCGATGAGTTCCTTCACTGTGTTCACCGGCGCATTTGGATTGGCCACCAGCAGGTTGGGCGTCACGCCGGCGAGCGTGATCGGCGCGAAGTCCTTCGTTACGTCGAAGGGCGCCTTGTACAGGCTCTGCACCACCGCAAAGGGCAGCGCCGCACCGAAGAGCGTGTATCCGTCGGGCGGCGACTTGGCCGCGGCATCCGTGCCGATGAGGGTGTTGCCGCCGGGGCGGTTCTCCACGATCACCGGCTGGCCGAGCGTCTTGGGCAGCTCGGCCGCCAGCATGCGCGCCATGTTGTCGTTGAACGCCCCAGGCGGGAACGGGACGATGTAGCGCAGCGGCTTGGAAGGCCAGGCTTGCGCCTGCGCCGCTACTGCGAAGAAGGATAGCGCCAGCGCAAGGAGGGCCTTCATTGCTCGGCCTTCACGCCGGCGGTGGTGATGACCTTGGCCCACTTGGCGATCTCGGCGGCGAGGAACTGCGAGGTCTGCTCGGGCGTGCCGCCGACGGGCTCGATGCCGATGTCGCTGAAGCGGGTCTTGATGTCGGATTCGTTGATCGCCTTGTGCGCTTCCTGCGACAGGCGCGTGACGATGTCGCGCGGCGTGCCGGCAGGGGCCATGAACATCACCCAGGTGGAGGACTCCAGCGGCGGGCCGCCGGCCTCGGCGAAGGTCGGCACTTCGGCCGCGCCCTGCACGCGCTTGCCCGAGAACATGGCGAGCGCCTTGATCCTGCCGCCGCGGATGTGCGGCATCAGCGTGCTGGGCACGTCCACCAGGATCTGGATGTCGTTGCCCTGCAGGCCGAGCAATGCCGGCGCCGTGCCCTTGTAGGGCACGTGCACCATGTCCAGGCCGGAGGTCTGCTTGAACAGCTCCGTGGTCAGGTGCGCCGCGGCGCCGATGCCCGAGGAACCGAAGTTGATCTTGCCGGGATTGGCCTTGGCGTAGGCGATCAACTCCTTCA
>JANMUO010000068.1:0-3205 GCA_031391655.1 Betaproteobacteria bacterium
CAGCAGCGGCACGTCTTCGCGCCGCTCGCTCAGCGAAGGCAGGCGGATGCGAATCACGTTCAGGCGATGGTAGAGGTCCTCGCGGAAGCTGCCCTCGCGCACGCGCGTCTCGAGATTCTGGTGGGTGGCGGCGATCACGCGCACGTTGGCCTTGATCTGCTGGTGTCCGCCAACGCGGTAGTAGCTGTTCTCCGACAGCACGCGCAGCAGGCGCGTCTGCAGTTCCGCAGGCATGTCGCCGATCTCGTCCAGGAACAGCGTGCCGCCCTCGGCCTGCTCGAAGCGCCCTCGCCGCTGCTGCTGCGCGCCGGTGAATGAGCCGCGCTCGTGGCCGAAAAGCTCCGACTCGAGCAGGTCCTTCGGCATCGCCGCGGTGTTGATCGCCACAAAGGGCCGCGCCGCGTGCGCACTGTGCCGGTGCAACGCGCGCGCCACCAGCTCCTTGCCGGACCCCGACTCGCCCGTGATCAGCACGGTTGCGCTGGATTGCGACAGGCGGCCGATGGCGCGGAACACCTCCTGCATCGCCGGTGCCTGCCCCAGGATTTCCGGCGCCTCGGTGAGCGGTTCGGCGACCGCGGCGTCGCGCTGGCTCTCGTCCAGAGCACGGCGGATCAAATCCACCGCCTGGTCGACGTCGAAAGGCTTGGGCAGGTACTCGTAGGCGCCGCCCTGGAAGGCCGCCACCGCCGACTCGAGGTCCGAGTAGGCGGTCATGACGATCACCGGCACCGCCGGGTGCTTCTCCTTCACCGTGTGCAGCAATTCGAGCCCGGAGGGGCCCGGCATGCGGATGTCCGACACCAGCACCTGCGGCGGGCCGCCGCGCAAGGCGTCGAGCGCCTCCTGCGCCGAGGCAAACGAGTTGTAGGCGATGCCTTCGCGGCCGAGCGCCTTCTCGAATACCCAGCGGATGGAGCGGTCGTCGTCGACGATCCAGACAGGTTTCATGCGAGCGGCAGGAGAATCCTGAATACGGTGCGGCCTGGGCGGCTGTCGCACTCGATCACGCCCCGGTGGTAGTGGACGAAGGTCTGCGCGAGCGACAAGCCCAGCCCGCTGCCACCGTCCCGCCCCGACACCAGGGGATTGAAAATCCTTTCCCGGATGTCCTCTGGGACTCCGGGCCCATCGTCCACCACTTGCAATTCTAGTGCCAGCCTGTGGCGCTGCCGGAGCAGGGTGACCTGGCGGACGGCCCGGGTGCGCAGTGTGATGCTGCCCTCCTTGCCCGCCCGCGCGCCCGCCAGCGCCTGCGCCGCGTTGCGCACCACGTTCAACACGGCCTGGATCAGCTGTTCCTTGTCGCCCACCAGGTCCGGCAGGCTCGGGTCGTAGTCGCGCGCAATGCGGATGCCGGTGGAGAATTCGGCCAGGACCAGGCTCCTCACACGCTCCAGCACCTCGTGGATGCCGAGGGCGCCGACGCGCGGCGCGCGGTGGGGGGTGAGCAGCCGGTCCATGAGCGACTGCAGCCGGTCCGCCTCCTTGATGATCACCTGCGTGTACTCGCGCAGTTCCGCGCGGTCGAGCTCGCGCTCGAGCAGCTGCGCCGAGCCGCGCAGCCCGCCGAGGGGGTTCTTGATCTCGTGCGCGAGGTTGCGGATCAGCTCGCGGTTGGCCTGCTGCTCGCCGAACGCCCGCTCTTCGCGCGCGAGTCGCAACTGCTGCTCGATCGGGCGCAGTTCGGCCAGCAGCGGCGCATCGGGGACGTCGATCCGCGTCAGCGTGCACGACAGCGGCAGCGGCTCGCGCCCGGGGCGCGCGTAGGTCACGTTCTGCGCGGAGTAATCCCAGTGGGTGACCAGGGCATCCGCAAGCGCCGTCTCCAGCGCGGCGTCACCTGGGAAAAAGGGCAGGAAGGCCTGGCCGATGAGGCTCTTGGCTGCCGTACCGAGCAGGTTTTCCGCAGACTGGTTGGCATAGCGCACGACGTAGCGCTCGTCGAGGACCACCACGGCGGTGGCCAGGAACTCCAGGCCCGCGAAGGTGGCGGCCATGGGTCAGGCCGTCCGGCTCACCGGTTCAGGTTGGCCAGCTCGCGCCTGAGCGAATCGATGTTCTTCTCGTGGAGCTCGACCGCGTCCTTGTACTTCTGCAGGCGCTCCAGGACCCTGGCGTAGTTGCGCTCGTCGCCGTAGCGCACCGACTCCTGCTCGGCGAGTTCCTTGCGCGCCTGGCCCAGCGCCTGCTCCTCCTGTGTGAGTTCCTTCTCCAGGATATCGCGCTGCCGGGTCTTGGCCGAGGCGCGCTGCTGCGCGTCCTCCTTGGGAAAGGCGGTCGGCGGCTTGCTCCCCGGCTTGGTCGTCACCGCCGGCACCACCTGTACCCGCGTCTGCTGTACCACCTTGCAGTTCTTGCCGGTCGTGTCCTCGCGCAGGTTGGTGACGTGCGTACGGCCGTCCTTGTCCTTGCAGCTCCAGATCGTGATGTCCTGCTGCGCTTGCAGCCACGCAGGCGCAAGCGCCAATCCGAAACCCAGGAATGCTAAAAACATGCGCATGTTCAATAACATACCAGAAAAAACGAGGGACGGGCGAACCCGTCCCTCCCTCACGCGGTAGGTCGAGCCCGGCTTAAGCCGAGTAGTACATGTCGAATTCAACCGGGTGCGTCGTCATGCGGAAGCGCGTCAGCTCCTCGTGCTTCAGTACTGCGTAGGACTCGAGGAAATCCTCGGAGAAAACGCCGCCCTTGGTGAGGAAGGCATGGTCCTTTTCGAGGTTGGCCAGCGCCTCTTCGAGCGATGCGCAGACGTTGGGCACCTTCTTCGCCTCTTCCGGCGGCAGGTCGTACAGGTTCTTGTCCACCGGGTCGCCCGGGTGGATCTTGTTCTGCACGCCGTCCAGGCCGGCCATCAGCATCGCGGCGAACGCTAGGTAGGAGTTGGCCGTCGGATCGGGGAAGCGCACTTCCACGCGGCGCGCCTTCGGGTTCGATACGTACGGGATGCGGCAGGACGCCGAGCGGTTCTTCGCCGAATAGGCAAGGTTGATCGGCGCTTCGAACCCCGGCACCAGGCGCTTGTAGCTGTTGGTGCCCGGGTTGGTGATGGCGTTGAGCGCCTTGGCGTGCTTGATGATGCCGCCGATGTAGAACAGCGCGAACTCGGACAGGCCGGCGTAGCCGTTGCCCGCGAAGAGATTCTGTCCGCCTTTCCATACCGACTGGTGCACGTGCATGCCGGAGCCGTTGTCGCCTACCA
>JANMUO010000089.1:0-16941 GCA_031391655.1 Betaproteobacteria bacterium
GACTATTCCATCTCCGGCCAGGTCTGGATCCAGGCCAAGGCGGTGATGCTCACCATTGTCTGGTCCGGCGTGGTTGCGCTGGTTGCCTTCAAGCTGGTGGACTGGACCATCGGCCTGCGCGTGCCGGAAGAAGAAGAGCGCGAAGGCCTCGACACCACCTCGCATGGCGAGGCGGCATACCGGATCTGAAGAGTCTCCTAGGTATTTCCTAGTTCACGGGGCGCTCCGGCGCCCCGTTTTTTTTATGGTGCGGGCCTGCCCGTCGGATAATGCGGGCAGGCCATGCACATCATCCTCGAAGGTCATCCCGACCCGGTACCGGTGGAAGCGGGCGACACGATCCTCGCGTCGATGATTCGCGCCGGCGTGCCGTTCCCGTTCTCGTGCCAGGCGGGCAACTGCGGCACCTGCAAGTGCGAGCTGCTCTCCGGCGACGTGCTGGAGCTCGAGTATTCGGAGCACGCGCTGAGCCCGCAGGAGCGCGCCAAGAACATCATCCTCGCCTGCCGCACGCAGGTCTGGGACGACACGGCGGTGCGACGCATCGATGCCGAGGACCTGGTCCTGCACCCTTCGCGGGTGATGCGTTGCCGGGTGGCGGCGCTGGAAGACCTCACGCATGACATCCGCGGCCTGCGCCTCGAGATCGAATCCGGCGGGCCGTTTGCCTACTCCGCCGGGCAGTACGCGCAACTTGAATTCGCTGCCGGGCTGTCACGCCACTATTCGATGGCGGGGATCCCTGATGAGCCTGCACTCACTTTCTATATTCGCCATATGCCTGGTGGTCTAACGAGCACCTATGTGGCAACGCAGCTGAAGGTCGGCGACACGGTGAAGGTGAGTGGCCCCTTGGGTGTCGCCTACCTCCGCGACGCCCATCGCGGGCCGGTTCTGCTCGTCGCCGGCGGCTCGGGCCTCGCGCCCATCCAATCGATCCTGCGCACCCTGCTTGCGCGTGGAACCGCGGCCCCGGTTACCTTGTACTTCGGCGTGCGCAGCGAGCGCGACCTGTACCACGAAGGACTGTTGAAGGAACTCAGGGCGAAGCATCCGAATTTCCATCTCCATGTTGTGCTCTCGGAGCAGAAGGGCGAGCGCGGCCGCCGCTATGGGCTGGTGCACGAGGCAGTCGCCGCGGACCTCGCGGAGTGCGAAAACCTGATGGCCTACCTCGCTGGGCCTCCCGTCATGGTGGAGGCGGCCACCGCCGCGCTCCGGGCTAGAGGCGCACAGCCGCGGCAGATCCACGCCGACGCCTTCTACAACCAGGACTGAATCCATGGATCTCAAGGGCAGGGTGGCAATCGTCACCGGCGGGGCGCGCGGCATCGGGCTTGCCATCGTGGAGGACTTCGTTGCGCAAGGCGCGAGCGTGGTGATCGTGGACAGCGGCGTATCGATCTCGGGCGAACCGCTGCAACCGAGGCTCGCCGAAGAGGTTGCTCAACGCATGGACCTCGCTGCCGCCGTGTGTGGCGACGTTGCCGACCCGGCGACCGCCCGCACGGCGGTCGAACTGGCGGTGGAGCGATTCGGCGCGCTGGACCTGGTGGTGAACAACGCCGCGATCCTGCGCGATGCGTTCATTTTCAAGTCGAGCGACGAGGCCTGGGACGCGGTGCTGCGCACCAACCTCACCGGCGCGCAGCGCCTGCTGGCGGCGGCAACACCGCGGATGCGCGACCAGGCGAAGGCAGGGCGCGCGCCGGGCGCCATCGTCAACATCGTCTCTTCGGCAGGCATTTACGGCAACTTCGGCCAGGCAGCCTACGCCGCGGCCAAGGCGGGGCTGATCGGCCTGACGCGGGTCGTGGCGCACGACCTGGCACGCTCGCAGATCCGCTGCAATGCCGTGGCCCCGTTTGCCGCCACGCGCGTGACCGAGAGCATCCAGCCGGCGAACGACGCGCAGGCCGCCTATAAGCAAAAAGCGCTGGCGGTGCCGGCCCTCTACGTGGCGCGGCTGGTGAGTTTTCTGTGCTCCAGCGGAGCGCAGGGCGTGAGCGGCCAGCTGTTCGGCGTGCGCGGGCGCGAAGCGTTCGTGTTCTCACAGGCGCGTCCCGCCCACCGGCTGCTGCAGCCGCAGGGCGGCTACGACCTGGCCGGCTTCGCGCGCGACGCCGCGGCCTTCGCGCCCCACTACGCCGACCTGGTCACCGACCTCGAGGCCTTCGCCTCGGATCCCATACTCTGAACTCCCCACCGGAGCCCCCCGCATGTCCGCCTATCCCACCGTCAAGACGATCGAGGAGTTCGCGCAGCAGCCCGAGGACTACAAGCTGGCCGTGCGCAAGATCGTGCGCAGCCACGCGCTGAACGAGCTCTACGGCGCGCAGGTGTTCGACGAGCCGGCGATCGCGCTCGCGCCCACGCCGCACGCCAAGTGGCTCACCTGCCGAGTGGCAATGGAGGAGTACCACCACCACGTGCGCTTCAAGGAACTCGCCGACCAGATCGGGGTGAAGCCCGAGGAACTCACCGTGTCCACTAAACGCCCGCTCAACATCTTCGAGTTCCCGCTCAAGACCTGGGAGGAGTTCTGCGTCATCAAGATGCTGGGCGACCTGGCCGAGATCCTGCAGGTGGAGGACCTGCTGCACTGCTCGTTCGTGCCCTTGCGCAACATTGCGCGCACCACGATGCCGGAGGAGAAATTCCACGCCCAGTTCGGCCTGGATTTCTGCGTTGACCTGGTGGAGACGGAGGACGGCCGCTCGAAGGTGCAGGAGGCGGTGAACCGCTTTTATCCAGAGGCGCCGAAATTCTTCGGCGCCAGCGCCTCCAAGAACAACGAGCTGTACCGCAAATACGGCATCAAGCTGCGCACGAACGAAGAGATGCGCGCCGACTACATGGCGCGCGCGAAGGACACCGTCGAGAAGCTCGGCCTGAAGCTGCCGCAGGTCGCGTTTTCCTGAGGTGAACGCCGCCGAACACCTGCTGGGCGAGGCAGCGCTGGCGCGCCATGCGGCGCGCGTAGCGCTCGTCAGCGGTGAACAGGAACTCAGTTATGCCGGGCTCGCGGCAGCCGTCGGTCGCGTGGCGAACGCACTGCAGGCGCGCGGCGTACAACCCGGCGATCGCGTGCTGCTCCTGCTGCGCGATACGCCCGAGTTCGCCGCCGCGTGGTTGGGCGCCGTGCGCGCGGGCGCAGTGGCCATCGGCCTGAACAGCAAGCTGACGCAGGACGAGTACCGCTACGTGGTTGCGGACAGCAACGCGCGCCTGCTGATCGCTGAGGAAGCGCTGCTGCCTGCGCTCGGGACGCTGGCCGCCGACCTCACGGGCGAGCGGCGCCTGGCGACGGGGAAAGACTGGTCCGGAGAATTGTCGCGCGCCTCGCCGCAGGCAGCGGCCCAACCAGTGCGGCCGGAGGATCCCGCCTTCTGGCTCTACTCCTCCGGCACCACCGGCAAGCCCAAAGGCATCCTGCATGCGCACAAGGACGTGCTGGCGGCGGGTCAGGTGCAGCGCGAAGTCCTGGGCCTGGTCGCTGGCGACAGGGTGTTCAACACTTCCAAGCTGTTCTTCGCCTACGCGCTGGAGAACGGATTGCTGGGCCCACTCGCGCTCGGCGCGACGGCGATCCTGCATCCGGACTGGGCCGACGCGGAGCAGGTGAAGGCCCTCGTCGCGCGCCACCGGCCGAGCGCATTTTTCAGCGTGCCGACGTTCTATCGTCGCCTGCTCGCGCTGGGGCTAGAGCACCTGGCGCCGTTTCGCGATGTGCGCCGCTACGTCTCGGCGGGCGAGCGCATGCCGCTGTCGGTGCTCGAGAGCTGGCGCAAGGCGACCGGGCGCGAGATTCTCTCCGCCTACGGCATGTCGGAAACATTCTGCGTGGCCATGGCGACGCCACCCGGCAGCGCGGGTGCGCAAAGGAGCGGCAAACCGCTCAATGGCGTCGACGTGCGCCTCCTCGCCGAGGATGGCCGCGAGGCCGGCATCGGCGAGCCCGGCGTGCTCTGGATCCGGCACCCCGCACTCAGTACCGGCTATGCCAATCGGCCCGAAGCGACGCGCGAGCAGTTCCGCGACGGCTGGTTCTGCACCAAGGACGTGTTCGAGCGCGACGCGCAGGGCTACTTCTCGCACCAGGGCCGCAGCGACGAACTGGTCAAGGTGGCCGGACAGTGGGTGCAGCCCGGGGACCTGGAGGAAGCCGTGACAGGCTTGCCGGGGATCGCCGAGGCCGCCTGCGTGCCGGTCGCCGACGCCGACGGCTTCGAGCGGCTGGCGCTGTTCGTCGCGCCGCGCGGCACGGACGGCGCGGCGGCGGTGGCGGCCGCGGCGAGCGCCTGCGAAGCAAAGCTGCCGCGCCACAAGCGGCCCAAGTGGATCCTGCCGGTCGCGGAACTGCCGCGCACCGCCACCGGCAAGGTGCAGCGTTTCAAGCTGCGTGAACTGCTCGAGCAACGGCAAGCCCGCAAGGAATAGAATCCGCGTTTTCCCCGAGAGGACCGCATGGCCTACGCAATCCCGATCTGGACTCCCCCCGCGCTGCCGATCGCTGGCGGCGCCGACACCTTCCCCGTGCGCCGCATCTTCTGCGTCGGACGCAACTACGCCGAGCACCAGAAGGAGATGGGCGGCAGCGGCCGCGAGCAGCCGTTCTTCTTCATCAAGAGCGCGCATTCGTTGGTGCCCAACGGCGGCAACGTGCACTACCCGCCGAAGACGGCCAACTATCACTACGAGACCGAGTTGGTGGTCGCCATCCACAAAGGCGGCCGCCGCATCGATGCCAAGCGCGCCCACGAGCACGTCTACGGCTATGCGGTCGGCCTGGACATGACGCGGCGCGACCTGCAGCAGCTGGGCAAGGACAATGGCAGGCCCTGGGACTTCGGCAAGGACTTCGACGAAGCAGCGCCGTGCAGCCCGCTGGTGCTGGCCGCCAAGATCGGCCACCCGGGCAAGGGCGCGATCTGGCTGCAGGTGAACGGCAAGGACCGCCAAAAGGCCGACCTCGCCGACATGATCTGGTCGGTGCCCGAGCAGATCGCTTACCTGTCCGAGTACTACACCATCGAGCCCGGCGACATCATTTACTCCGGCACACCCGCCGGCGTCGGTCCGGTGAAACAGGGGGACGATTTGCATGCCGGCATCGACGGCGTGGGCGAGTTAAAGGTGAAAATCGTCCCGCCGCTGTGAAGCTGTACACCTTTTTTCGCGGCTCCTCGCCGTTCCGGCTGCGCATCGCGCTCAACCTGAAGGGTCTGCCTTATGAGAGCGTGCCGGTGCATCTGGGCAAGAACGAGCACCAGCGTGCGGAGTTCGGCACCGTGAATCCGCAGCAACTGCTGCCCGCGCTGTTGCTGGACGACGGGCAGGTGCTCACGCAATCGCTCGCGATCATCGAGTATCTCGAGGAGAAGCACCCCGCCCCGGCGCTGCTGCCGAAAAGATCCTTACGGCCGCGCCCGGGTGCGCGCACTTTCCCTGCTCATCGCCTGCGAGATCCATCCGCTCAACAACAAGCGCACGCTCGATTACCTTCGCTCGGGGGCTGGCCGCAGCGAGGAGCAGGTCGCCGCCTGGTACCGCCACTGGATCGACGACGGCCTCGGCAAGCTCGAAGCGGCGATGACGAGCAATCCGGTCAGCGGACGCTACTCGCACGGCGACACCCCGACAATGGCCGACTGCTGCCTGGTGCCGCAGGTGTTCAACGCACAGCGCTACAAGAACGACACCTCGCAGTTTCCGACCGTGATGCGGGTGTATGCCGAGTGCATGAAACTCGAGGCCTTCGACCGCGCGCAACCATCGAAGCAGCCGGACGCGGAATAGCCGCTAGAGCCCGGCGAGCTGTTCTTCGACCGCTGGCTGCAGATCCGCCAGCAGGGCGTCCGTGGAGAACACCTGCGCCAGGTCTTCGCCCAGCGCGGCGTCAGCCACTGCCTTGAGGTGCCGCCGCTCCTTCATCACCTGGGCGCACCATTGCTCCACTTTCACCGAGGCGGCAGTGCGGTCCATGCGTGCAGCAAGGTGGCGCGCCAGGCGCTCCGAGTAGGCCAGTCCCTGCGTTGCGTCGAGATTCGAGGCCATGCGTTCGGGGTTCACCACCAATCCTGCCGCGATTTTTTCGATAGCATCCAGGGCGCCGCCCGCAGCCTCCACCAGGTCGGGCCAGGTCGCAAGCTCTGCCTGCCAGCCGCCCAGGGCGCGCTCATGCTCCTGGTTCGCGGCATGCAACAGGGTCGCGAGCAGTCCGGGAGCGCGTACCGCCGCCGCCAACGCCTGCAGGCAAGCCACCGGATTTCGTTTGTGCGGCATCGCGGTGGATCCGCCGCCGCCCTGCGACTCCTGCATCTCCTGCACCTCGGCCTGCTGCAGCAACGCGAGGTCCCGCGCAATCTTGCCGATCGCTCCGACAAGGATGGCAAGTTCCGCGGCCAGCGCGAGCAGGGCATCACGCTGGGTATGCCAGGCCGGGGCATCGGCAAGGCCCAGGCGCCGGGCGACCCCCGCGCGAACCGCGGCGCGCTTGGCGCCCAGCGAATCGAGCGCGCCCACGGCACCGCCGAGCTGCACGCATGAGGCGCGGCTGGCTGCGGCAGCAAGCCGCGAGCGGCAACGGGAAACGGAGTTTGCCCAACGCGCGATCTTCAGGCCTGCCGTGATGGGTGAGGCCGGCTGCATCAGCGTGCGCCCCAGCATCAGCGTACGCGCGTGTTTGCGCGCATGCGCTGCAAGGTGTGCAGCGGCTGTGCCCAGGACGCGATCGGCAACTTCGAGACAGGGCTTCAGGCAGAGCACCAGCGCGGTATCGAGGACATCCTGGCTGGTCGAGCCGTAGTGCACATGGGCCGCCGCCGCCGCGTCATGCTTGCGCACTTCCTCGGTGAGCGCCTTGACCAGGGGAATGGCCAGCGAGCCCGAACGGCGCGCTTCGCCGACGAGTTGTTCACCCGATGGGTGCAGCGCCTCGCAGGCCGCAGCGATGCTGCGCGCCGCTGCAGCGGGAATCAGCCCGGCTTCGGCCTGCGCCTCCGCCAGCGCGCGCTCGAAAGCCAGCATGGCGCGCGCATACGCCGTATCTCCGAACGCACCCGCAAACGACGCCCGGCCAAGCGCCCGGGCAACGGGGTTGTCGGCCATCTAGGGCTCGATGAACGCCGTTTCGCCCGCGCCCTGCACGCGCACGTCCCAGTTCCAGACGCCGGGCTTGGCGGCATCGCGCTGGGCGAGCACGGTCTTCAATCGTGCCGCATCGCCGATGGCGCGCGCGAAGGGATCCTCTTTCGCGGCATCGGCGGAAGCAAGGAGTACGCGCGTGCGGATAGCCTTCAGCAGCCCGCGCATGAAGATCGTGACGTTGAACTGCGGCACGTAGCGCGCGCCGTCCGGCCCGGAGAATGCGCCCGGCATCACCGTTTCGATGCGGTAGCGCCCCTCCTTGTCCGTGTAGCAGCGCGCAAAGCCGCCTGGCCGGGATTCGCCCGCGGCAGGCAGCCTGCCGGCGGCGTCCATCTGCCAGGTCTCGAGCATCGCGTCGTCGATCGGCGCACCCGCACCGTCGGTGATGCGGCCGGTCAGCGTGATGCGCTCGCCCGGCGTGCCGAATTCGGCCGTCTCACCGCCTTTCCACTCCAGCCCGATGTGGAAGAACGGCCCGATGGTCTGCGAAGGAGTTTCGCCCGCCATGGTCAGTGGCCCATCGGCGTGGCGCGGCGCCCACCGAGCACGATCTCGAAGCGGTAGCCGAGTGCCACCTCCTCGATGCCACTCTCCAACTCCAGGCTCGCCAGCATGCGCGCGCGCGCCGCGGGATCGGGCGGACTGTTGTAGATCGGGTCGATCGGCAGCAGCGGATCGCCGGGAAAGAACATCTGCGTGATCAGGCGCTCTGCGTTGCAGCTGCCAAAGAGCGAAAAGTGAATGTGCGCCGGCCGCCAGCCGAAGGGCTGGTTGCGCCAGGGATAGGCGCCCGGCTTGATGGTGACGAAGCGAAACTCGCCGGCGTCGTCGGTCAGAACCTGGCCGCGCCCAAGGAAGTTCGGGTCGAGCGGTGCGTCGTGCTGGTCCACCGGATGCGAGTAGCGGCCCGCCGCGTTGCACTGCCAGAGCTCCACCAGGGCGCTACGCACGGGACGGCCCCCGTCGTCCAGCACACGTCCGACCAGGATCATCTTCTCGCCGAGCGGCGCGCCCTTGCCCCATTGCGTGAGGTCGGCAGCGCTGTCCTTCACGAAGCGCTTCGGGAACACCGGGCCGCTCGCATCAAGCGGGCTCGGCGGCACGCGCACCAGCTGTTGCTTCGGCGCGCGCAGCAGCGTGCTCTTGTACGGTGGATACAGATATGGCGGATGGATTTCCGGCATCGTCTTGCTCCTCATCAGGCGCTGAACAGCGCCTTCAGTTCCTCGGGTATCACCTGGCCGCGCATGCGCGTGCCGGGCCCGGCATCGAACTTCCCCCAGACGCGCGTCTCGGAGCCCTTGGCAAGGGACATGCCGTCCTCCCGCTGTACTTGATGCGCAACCACGAAGGACTTGCCCCCAAAGCGCGCGATGCTCGAGCGCACCACGCAGCGGTCGCCCTGCTGGGCGGGATAGACGAACTGGCAGTCCGCCGACACCAGCGGCATCGCCAGGTGCTCGGCGCGCATGCGCCTGGCGTCGTAGCCCACGGAAGCGAGGAACGCCCAGCACGCCGCGTCCATCCAGCGGAAATAGGTGGGGTAGAAGATGATCCCGGCCGGGTCGCAGTCGCCCCAATAAACCTCGCAGGCAAAGGCGGAGACTTTCGAGCGGAACCCGGCATCGTTCATGGCGCGGGGAATCTTATCAGCGCATCTGCCGGGCGTGCGTCTCGCGCGTGGCGAGCGCGCACGCAAGCGACACCGCCAGCCAGCC
The DNA here is from genome assembly GCA_031391655.1 of Betaproteobacteria bacterium. Lineage (GTDB taxonomy): Bacteria > Pseudomonadota > Gammaproteobacteria > Burkholderiales > SG8-39 > JAABQT01. The sequence continues at coordinate 8,868 of JANMUO010000089.1, forward strand.
CAGCATCAGCAGGAACGCATCGCGGTAGGCGAGGGCGCCATAGGCGCGCGCGCCCGAGTAGGTCGTATCGCCGACCCAGCCCTGGTCCAGGACCACGCCGATCAGCGGCTGCAGCAGCATCGCGCCCGTCATCGAGCCCATGTTCGCCACGCCCGTCGCGGTGCCCGCGAGGTGCGCGGGCACCGACTCCTTCGCATACGCAAAACCCGTCACCATGCATCCGGAGGCGAAGCCGGCAGCGAGCAACACGACGAACAGCACGTTCGGCGACGGCGGCGCGAGCACGATCACGGACCAGAGAACCAGGGCGCTGACTGAACCGATCACGTAAAGGGGCTTTCGTTCGCGCAGCCGGTCGGAGAATGCGCCGAACACGGGCCCGCCCAGCGCCCAGGCCAGCATCAGCGCCGAGCAGTAGAACGCCGCCCGCTCGGCCGAGAATGCATAGACCGAGGTCAGGTAGGGCACGCCCCACAAGCCGCCGAAGGCGATGGTCGCGCCGCTGATGCCTTGCGGTGCGAAGTAGATCAGCCAGGTGTTGCGGTAGCGCAGAACTTCGGCCAGCCCGCGCCAGACGGAAGGCCGCGCAGCTCCGTGAACGCCCGCCCCGCTGAAGTAGCCGGTGTAACCGCGCTCCGCCGGATCATCGCGCACGATCAGCCAGATCGCCGCGCAGATCAGCGTGATCGCCACCGCGCCGCCCAGCATCACCGGGCGCCAGCCGAAGCTGCTGACGGCCGCGGCGAGGGGGACGCCCGCGCCCACTGCGCCGCACATGCCGGCGGCGAGCGCCAGGCCGCTCGCCAGGGCAAAACTGCGAGCCGGCAGCCAGTGCGCAGCAAGTTTCAGGGTACCCACCCAGGCGACACCGACCGAGCCGCCGATGAGGAGCCTGCCCAGGTTCGCGGTAAAAAGATCGGGCGCCAATGCGAACAGGAAGCTGCCCGCCGCCGCCACCGCCGCGCCGACGGCGAGAACACGCCGGGCGCCAAAGCGGTCCACCAGCAGGCCCGTCGGGATCTGCATCGCGACATAGCCGTACAGGTAGAACGCGGAGAGGTTGCCGAGGCCGGCGGCGGCGAGCGAGAACTCCGCCATCAGTTCCTGCGTCATCACCGCGGGGGCGACGCGCTGGAAGAAACCGGCAAGATACAGCGAGGCGCCCAGCGCCCACATTGCCCAAGCAAGTCGTGCCGGCGGGTGCACGCCTAGCGGCCTAGCACTGCTCCCATGGCAGGCCCTCGAATCGCCAGCCAGCCGCTGAACTGCGCTGATGCTTGTCGTTCAATTCGCCCTCGAAGCCATGCTTCACGTTGTACACGCGTGTGAAGCCTGCGCGCTCGAGTTCCTCGCCCGCTTCCTGCGAGCGGTTGCCGCTGCGGCAAATGAGGACTACGGGACGCAGGGTGTGGTTGTTGCCCGCGAGTTTTCTCATCTGGCCGACGAAATGCGGATTGACCGCCCAGTCCGGCCCGTCGTTCCAGGCCAGATGCAGGGCGCCGACCGGGTGCCCAACGAACAGGTATTCCATCTCGCTGCGGCAGTCGATGAACAGCGCATCGGCATGCTGCTTGAGGAATTCCTGCGCGCGCTTGGGTTCGAGGTGTTCCATGAGGGAGCGGATTATACGCGTAAGCGATTGACAGCACAGGCTTTACTAGGCACACTGCGAATTCGCGCCGATTTGATGTTCCGCTTGCGGGCGCGTTACAAATACAGCTAAAGAGACGTGCCTAGACGCCCGTTTCCGCGCAAGCCGAACGGGCGTTTTGTTTTCCGGAAACCGATGACGCAGATCGACCGCAGCGCGCAGCTCGCAGCTCTGATGGGCCAGAGGATCCTCGTCCTCGACGGCGCCATGGGCACCATGATCCAGCAAGAACGCCTGGACGAAGTCCAGTTCCGCGGCGAGCGCTTTCGCGACTGGCCGAGCGACCTGCGGGGCAACAACGACCTGCTGGCGCTGACGCAGCCCGCGCTCATCCGGCGCATCCACGAGCAGTACCTGGAGGCCGGCGCCGACATCATCGAGACCAACACCTTCAACTCCACCGCCGTGTCGATGGCCGACTACGGCATGCAGGCGCTGGTCGCGGAACTGAACCTCGCCGCAGCCCGCCTGGCGGTTGCGGCGGCGCGCGCGTGGGAGGCGAAGGACCCGTCGCGCCCGCGTTTCGTCGCCGGCGTGCTCGGGCCGACTACCAAGACTGCCTCGCTCTCCCCTGATGTCAACGACCCGGGCTTTCGCGCCATCAGCTTTGACCAGCTGGTGGCGGCGTACGCGGAGGCAGCGGAGGCACTCGCCGCGGGCGGGGTGGACCTGTTCCTGGTGGAAACCGTGTTCGACACGCTCAACGCCAAGGCGGCGCTGTTCGCGCTGGAGGAACTGTTCGAGCGCCGCGGCGCGCGTTGGCCGGTGATCGTCTCGGGCACAATCACCGACGCGTCAGGGCGCACGCTGTCCGGGCAGACCACCGAAGCGTTCTACAACTCCGTGCGCCACATGCGGCCGCTGGCGGTGGGCCTCAACTGCGCGCTCGGCGCCAAGGAGTTGCGCCCGCACGTCGAGGAGTTGTCGGCTGTCGCCGAAGCCTTCGTGTCCTGCCACCCGAACGCTGGGCTGCCGAATGCCTTCGGCGAGTACGACGACACACCGGAGAACATGGCCGCGCTGATGGGCGAGTGGGCGAGGAACGGCTGGCTCAACCTCATCGGCGGCTGCTGCGGCACCACTGCCGATCACATCCGGGCACTGGCCGAGGCGGTAAAGGGCGTCGCGCCGCGACGCATCCCGCAGCTGCCCAAGCAGCTGCGCCTGGCGGGCCTCGAGCCGCTCAACATCGGCGTCGAGTCGCTGTTCGTCAACGTCGGCGAGCGCACCAACGTCACCGGCTCCAAGGCCTTTGCCCGCCTGATCCTCGCCGGCAACTACGCCGATGCGCTGACGGTGGCGCGCCAGCAGGTGGAGAACGGCGCGCAGGTGATCGACGTCAACATGGACGAGGGCATGCTCGATTCGGAAGCCGCCATGCAGCGCTTCCTCAGTCTGGTCGCCGCGGAACCCGATATCTCGCGCGTGCCGGTGATGATCGACAGCTCCAAGTGGCGCGTGATCGAAGCCGGCCTGAAATGCGTGCAAGGCAAGAGCATCGTCAACTCGATCAGCATGAAAGAAGGCGAGGAGGAATTCCTGCGACAGGCGCGCTTGGCACACCGCTACGGTGCCGCAGTGGTGGTGATGGCCTTCGACGAGCAGGGCCAGGCGGATACCCTCGAGCGGCGCACCGCGATCTGCCGGCGCGCCTATGACCTGCTGATCGCAAAAGCCGGCTTCGCTCCCGAGGACATCATCTTCGACCCGAACATCTTCGCCGTGGCGACCGGGCTCGAAGAGCACTCTGGCTACGGCCTTGACTACCTCGAGGCCGCGCGCTGGATCCGCAAGAACCTGCCGCACGCGCAGGTCTCGGGCGGCCTGTCGAACCTCTCGTTCTCTTTCCGCGGCAACGACGCGGTACGCGAGGCGATGCACACGGCGTTCCTGTACCACGCAGTGCGTGCAGGCATGTCCATGGGCATCGTCAACGCCGGGCAGCTCGGCGTCTACGAGGAGATCGCGCCGGAGCTGCGTGAACGTGTCGAGGACGTGATCCTGAATCGCCGCGCCGATGCCACCGAGCGGCTGGTCGAATTCGCGGACACGGTGAAGGCGGGCGGCGGCAAGGCGGCGAAAGCGGACGACGAATGGCGGCGTGCGCCGGTGCGCGAGCGCCTGGTGCATGCGCTGGTGACCGGCACCGCCACCCACGTCGTGGCCGACACGGAGGAAGCGCGGCTTGCAGCCGGGCATCCCATCGAAGTGATCGAAGGGCCCCTGATGGAGGGGATGAACGTGGTCGGCGACCTTTTCGGCGCCGGCAAGATGTTCCTGCCGCAGGTGGTGAAATCTGCGCGCGTCATGAAGCAGGCGGTGGCGCACCTGGTGCCCTACATCGAGGCGGAGAAGGCGAAGACCGGCGAGGCCGGCCGCCCCAAGGGCAAGATCGTGATCGCCACGGTCAAGGGCGACGTGCACGACATCGGCAAGAACATCGTCGCCGTCGTTCTCCAGTGCAACAACTACGACGTGGTGAACCTCGGCGTCATGGTGCCGGCGCAGAAGATCCTCGATGTCGCGCGCGAGGAGAAGGCCGACGCCATCGGGCTATCGGGCCTGATCACGCCGTCGCTCGAGGAGATGACCCACGTTGCGAAGGAGATGGAGCGCTCCGGCCTGTCGCTGCCGCTGCTCATCGGTGGCGCCACCACGTCGCGCGCACACACCGCGGTGAAGATCGCCCCTGCCTATTCCGGCCCGGTGGTTTACGTACCCGACGCCTCGCGCTCGGTCACCGTGACGCAGAGCCTGCTGTCGAAGGATGCGCGCGACGCCTACGTGGCCGAAGTGCGCGCCGACTACGAGAAGATCCGGCGCCAGCACGCCGAGAAGAAGGGCCCCGGGCCATTATTGCCCATCGCACGCGCGCGCGAACTCGGGCACGCGACCGACTGGAAGGCCTACCGGCCGCCGCAGCCCGTGAAGCCAGGCGTCACGGTGCTGAAGAACTACCCGCTGGAGAAACTCGCACCGTGCATCGACTGGGGACCGTTCTTCCAGACCTGGGAACTGTCGGGGCCCTATCCCGCGATCCTCCAGGACGCGGTGGTCGGCGTCGAGGCGAGGAAGCTCTTCGCGGACGCGCAGGCGTTCCTGAAGAAGATGATCGAAGGCCGCTGGGTGCGCGCGAACGGGGTGTTCGGCTTGTTTCCCGCCGCGCGGGTGGGCGACGATGTCGAGGTCTACCGCGACGCGGCACGCCGCGAGGTGCAACTGACCTTGCACAACCTGCGCCAGCAGAACCAGAAGCCCTCGGGCCGCGCCAACCAGAGCCTGGCCGATTACATCGCGCCGAAAGACTCCGGTGTGCCGGACTGGATCGGCGCATTCGCGGTCACCGCCGGCCTCGGCATCGAAAAAAAGCTCGCCGAATTCGAGCGCGGCCACGACGACTATTCCGCGATCATGCTGAAGGCGCTCGCCGACCGGCTGGCCGAGGCCTTCGCCGAGCACCTGCACGAGCGCGTGCGCCGGGAGTACTGGGGCTACGCCCCGGACGAAGCGCTCAGCAGCGACGACCTGATCGCCGAGAAGTACCGCGGCATCCGGCCGGCCCCGGGTTACCCGGCCTGCCCCGATCACACCGAGAAGGGCGCACTGTTTGAGCTGCTCGATGCGCAGAAGAACGGCGAGATGACTCTCACCGAGTCCTACGCCATGCTGCCGACGGCCGCTGTCGCCGGCTTTTACCTGTCGCATCCGGACGCGAGCTACTTCGCGGTCGGCAAGATCGGCCCCGACCAGCTCGAAGACTATGCGCGACGCAAGGCGATGAGCGTCGCCGAGGCCGAGAAGTGGCTCGGGCCCTGGCTGGCCTACGATCCGGACGCGCGCGCCAAGGCGGCGTAGCTATAATCGCCGCTCATTCGAACCAGGAGAACTCCATGGGCAGGGGTGACAAACGCACGCGCAAGGGCAAGACCTTCAGGGCCAGCTACGGCAAGACGCGGCCGCACCGCGTGAAAAAGAAGAAAAAGAAAAGCTAGGCGGGTTCCTCCAGCCGCACGTACTGCGCGAGCGGCAACTCGGCGAGGGCTCTGAGCAGGGTCGGCCGGTGGCTCGCGTCCAGCAGTTCGACCAGCACGCCTTGCGGCCGCTGCATCCGGAGAAGGCGCGCCAGTTCCACCTGCAGCTCGACCCGCCCGACGCAACAAGGGCACGCGCGCGTCCTGAGCGCGACCCAGCCTTGCGGGGGCGGGCCGTTTTCCACCCGCACCGGAACGCGGTTCACTTGCGCCAGAACGCCGGCGTCAACACCACCAGCAAGGTGAAAAGTTCCAGCCGCCCGAGCAGCATGGCGAACGAACACACCCAGATCTGGAAGTCGTTCAGTACCGCGTAGGTGGATGCAGGGCCCACCTGCCCCAGGCCGGGACCGGTGTTGTTTATCGACGCCACCGCCGCGGAGAATGCGGTCACCACATCGGCGCCGCTCAGCGCCAGCAGCAGCGTGAAAATGATGATGCAAGACACGTAGACGAACACGTAGGCGAGCACCGCAAACACCACGTTGTTCTCGATCGGCTGGCCGCCAAGCTTCACCGGCCGGTAGACGCGGGGATGGATGATGCGCAGCAGCTCGCGGAATACCTGCTTGAAAAGTATCAGGGCGCGGATCATCTTCATGCCGCTGCCGGTCGATCCCGAGCAGCTGACAAAGCTGCACAGGAACAACATCCAGAGCGGGGCGAAGATCGGCCACAGGTTGAAATCCGTGTTGGCGTAGCCGGTGGTGGTGGCAACCGACACTACGTTGAAAGCCGCGTAGCGCAACGCCGTCGCGTAGTCCGGGTACACGCCCTTCCAGGCCAGGAACGCGGCGATGCCGAGGACCGAGGCCGCGACGATTCCGAGCAGCCATTTCGCTTCCGGATCCACGCGGTAAGCGCGCAGCGAGCGCCGGTGCCAGGCGAGGAAGTGGGTGGCGAAGTTGATCGCCGCCAGCAGCATGAACACGATCGCCACCGCCTCAATGCGCGGCGAGTTCCAGTAGGCGAAGCTCGCGTCGTGGGTGGAAAAGCCGCCCAGGCCCATGGTGGTGAAGGCATGCATCACGGCATCGAGCCAGTTCATGCCCGCCCAGCGGTAGGCCAGGGCGCACGCAACGGTCAGGCCGAAGTAGACCAGCCACAGGCCCTTCGCAGTCTCTGCGATGCGCGGCGTGAGCTTGTTGTCCTTCATGGGCGTGGGCGTCTCGGCCTTGAACAACTGCGAGCCCCCGACACCCAGCAGCGGCAGGATCGCCACCGCCAGCACGATCACCCCCATGCCCCCCAGCCAGATCATGAAGCCGCGCCAGATATTGAGCGACGGGGGCAGCAGGTCAAGGCCCGAGAGCACGGTAGCGCCGCTCGCGGTCAGGCCGGATACCGCCTCGAAGAAGGCATCGGTGAAGGACAAGTCGCGCAGCTGCAGCATCAGGGGCAGCGTGGCGAAGGCTGGCAGTACGGTCCACACCAGCGCCACCAGCAGGAAGCCGTCACGCACCTGGAGTTCGCGGCCGGCACGATGGCTTGCCGACCACAGGGCAAGTCCCGCCAGCAGCGTGATCCCCATCGCCTTGGCGTAGGCCATGTGCGCTCCGTCGGCATAGGCCCAGGAGAACGCGAGCGGCACCAGCATGCTGCCGGCGAACAACAGCAGCACCAGCGAGAGCATGTGCAGGACGGCGAACAGGCGCACGCTGAGACGCTACAGGAAGCGCGCGCCGACCTGGAACAGCTTCTCGACCCGCGGCAGGGTCTTCTTGTCCGTGACGAACAGGATGACGTGGTCCTCGGCTTCAATGCGGGTGTCATGGTGCGCCATCAGCACCTCGCTACCGCGCACCACAGCGCCGATGGTGGCGCCTTCGGGCAGCTCGATCTCCTCCACGCGCCGGCCGGTGACGCGGCAGGATTCGCGGTCGCCGTGCACCACGGCTTCCAACGCCTCGGCCGCGCCGCGCCGCAGGCTGTGCACCGCCACCACGTCGCCGCGGCGCACATGGGCGAGAAGCTTGCCGATGGTGGCCTGCGCCGGCGAGATGGCGATGTCGATCTGGCCGCTTTGCAGCAGGTCGACGTAGCTGCGCCGGTTGATGAGCGCGACGACTCGGCGCGCGCCCATCTTCTTCGCCAGCAGGCAGCTCATGATGTTGTTCTCGTCGTCGTTGGTCACCGCCACGAACAGGTCCATCTCGGCGATGTTCTCCTGCCCGAGCAGCTCTTCGTCGGTGGCGTCGCCGTTGAGCACCAGCGCGCGGTTCAGCTTCGCCGCCAGCACGTCGCAGCGCCGCTTGTTATGCTCGATCAGGCGCACCGAGTAGTCCGCTTCCAGCGCGCGCGCCAGGCGCAGGCCGATATTGCCGCCGCCGGCGATCATCACGCGCTTCACCGGCTGGTCCATGCGCCGCAGCTCCTTCATCACCTGGCGGAT
>JANMUO010000137.1:0-13227 GCA_031391655.1 Betaproteobacteria bacterium
CAAGGACATCCGCAATGCGGTCGAAGCGGCGCACAAGGCCGGCGGCTGGGCGAAAGCCACGTCGCACAACCGCGCGCAAGTGCTGTACTACATCGCCGAGAACCTGACCGCGCGCGGCGAGGAATTCGCCGCCCGCATCGCCGCGATGACCGGCACCAAGAACGCACCCGGCCTGCGGGCCGCAGTAGACCGATACCCAGGCATGCGAGGCATCCGCCCCGATGAGCCGCGGCCGGCCCGGCGGCGGCTCGGTGAGGAGGTACCCGCTCACATAGCGCGCCGACAGTCCGAGCGAGCGCAGCGCGCCGATCATCAGGTGGGCGAAGTCCTGGCACACGCCGCGCCGGCGCTTCATCACCTCGCGCAGCGGTGTGGACACGCTGCTCGCGGTCTTGTCGAATTCGAAGTCCTGGTAGATCCGGTGCGCCAGGTCCACCGCGGCTTCCAGCACCGGGCGCCCCGGCGGAAAGCTCGCCGCCGCGTAGTCGAACAGCTCGCGCCAGGTCTCGACGTGCTGCGATTCGTAGAGGAAGGCCGGGGCCTCGCTGCGCGCGCTTGCGCGCGCCGCCTCCCAGGGGTGGCGCGGCAGCGCCAGCGCAGCTTTTTCGCGCGGCGCTACTTCAAGCGTCGAGGCGGCGCGCACGATCAGGTCCTCGTGCGGCACGGAGATCAACAGGCGCGCCACGCGGTTGCCGAAGAAATCCCCGCCCTCGGCGAATTCTCCCGGCTGCGGTTCGATGGACAGGCGATGCGCGTGGCAGGCCTGCCAGGGGAGTGCGCGCGGCGCGAGGTGCAGCAGCTGCTGCGACAGCAGCACCGGGCTGGCATAGCTGTAGTGCGTCTCGTGGACGACGTGCAGGCGCATTACGTAGCGAAGGTTTGGCGGCTGGATTCGCCGACGTGGCTGAAGAAGCGGTGCCCGAGCTGCTCGCCAAGCCGGTAAGCCGCGCCATAGCATTCGTCCAGCACGGCGGCGAGGCGCTCGCTGCCGTGGCGCAGGTCCGTGCCCGGGTCGAGCGAGGCGAGGCCGCCAACCGCGCCATCGAGCTTTTCGTCGCCCAGGTCGCCGAACATCTCCGACAGGCGCCGCACGTAGTCGCGCAGCCCGCGCACCTGGAAGGCGATGGAGCGCGGGTTGGCCTCATCGCGCACCAGAAGGTCCAGCGCCGGCAGCCATTCCGGGCGCGCGGAGTAGCGCGCGCGGTAGGTGATGATCGAGTCCGCCAGCCGCAGGAGCCAGGTGAGGTCGGCATCCGCCGGCCCCGCGAGCGCCTGGTTGAGGGTTGCAGAGAGCGTCTGCAGGCGTTCGATGCGCCGGCCCACGGAGAGGAAGCGCCAGCCCGGGTCGCGCGTCATGCCGTCCAGCGCGAAGCCAGACAAGGTGGTGAAGCCAGCGATGGTGTTGTCCAGGTCCACCAGCACCTCGGCGAGGGCGGCGGGCTTGGCGCGCTTGCCCAGCGCATGGGTCATGCGGTTGATCGTGCGCCAGTTGTCCAGCGACAGGCGCTCGCGCAACTGGGAGGCGACGCGCGCCAGTTCGCGCAGGCCACTGGCAAGGCCCGGCCGGGTGTCGTCGGTGATCGCTGCTCGCAGCGCCGCCACCAGCTCGAGGTCGCTTGGCTCGCCCTCGCCGGCGGGCAGGACGTCGGCGCGCCGCAGCAGCGCTACCAGCGAGGGTCGCGCGCCCTTGTCGTCGCCGGGCGCCTCGTCCACCAGGCGCGCCAGTGCCACGCGCAACAGGCGCGCGGTCCCGTCGCAGCGCTCGCAGTAGCGCCCGAACCAGTACAGGTTCTCCACCACGCGGCTGGAAAGGTTGGTGCTGGCGCGTACCAGGTCCTCCGGGCCGACCGCGCGCCGCAGCAGGCTGAAGGTGTTGACCGGGCCGGCGGCCATGACCCAGGTGTCCTTGCTCGAGCCGCCGCGCTGCATGGAGATCACGCGCGCATCGGCGCTCGCCACGCGCGTGAGCCCGCCCGGCATCACCACGTAGCCGTTCGGGCTGGCGCAGGCATAGACGCGCAGGCCGATGGCGCGCGCCTGCAGATGGCGCGGCTGCGTGCGATCCCACACCGGCGCCTGCGAGAGCTGCACGATCTCCTGCGCCACGTAGTCGTTGGGGCGTGAGCGCAGCATGGCGGCGACGCGCTTGCGCCCGCGCTCATCGAGGTCCTCGCCGAACATCGGCTCCACGCGCAGCTGCGGGAAGGCCGACTTGATCACCAGCTTGTCCAGCCTCGTGGTCACCGCCTCCAGCGCCGCCGGCTCGCCGCACCACCAGGTGGCCACCGAGGGCATCTTCAGCCGCTCGCCGAGCAGGCGCTCCGAGAGGCGCGGCAGGAAGCCCATCAGCATGCTCGATTCGAGCAGGTTGGAGCCGAGCGCGTTGGCGACCAGCACGTTGCCGCGGCGCATGGCGTCCACCAGGCCCGGGATGCCGAGCGCAGAGTCGCTGCGCAGTTCCAGCGGGTCGCAGTAATCGTCATCGAGGCGCCGCAGGATGGCGTGCACGCGCTTCAGGCCGGAGAGCGTTTTCAGCCAGACGCAACCTTCGCGCACGGTGAGGTCGCTGCCTTCCACCAGCGGCAGGCCCAGGTAGCGGGCGAGGTAGGCGTGCTCGAAGTAGGTCTCGTTCAGCGGCCCCGGCGTCAGCAGCACCGTCAATGTGGCGCCCCCGCCCTGCGGCGCCCAGTGCGCGAGGCTGTCGCGCAGCGTGGCGAAGAAACTCGCCAGGTGCTGCACCTTCAGGTCGTGGAACAGCTCGGGAAAGGCGCGCGAGATGACGATGCGGTTCTCCAGCGCGTAGCCCATGCCCGAGGGCGCCTGCGTGCGGTCGTCGCGCACCCACCACTGGCCGTCGGGCGAACGAGCGAGGTCCGCGGCGTACAGGTGCAGCATCACGTCGCCAGGGACTTTCGCGCCGTGGCAGGGCCGCAGGAACCCCGCATGGCCGTGCACCAGCGCGGGCGGCAGGAGCCCCTCCTGCAGCAGGCGCTGCTCGCCATAGACGTCCACCAGGATCTTGTTGAGCAGCGTCGCGCGCTGCACGATTGCCGCTTCGATCGCCGCCCACTCGTCCTGCGGCAGGATCATCGGCAGGAGGTCCAGCTCCCAGGGGCGGTCGGCGCCCTGCGGGTCGGCGTAGACGTTGTAGGTGACGCCGTTCTCGCGCACCTGGCGCTGCACCGCGTGCAGGCGCTCGCGCATGCGCTCGGCGGGCTCCGCGGCGAGGCTCTCCAGCACCGGCTTCCAGTGTGCGCGCGGCTCGTGCCCTCCGGCGAACATCTCGTCGTAGCGCGCGGTGGCCGGCGGATACTCGGCGAGCAGCTCCTTGGACATCAGGCGCTCAGCGCTCCTTGCGCCAGAAAACGCCGTGGCCGTCGATGGGCATGATCTCCTCGTCCATGCCGTGCTTCGCCCGGTAGTCGAGCACGGCCTGCTTGCATTGGTGGATGTCTTCGTAGTCGTCGACGATCGCGTAGCCGCCGAGGGAGAGCTTTGGGTACATGTGGACCAGCGTGTCCATGGTCGACTCGTACAGGTCGCCGTCCAGGCGCAGCACCGCGAGCTTCTTCACCGGGGCCCCCGGCAGCGTGTCGCGGAACCAGCCCTTCAGGAACTTCACCTGGTCGTCGAGCAGGTTGTAGCGGCTGAAATTGCGCTGCACATCCTCCAGCGACACCGCCAGTTCCTTGAACTGACTGAGGTCCAGTCCCTTGTCCGCCGGGTACTTTTCCGGGTCGGGCGGGGGCAGGCCCTCGAACGAGTCCGCGACCCACACCACGCGGTCGGTCACGGCGTTCACCTTGAGCACGGCGCGCATCAGGATAGTGGCGCCGCCGCGCCAGACGCTGGTCTCCATCAGGTCGCCCGGCACGCCGCGCGCGAGGACGTCCTCGACGCAGAAATGCAGGTTGTCGAGCCGGTGTATGCCGATCATGGTGTGCGCCACGGCGGGCCAGTCCTGGCCTTCGACGCGCTTGCCCAGGTCGAAGGGCCGGTCCTTGCCCTCCAGGTTGCTGCGATCCTGGTAGATCAGGTTGCTCAGGCAACGCTTGAGCAGGTCCAGGTACAGCTGCTTCGCGGTTTGCATCGGCACTCGTCCCACGCCTCTGGATTGAGGGGCAGGGCGGGCCCTGCGAAGCGGGAAGTGTAGCCGAGCGCGGCGCGCTAGCCGCGGTCGTTCGACTGGATGACGTGCCGCACGATGGGATAGATCTGGTTCGTCCAGCGCTTGCCGGAGAACACGCCGTAGTGCCCGACGCCCGGCTGCATGTGGTGGCGCTTCCTGTAGGGCCGCAGGCTGGGGCACAGGTCGTGCGCGGCCGCGGTCTGGCCGAGGGCGCAGATGTCGTCTCGCTCCCCCTCGATGGTCAGGAGCGCCGTGCGCTTGATCGCGCGCGGATCGACCTTGCGATCCCGCCACGTGTATTTCCCGAGCGCGAGGTGGTGCTCCTGGAACACGCGCTGCACGGTCTCAAGATAAAACTCGGCCGAGAGGTCCAGCACCGCGAAGTATTCCTCGTAGAACGCTTTGAGGATCCCGGCGCGCTCGCGATCCCCGCGCATCAGGCTCTCGTACATCTCGACGTGCGCCTTCACGTGGCGGTTGATGTTCATGCTCATGAAAGCGGTGAGCTGCACGAAGCCGGGGTAGACGCGCCGCCCGCCGCCGGGAAAGCGCGCCGGCACCCAGGCGATGAGGTTGCGCTCGAACCAGCCGATCGGCCGCGTCATCGCCAGCTCGTTCACCTTGGTGGGGTTGGCGCGCGCGTCCACCGGCCCGGCCATCAGCGTGAGGGTGAGCGGCTGGAAGTCGCTCCTGTCCTCCGCCGCGATCGCCGCCGCAGCCAGCGCGGGCACGCAGGACTGGCACACGGCGACCACGTGCGCGCCCGGGCCCATCGCCTCGAGGAAACGCAGCAGGTGCCCCGTGTATTCGTCCAGCCCGAAGCGGCCCTCGGCCGTCGGGATGTCTCGCGCGTTGTGCCAGTCGGTCAGGTACACGTCGTGCTCGGGCAGGAGCGTTTCCACCGTCGCGCGCAGCAGCGTGGCGAAATGCCCTGAAAGGGGGGCGACCAGCAGCACGCGCGGTTGCGGCCCGACGCCTTCCTTGGCAAAGCGAAGGAGCGTGCCGAACGGCATGGTGCATGCGGCCTCTTCGCGCACCGGCACGGTGCGGCCCGCGCATTCAGTTGTATAGATGCCGAAAGCGGGGCGGCTGTGGGTAAGTCGCGTTTCTGCCAGCATTTCATAGGCCGCGCTGAGGCTTTGCAGGTTGCGGCTGGCGTATGGCCCGAGGTGCAACAGGGACAGCCTGCCCATCCCTGCCGCCACCCGCAGGGGGAGCATCAGGTCGTCGCAGGTCTGGTAGGCCGCGTAGATCATGGGTGGAGCGATCCTTGCATCGCGGCCCATATGGGCGAGGCCGTACTGACTGTCAGCAGCAAGAACTATTCCTCCTGGTGCCTGCGCGGCTGGCTGATGTGCCGCATCGCCGGGCTGGACATCGAAGAGCAGGCCGTGCCGATGGACGATCCCGCGGCGCGCGCGGAGCTTCTGCTGCTGTCGCCGTCCTTCCTCGTGCCCTCGCTCACGCACGAGGACGTGCGCATGTGGGACACGCTGGCGATCGGCGAGTACCTGAACGAGCAGTTCCCGCAGGCGGGTCTGCTGCCCGCCCAGCGCGCGGCGCGCGCGCATTGCCGCTCGATCTGCGGCGAGATGCATTCGGGATTCTCCAACCTGCGCTCGGCGCTGCCGATGAACCTGAAGGCGCACTACCCGGGCTACAAGGTGTGGGCCGGCGCGCAGGGTGACATCGCGCGCGTGTGCGTCATCTGGCGCGAGTGCCTGCGGCGCTACGGCGGACCGTTCCTGTTCGGCGCGCACCCGAGCATGGCGGACGCGATGTACGCGCCGGTGTGCACGCGTTTCCTCACCTACAACGTGAAGCTGGAGGCCGACTGCGCCGCCTATTGCGCGCAGGTCATGGGCTGGGCGCTGATGCGGGAGTGGGTGGAGGCGGCGCGCCGCGAGCCCGAGCAGGTGGAGGAACTCGATGTCGAGTTCTGAGCGGCACGCGTTCTTGCCGCGCCTGGCCACGGTCGAGGCCGCGCCCGGGGCGATTTCCATCGACCTCGGGCGCACGGCGCTGGTGGTGATCGACATGCAGCGCGACTTCCTCGAGCCAGGGGGGTTCGGCGCGGCGCTGGGCAACGATGTGTCGCTGCTGGCGCGCTCGGTGGGGCCGATCCAGGCGCTGCTCGCCGCTGCGCGCGGCGCGGGAATGCTGGTGGTGCACACGCGCGAGGGGCACCGGCCGGACTTGTCTGATGCGCCGCGGGCGAAGATCGAGCGCGGCGCGCCCCGCCTTCGCATCGGCGATGCGGGGCCGATGGGAAGGATCCTGGTGCGCGGCGAAGCGGGACACGGGATCGTCGCGGCGCTCGCGCCGCTGCCGGGCGAACCGGTGGTCGACAAGCCGGGCAAGGGCGCCTTCTTCGCCACCGACCTGCACGCGCTGCTTGCCAACCGAGGCATCGAGAACCTGATCGTGTGTGGGGTCACCACCGAGGTTTGCGTGCACACCACGGTGCGCGAGGCGAACGACCGCGGCTACCGCTGCATCGTGCCGGGAGACGCCTGCGCTTCGTATTTTCCGGAGTTTCACGAGGTTGCCCTGCGCATGATCAGCGCGCAGGGCGGCATTTTCGGCTGGGTCAGCGACACAGGGCGCGTTCGCGCTGCCATACAACAGGGAGAAAAACGATGAACACAAGTAAACCCGCGGTCTGGACGCCGGGCGACTGGAACGCCTTGTTCGGTTTCGGCACCAACATCCTCGTCAACCTGCTGGTGCTGACGGGACTGCTGCGGTTCGTCCTGAAGATGCCCGACAGCCTGGTGTTCGGCACCATCCTGCCGGCGGCCGGGCTGATGATGTTCCTCTCCACCAGCTACTACGCCTGGCTTGCCTACCGGCTGGCGCAGCAGACCGGACGCACCGACATCGCGGCGCTGCCCTCGGGCATCAGCGTGCCGCACATGTTCGTCGTCGTGTTCGTCATCATGCTGCCGATCACGCTGAAGACCGGCGACCCGGTGAAGGGCTGGGAGGCGGGCCTCGCCTGGGTGTTCATCCAGAGCTTCGTGCTGATGGGCGGCGCGTTCATCGCGCCGTGGATCCGCAAGATCACGCCGCGCGCGGCGCTGCTCGGAACATTGGCGGGCGTATCCGTCGCTTTCATCTCCATGCGCCCGGCGCAGGAGATGTTCATCACGCCGGTGATCGGCGTGGTGTGCTTCGCCATCATACTTGCGAGCTGGTTCGGCGGGGTGCGCTGGTTCCGCGGCATTCCGGCGGGGCTGGTGGCCATTGCGGTGGGGAGCGCGATCGCGTGGATCGCGGCGGGGGCCGGGTGGGGCTGGGGCGGCATGAGCCTCGCGAAGCTCAGCCAGTCGGTCTCGACCTTCGGCTTTTCCATTCCGCTGCCGGTGATCGGCCACACCTTCGCCGGGTTCGAGTTCCTCGGCGTGATCCTCGTGACCGCGATTCCTTTCGGGATCTACGACCTGGTCGAGGCCATGGACAACGTGGAGAGCGCTGCCGCGGCGGGGGACAGTTTCCCCACCACGCGCGTGCTGACCGCGGACGGGGCGGTGAGCTTGATCGGCTGCCTGATGGGAAATCCATTCATCAACGCGGTGTACATCGGCCATCCGGGATGGAAGGCGATGGGCGGGAGGATCGGGTATTCAGCCGCGACAGGGCTGATGGTGATCGTGCTTACCTGGTTTGGCGTAATCGGCTTGATGATGGCGCTCATTCCGGTGGTGGCCATCGCACCGATCCTCTTGTACATCGGCATGCTGATCGGCGCGCAGGCGTTCCAGGAGACGCCGAAGTCGCATGCGCCGGCGATCATCCTGGGGCTGGTGCCGCACCTGGCGGCCTGGGGGAAATTGCAGATCGATAGTGCTCTAGGGGCGGCTGGAACCAGCGCGATGGCGGTGGGACTGGACAAGTTGGGGCAGGTGGGCGTGCTGTACCACGGGCTGGAAGTGCTGGGCGGGGGCGCGATCCTCGGCGGGCTGGTGCTCGCGGCGATCGGGGTGTTCGTGATCGACCGGGATTTCGTGAAGGCCTCCGCCTTTGCGCTGGCCGGTGCGCTGCTGACCTTCTTCGGCTTCATGCATGGCGAGGCGATCGGCTTCGCGCGCAGCCCGCTGATGGCGGCGAGCTACCTGATCGTGGCCGGAATCCTGCTCGGCTGCGCGAAATTCGCGGTGGCGGGCAAGCCGGCGATGGCGGGAACGCCGGCGCCGAGTCACTAAGTATCGAGGATAACCCGCCAGGCCCGGAGCTTCTGCTTGAAGGACAGGGAGGCGTGCGCCGGACTCGTGGAAGGCAGGCGCTGGTAGGTAACGCGACCAGCGCTTGCCTGCCCCAACGCATGCCTGTTGAAGCAGGCCTGCGCCTCGGCGCCGTTGAAGAAGACGCGCTTGATACTCGGGTGCTTGCGGAAGAACGCGCGGAAATCGTTCGGTACCTGCGAACCGCGCTCGATGCTGGAATCGAGACTTCCTTCGCGCTCGCATGACTGCAGGACGTCCCAGAGTGCGATGCGGGCCGCCTCTAATTGCTTGATCCTGGCTGGATACTGCAGCGCCGGATCGAACTGAAGGAGTTCGGCGATGACCCGCCAGAACGCGTTTCGCGGGTGTGCGAAGTACTGGCCTGCTCTCAGCGATGCTTGCCCTGGCATGCTGCCGAGAACCAGGACCTCGGCATCCTTTCCTTCGATCGGCGGAAAACTGTGGACACGTGCCGCTTTTCTGCGCAGCGCCCCCAGCACGAGGCGTTGAACTGCTGCCTCAGAGGGCATAGGAGATTGTGTTCTCCGAAATTGAGACCTTGCCCGTTGCCTGCAACTGCTGAACAAGCGCGGTAACCTCAGTTTCGGTGATCCCCTTCGGGAAAAGCGAGGCGATGGTACTTCTGAGCGTCTTGAGCTTTCGCGGCCGTGAGTTGCCGCGCTGTACCAGGTTCGCGACAACCATGCTGAAGTTGTCAACTTTGGCTCTTGCAGGGGTGGGTGCCTTGGGCTGAGTACTGGGCCGCGGCGGCTTGGATTTCGCCGTGCCGCCATCGTTCGGGCACTTGAACTGGCCCTTTTGATTGAGCACCACCTGGAACTTCTCTTTGAGCGACATGCTGCCGAGAAGAGCATTGAACGCCTTGCAGCAGGCGACGCAGTTCTCATCTGCGTTGCTCCCGCCTTTGGAGCTTGCAAAGAGGTGCTCGACACTGGCCTCCGCCTTTGGCAGAGGTTTGTCGCAAAAGAAGCAAAGTCCACCCTGCGCGAATATCAAACGGTCGAGGGGCGCCGTGGGCATGTGGCCTCTAGTGTCCCTGTCTAGACGCGCGCGGCTTCATGCGGGCAATCGGGGGATAGCCTGCTCATGGTGTGCGGCACCGACTAAGGTGAATAGGTGGCAGGCTAGAGTTGCCACGAAGGTGTCTCCCAATGGTTCTTCGGAATGACGCTAACTTCCACGCCACCGACACCGATGGACTTGGTTCTGGAAGTGCGGTTCCATCGAACAACGAAGGGTCCATGTTTTCGAAAGACTGCTAAAAGCAGGGACTCTGCGTTGCCAACTTCCTTTTTCTTACGATTGATGTCGGCATCTTGCGATCGCTCGTATTCGCCTATAAGCGTGCTGCCGTCGAAAATGAGGAGTTGGTTCAACTTCGTTTCGATTCGTGAGGAACTGACTCGAAGTGTCATAGTTCGATTCCAAAGAGGCTAACGTGGAGCTAGCCGGCGCGCGCTGCCTTCGTGCGCGTCCGTGCTGAGCGCCGGGATGTGCGTGATATTTGCTTGCTGACCGTGAGCAACCCCGCCAAGGCATCATTCACCGCTTGCGACGTAGGGAAAGCCTTTGCGTTCTTCGCTGAAAGGAGTACGACGGTCGTCCCTTTCGCGACCTCCGCATGGAATTTGCCGCGTTCCAATCGGGCAAAGTCCGAGCGCTTGTACTCGGGCCGCATCTCGTCATTGGCCTTCTTCATATAGTTTCCTCTCGCCGCGCGTCATGCGGCGTGCGCTGAAAATGCGAATAGTACCGGGTCGGTGAGTGTGGTGGACTGCGATTGGGCGGCCAAGGCTGGATTGACCAAAGGTAATGAACCGGGACTCGCCAACGGAGTGATCGGGGTCGGGGCCTGACACGGCGAGAGGGTCATGGAAGACGGAGGCACCTTCATCGAATGAAATGCCATGCTTTCGTTGATTGTCCTGTGCCTTCCGTGGATCCCACTCAAATTTCATCGCCATACGCCGAGGATTTCAGCACGCACAACGTGCATTGGTTGATGAATTAGTTGACGATTAGTGGTTCGCAAACCGCACAAGATGGAACAGTCACCGCAATGCTCCCCTGTTGCGCCAGTACGTTACGCGCAGCTCACGCGCGAATCAACGATGACAACGGGAGAACTCAGTCATCACCGAAAGTGATGGCAAACCGAACCGCCGGGCCAGGGCCCGACCTACCCCTACCGCCGCAGATCCAGCGTAAACGGGAAGTTGGGATTGCGCTCGTCCACCCGCGCCTCGACCCGCCCCGGCGTATGCCCGATCTTGAAGAACCGCGCCAGGCGCCGTCCTTCCGCTTCGTAGGCATTCACCGGGAAGGTCTCGTGCGAGCGCCCGCCCGGATGGGAGACGTGGTACTGGCACCCGCCCAGGGACCTGCCCATCCAGGTGTCCACCAAATCGAACACCAGCGGCGTGTGGACGCCGATGGTCGGATGCAGCGCGGAAGGCGGCTGCCAGGCGCGGTAGCGCACGCCGCCGACGAATTCCCCGACGTTGCCGGTCGGCGCCAAGGGCACCATGCGGCCGTTGCAGGTGAGGACCATGCGATCGCCCACCAATCCAGTCGCCCGGACTTGCAGGCGTTCGACTGAGGAATCGACGTAGCGAACAGTGCCGCCCGGCGCGCCTTCCTCGCCCATCACGTGCCACGGCTCAAGTGCGGCGCGGAGTTCGATGTTCGCCCCGCGCGCGGCGAACTCGCCAAAGCGCGGGAAACGGAATTCAAAGTGCGGAGCGAACCACGAAGACTCCATCGCATAGCCGGAGTCCCTGACTTCAGCGAGGACATCCTCGAAGTCCTGCCACACGAACCACGGCAGCATGAATCGGTCGTGCAGCTCGGTGCCCCAGCGCTTCAGGCGTCCCGGCTTGTAGGGCTTCTGCCAGAAACGCGCGACCAACGAACGCAACAAGAGCTGTTGCGTGAGCGACATGCGCGCATGCGGCGGCATCTCGAAGGCGCGCATCTCCAACAGGCCCAGGCGACCCGTCGGTCCGTCGGGCGAGTAGAGCTTGTCGATGCAGAACTCCGCGCGGTGCGTGTTGCCTGAAGAATCTATCAGCAGATTGCGGAAGATGCGGTCCACCAGCCACGGGGGCGTGGACACCGGCCCCATCTTCATCTGCCGCTCGAGCTCGCGCATGGCGATCTCGATTTCATAGACAGAGTCGTTGCGCGCCTCGTCGATCCGCGGGGCCTGGCTGGGCGGGCCGATGAACAAGCCCGAGTACAAGTATGAGAGCGACGGATGGTTGTGCCAGTACGCCAAGAGACTGGCCAGCAGGTCGGGCCTGCGCAGGAACGGCGAATCCGCGGGCGTCGCGCCACCGAGCACGAAGTGGTTGCCGCCGCCGGTGCCGGTGTGGCGCCCGTCGAGCATGAACTTTTCGCTGATCAGCCGCGTCTGGTGCGCTTGCTCGTAGAGGTACGTGGTGTGGTCCACCAGTTCATCCCAACTCTTGGCCGGGTGGATGTTGACTTCGAGTACTCCCGGATCGGGCGTGATGCGCAAGGACTCCAGCCGGGTGTCCTTGGGCGGCTCGTAACCTTCGAGCACTACCGGGAATCCCAACTCCGAGGCGGTCATCTCCACCGCTGCAGTGACTTCGAGGTACTCCTCGAGCGACTGCGTCGGCGGCATGAAGATGTACAGGACGCCGTTGCGTGGCTCGACGCAGATCGCAGTGCGCGTGATCCAGGAGGCGGACTCGTGCTGGCCCGGAGCGCGCACCGGGGCGCCGCTTCCCGCGGCCGCACTCGGCCCGGCCGGGACCTGCGGCGCGAGCTCGCGGTAGCGCGGCAAGGGCACCACGCGCTGCATCTGGTCTGGCTGGTGCATCCACGGGAAATCGGCCTTCGACGCCCAGGGCAGAGAATCAAGCGGCAGGCGGTAGCCCATCGGCGAATCGCCGGGAACGAGATAACAACGCTCGGAGCGCAGGAACCACGGCCCGGTCTTCCAGCGCCCGGTGCTGTTGTCGCGCTGGATCGGCAACACGTGGCCGACCGCCTTGTCCAGGCCCTGCTTGAAGACCTTCCTCAGGCGCGCGCGCTCGAGCGGATCCTCGAGCCGCGTGTCGAACGGATCCACATTGGAGGGAAGCTTGCGCTCGCGCCAAAGGTAGTACCAGGTGTCCTCGTAGGTGGCAAAGACGTACTTGGGGTCGAGGCTGAGTTTTTCAGCGAGCACCTTCAGGAAAGTCGCCGACTGCGTGGGCGTGGCGCCGTAGTTCACCGTCTCGTCGGCGAAGTGGGTCGCGTTGTCCCACATCGGCTGGCCGTCCTTCCGCCAATAGCAGGCGAGCGACCAGCGCGGCAGCTGCTCGCCCGGATACCACTTGCCCTGGCCGTAGTGCAGCAGTCCTTTGGGCGCGTAGCGCGCCTTCAACTTGCCAAGGAGCGTGGTGCCGAACTTGCGCTTGTTCGGCCCCATCGCTTCGGTGTTCCATTCCGCGCCGTCGCGGTCGTCCACGGAGACGAATGTCGGCTCGCCACCCATGGTGAGCCGCACGTCCTCGCGCGTGAGCTCCGCGTCGATGCGATGGCCCAGCGACTCGATCGAGAGCCACTGCGCATCGGTATAGGGCTTGGTGACGCGCGGCGCTTCCCACACACGCGTCACCTTCATGGTGTGGGTGAACTCGGTTTCCGCCGTCTCGGTGAACCCGGTCACCGGCGCGGCGCTGCCCGGTTCGGGCGAGCAGGCGAGCGGAATATGGCCTTCGCCGGCGAACAGGCCCGAAGTCGGGTCGAGGCCGACCCAGCCCGCGCCCGGCAGGTACACCTCGCACCAAGCGTGCAAGTCGGTGAAATCCGCTTCCGGCCCCGAGGGGCCGTCCAGGG
>JANMUO010000162.1:0-4438 GCA_031391655.1 Betaproteobacteria bacterium
CCGGACCGCGGCGCGACGCGGCATTTTGCGGAGGGTTTCAGCTGGGGCGCGACCACCGCTGGCCAGTTGGAGCTTTTTGGCCGGATTCTTTCCGCCCGGGCCGCAGGTCGCATCAAGACTGGACCCACTAGAGGTCTCTGACGTGTGCGGCATCTACGGCATATTCCAGCTCGACGGCGCACCCGCTGACCCGGCGCTGATGCCTGCCATGGGCCGCGTCATCGTGCACCGCGGGCCGGACGACGAGGGCCATCACGCCGATGGACCGTGCGCCATCGGCATGCGCCGCCTTTCGATCATCGATCTTGCCGGCGGGCACCAGCCACTGTCGAACGGCGACGGGACGCTGTGGCTCGTGTGCAACGGCGAGATCTACAACTATCGCGAACTGCGCCAGGAGCTGATTGCGCTCGGCCATCGGTTCAAGACGGCATCCGACAGCGAGGTCATTCTCCACGGCTACGCCCAATTTGGTGACGAGTTCGTCCATCGGCTGAACGGCATGTTCGCTTTCGCGCTGTGGGACGCGCGCAGCCGGCGGCTGATCGTCGGTCGCGACCGTCTGGGCATCAAGCCGATCTACCTTTACCGCGACACGCGCCGGTTCGCCTTCGCCTCAGAGGCGAAAACCCTGCTCGCGCTGCCGGGAGTGTCCGCCGAGATCGATCCAGGTGCGCTGCATTCCTATCTCAATCTCGGATACGTAGCGGCGCCACAATCGATGTTCCGTGGCATCAGCAAGCTGCCGCCGGCGAGCATGCTTCTCGTTACGGGCGGGGGCATCAAGGAGCGCCGCTATTGGCGTATTCCGGCGGCGATCGATCGGAGTCTGGGCGAGGACCAATGGGTGGAACGGATACGCGCGCGCCTCGAGGAAACGGTGCGTATGCAGATGGTGAGCGACGTGCCGATCGGCGCGTTTCTTTCGGGCGGCATCGATTCCAGCACGGTGGTCGGATTCATGGCGGCGCACAGCGACCGGCCGATACGGACCTACGCCATCGGGTTCAAGGGAACGGCCGCGGACGACTTCTACAATGAGCTGCCCTATGCGCGCCGGGTCGCCGATCTGTTCCACACGGAGCACCACGAGATCGTGGTGCGGCCGGACGTCGTCGCGCTTCTGCCGCGCCTGCTCTGGCACATGGACGAACCGCTCTCCGATACGGCCTTCATCACGACCTACCTCGTCTCGCAGTTCGCCCGTCGCGACGTGACGGTGATTCTTTCGGGCGTGGGCGGCGACGAATTGTTCGGTGGCTACCGACGTTACCTCGGGAACCATTACCAGGCTTACTTCGACCGGCTGCCTGGATGGGCGCGGCGTGCGGCCTCGGCGCTGGGCGAACGCCTGCCGAGCGACCGGCATTCGCCGCTCCTCAATTTCTCCCGGCTGGCGAAGGGGTTCCTGGCGACCGCGGGGATGCCGTTCGAGGAACGCTACCGAGCGTACCTGCAGGTATTCACGCTGCAGGAAGTGCAGCGGCTGCTTCGTTTCGCCTCCGCGGCGCATCCGGATGCCATCACGGCCGCATTCGGTCACGCCGGCGGCGGGGATACGCTGAATCGCATGCTGGCAGTGGACGCGGAAACACAGTTGCCGGACGACTTGCTGATGCTCACGGACAAAATGAGCATGGCGACTTCGCTCGAGTGCCGCGTTCCGCTGCTCGATCACGAGCTGGTCGAGCTCGCTGCCGGCATGCCCGAGGAGTTCAAGATCCGGGGCGGGAGGCTCAAGCATGTCCTGAAGGAGGCGGTTTCCGGCCTGCTGCCGCGCGATATTCTGGAGCGAAAGAAGCGCGGCTTCGGCACACCGATGGGCGCGTGGCTCAAGCAGGACCTGGCGCCCCTGGTGCGGGGCCTGCTGTCAGAATCCGTTATCAAGAGCCGTGAGCTGTTTCATTTTCCGGCGGTGCAGGAGTTGATCGGATTGCACGAGGCCAATCGTGTTGACGGGACCGACCGGCTGCTCGCGCTGCTCAACCTCGAAATCTGGTCGCGCCTGTACCTGGACGGCCGGTCGGTGGAGGACGTGACGGCGGAACTCAAGACGATGCTGGCGTGAAGATTCTGTACCTTTGCCACCGGTTTCCCTTCCCTCCCAGGCGCGGGGGAAAGATCCGGCCGTTCAACATGATCAGGCACCTCGCCGCCAACCACGAGGTGACGGTCGCCTCGCTCGTTCGTTCGCGCGACGAGGCGCTCGAGGGCGCGGGAATCGCTCCCTACTGCACACGCTACGAGATGGCGGCGGTCCGCAACCGGATCCAGGTCGCGCGCATGCTGTTGCGCGTTGCGACCCCGATTCCGTCTTCCTTCGGCTTCTTCTATTCGCCGGAGCTGGCGCAACGCGTGCGCGAGCGGCTTGCGCGCGAGCGCTTCGATCTGATCTTCGTCCATTGCTCGTCGGTGGCGCAGTACGTGGCCGGCGTGCGCGGCATCCCGAAGATCCTCGACTTCGGGGACATGGATTCGCAGAAGTGGCTGGAGTACGCGCGCTACAAGCCGCTCCCGCTTTCCGCGGGCTACTGGCTCGAGGGCAGAAAGCTTGCGCGCGAGGAGCGCCGGCTCGCCGGCCGCTTCGACCTGTGTACCGTGACCACGCGTGCCGAGTGGGAGACGCTCGAGGGCTATCGCACCGGCGCCGCCACGGACTGGTTCCCGAATGGCGTGGACAGCGCCTATTTCGCGCCGGCCAAAGAGCCCTACGACGCCGACACACTCTGCTTCGTCGGTCGCATGGACTACTACCCCAACCAGGAATGCATGTTCGACTTCTGCGCCCGCACGCTTCCGCTGGTGCGGGCCCGCCGACCGAATGTCAAACTGCTCATCGTTGGTGCCGATCCTTCATCGGCGGTGAGAAAGCTCGGCGAGCTTCCGGGCGTAACGGTCCCAGGGTCGGTACCCGACATTCGCCCCTACCTGCAGCGCTCGGCACTTATGGTGGCTCCCCTCAACATCGCCCGGGGCACCCAGAACAAAATCCTGGAAGCGATGGCATCCGGAGTGCCCGTGGTCGCCAGCCGCGTCGCGGCGGGCGGGGTGGATGCGGTTGCCGACGAACACTTTGCCGTGGCCTCCACGCCTGAGGAGCACGCGCAGGCGATCCTGCGCATTCTGGGCGACCCCGCGGAGCGTCGGCGGCTTGCCGTCGCCGGCCGCGAGCGCATGCTGTCGCACCACGCATGGGACCGGTC
The DNA here is from genome assembly GCA_031391655.1 of Betaproteobacteria bacterium. Classification (GTDB taxonomy): domain Bacteria; phylum Pseudomonadota; class Gammaproteobacteria; order Burkholderiales; family SG8-39; genus JAABQT01. Next base: position 3,204 of record JANMUO010000162.1, read on the forward strand.
CATGCTGCGATTGGACCGCATTATCGACCGTTGCCTCGGTTCGTGGCGCGACGCCTGCGGCGACCCGGCGTGGAAGGCGGGAACGGCGACGTGAGCCGGCAGCGCCGCCTGCTGTTTGTCTCGTCCCGATACCTCTTCCCGACCGATTCTGGCGGCAAGATACGGACGGTGAATATTCTGCGTGGCATGAAAGGGGGCGCCTTCGAAATCATCCTTGCGTCTCCCCTTCCGGCTCATCCCCGACCCGGCGACCCGGCGGAGTTGGCCGGTGTTTGTGATCGCTTCATCGGCTGGCCGGATGAAAAGCGCGGCGCGCTCTTCCGGTGGACCCGCCTGCGTCACCTTGTCTCGACGCTGCCGGTTGCAGTCGCAACCGATGACTCTGTGTCGGGGCGGAAGTCGATTTCGCGAGAGCTCGAGCGGGGTCCGGATATCGTGGTCGTGGACTTCCCGCACGCTGCGGTCCTAGCGCCACCACCCTATGCGTGCTCCAGCGTGATATTCACGCATAACGTCGAGGCCGAAATTTTCCGCCGTCACGGCGAGATTGCCCGCAATCCACTGAAGCGCGCGATCTGGCGCAACCAGACCCGCAAGATGGATCGGTATGAGCGCGGGCTCCTGCCGCGATTTACCTCAGTGGTAGCCGTTGCCGATCGCGACAGGGAGTATTTCAGGCGGGTGTACGGGGTCGACAACGTCTCGACGATACCGACGGGGGTGGACCTCGGCTACTTCACCTATGAGGCGAGCGCGGCGCCGGAAGATGCCGGAGGTGGGACCGTGGTATTCACCGGCTCGATGGACTGGATGGCAAACGTCGATGGCGTCGAGTTCCTCATGGATGCGGTATGGCCGGCCATTTCCCGCGCCCGGCCCGGGGCGCGGTGCGTGATCGTCGGCCGCAGCCCGCCCCAGGCACTCGTCGAGCGCGCCCGGACCCGCCGGCTCAACTGGGAGTTCACCGGATTTGTCAACGACGTGCGGCCTTTCGTGCACAATGCGCACGTCTACGTAATTCCTCTGCGGGTCGGCGGCGGAACGCGAATCAAGGTCTACGAGGCGATGGCGATGGGGTGCCCGGTGGTTTCGACGCGGATCGGCGTCGAGGGGTTGCCCGTGGAGCATGACCGACATTACCTCGAAGCCGACTCGGCCGATGCCATGGCCGCGGCCGTTCTCTCCTTGCTCGGTGATCGCGAGCGCGGCGCCCGCCTCTCGCTGCAGGCGCGGAA
>JANMUO010000174.1:0-1607 GCA_031391655.1 Betaproteobacteria bacterium
CGCACAAGGAGGCGGAGAACATCAAGCTGGAGAACCAGAAGACCGAGGCTTCCTCGGTGCCCTGGCACCCGGGCGCCATCAAGTACTTCGCCGAGAAGGGCATCAAGATCGGCAACTGAGGCGCCGCCGCAAAAAAAGCCCCGTCCAGATCGCTGGCGGGGCTTTTTGTTTGCGGGGGGAACGTAGAGGGGGAGACCTGTGAGCGAAGAAGTCGCGCGACTGCACCAGCCGGCAGCCGAGGTGAGCGCGGAGGCGCTCGCCCGCGCCGAGGAGATGATCGAGCGCGAGGAAGGCGTCCAGCACAAGCTGAAGGGCTGGTTTGCCGTATTCGTCACCGCGGTGGCCGTGGGCACGTCGCTCTTCCACCTCTACACCGCCTATGCCATCGTGCGGCCCGAGCACCTGCGCTCGATCCACGTCGCGCTGGTGCTGTTCCTCACCTTCCTCATCTTTCCGCTGGCGCGGCGCTACAGGAACCGCGTCATGTGGTGGGACTGGGTGCTGGCGCTGGCCGCTATTTCCACCGCCGCATATCTGATCCGGGGCGGTGACGATTTCTTCGACCGCTCGATCCTGCCAAACCAGTGGGACATCGTCTTCGGTTGCGGGCTGGCGCTCCTCGTGCTGGAAGGGATGCGGCGCACCACCGGTTGGGTGATGCCGTTCGTGACGACCTGCTTCCTGCTGTACGCGTTCTTCGGCGAGTACCTGCCGGCGCCCTGGACGCACAAGGGCTACGAGATCCCGCGCCTCGTCGGCCACATGTACATGACGCTGGAGGGTATCTACGGCACGGCGATCAACGTGTCCTCCACGCTGATCATCCTGTTCACCATCTACGGCGCGTTCCTGCAGTTCTCGGGCGCGGGCAAGTTCTACATCGACTTTTCTTTTTCGGCGATGGGCGGCAAGCCCACCAGCGCCGGGCGCACGGTGGTGCTCTCCTCGTTCCTGCTCGGCGGGCCCTCGGGCTCGGGCGTGGCGACGACGGTGACGCTGGGCGCGGTGGCCGCGCCGATGCTGGCCAAGGTCGGCTACCACAAGAACGAGGCGGGCGGCCTTCTCGCCGCCGGGGGCCTGGGCGCGATCATCTCGCCGCCGGTGCTCGGCGCCGCGGCCTTCCTCATCGCGGAGTTCCTCAAGATCTCCTACCTCGATGTGCTGCTGATGGCGGTGATTCCCACCTGCCTGTACTACCTGACGCTCTTCCTGATGGTCGAGATCGACGTGCGCAAGTTCGGCATGAAGAACGTGATCTTCGAGAAGGTCGAATCCGCCTGGAGCCTGACGAAAAAGTACTGGTTCCACTTCCTGTCGCTGTTCTCGATCGTCGGCTTCATGCTGATGGGCTTCTCGCCCGAGCTGTCGGTGTTCTGGGCCACGGTGGTGTCCTTCGTCACCAGTTTCCTGCGCCGGGACTGCGCGATGTTCGACTACGGGCTTTTCACGGGCAAGGTGCCGTTCTGGAGCGGCTTCTTCGGCTCGCCGTTCTTCAAGGCGCTGGACGGCGGCACGCGCGCGGTGCTCAACGTCGCTGCCACCTGCGCCGGCGCGGGCCTGATCGTCGGCGTGGTGACGCTGACCGGCCTGGGACTCAAATTCAGCTC
>JANMUO010000185.1:0-4286 GCA_031391655.1 Betaproteobacteria bacterium
CGCCGACGCCGGTCACCTATTTCGCCGCGCACCACCTGGGCTGCGGCAGCTGCGTGTCGGTGACCGGGAGCCACAACCCGCCCGATTACAACGGGCTGAAGATGGTGGTCGAGGGGCACACGCTCTCGGGCGAGGAAATCCAGGACCTGCGCCGGCGCATCGAGGCGGGCTCGTTCCACGCGGGCGCCGGCAAGCGCAGCGGCAAGGACATCCTCGATGCCTACGTGGCGCGCATCGCGGGCGACGTCAGGCTCGCGCGCCCGATGCGCATCGCCATGGACTGCGGCAACGGCGTGGCCGGGATGGTCGCGCCGCGCCTGTTCCGCTTGCTGGGCTGCGAGGTCGAGGAGCTGTACTGCGACGTCGACGGCGATTTCCCCAACCACCACCCCGACCCGTCGCAACCGGAGAACCTCGCCGACCTGGTGGGCGCGCTGCGCGAGGGCAAGGCCGAACTGGGCCTCGCCTTCGACGGCGACGGCGACCGCCTCGGCGTGGTCACCAAGGACGGCGAGGTCATCTTCGCCGACCGGCAGCTGATGCTGTTCGCCGCGGACGTGCTGTCGCGCAATCCCGGCGCGCAGATCATCTACGATGTGAAGTGCACGCGCCTGCTCGCGCCCTGGATCGAGCGCCACGGCGGCCGGCCGCTGATCTGGAAGACGGGCCACTCGTTCATCAAGGCGAAACTGCAGGAGACCGGCGCGCCGCTCGCCGGCGAGATGTCCGGGCATACCTTCTTCAAGGAACGCTGGTACGGCTTCGACGATGCGATGTACGCCGGCGCGCGCCTGCTGGAGATCCTGTCGCGCTCAGCCGACCCCGGTGCCGTGCTCAAGGCGCTGCCCAACGCCCCGTCCACGCCGGAGCTCCAATGGAAACTTGCGGAAGGCGAGCCGCATGCGCTGGTGGCGATGCTGCAGGCCTCCAGGCCCTTCCCCGGCGCGCAGAGCATCCTCGCCATCGACGGCGTGCGCGCCGAGTACGCCGACGGCTTCGGCCTGGCGCGCGCCTCGAACACCACGCCGGTGATCGTGCTACGCTTTGAAGCCGATACGCTCGCCGCGCTGGCGCGCATCCAGCAGGAATTCCGCGCCGCGCTGCAGCCCTTGAAACCCGATGCGCCGCTACCTTTCTAGCTTCCTCCTCCTCGCGAGCTGTGCCATGCCCGCTGCCGCCGCCTGTCCCGCCCTGCTCGACCGCAGCATGGACACTATCCTGGAGAAACCACAGTCGCTGTGCGAATACGCCGGCAAGGTGGTGCTGGTGGTGAATACCGCCAGCCAGTGCGGCTACACGCCGCAGTACGAGGGGCTGGAGGCGCTCTACCGGAAGTACAAGGCGCGCGGGCTGGTGGTGCTCGGCTTTCCGTCCAACGACTTCGGCGGCCAGGAGCCCGGCAGCAACAAGGAGATCGCCAGCTTCTGCGTCAACCAGTACGCGGTCGAGTTCCCCATGTTCGCCAAGACTGCCGTGCGCGGCACGCAAGCCAACCCGCTCTACGCCGACCTCGCGCGCGCCGCGGGCGCCGAGCCGCGCTGGAATTTCCACAAGTACCTGGTGGATCGCAGCGGCAAGCAGGTGGCGAGCTTCGACACCAAGGTCGCGCCCAACGACGCGAAGCTGGTCGGCGCCATCGAGCGGCTGCTCGCGGCTCCCTAGCTGAAATCCGGGCCGATGCGCTGCAGCGCATCGGTCACCAGGCAATCGACTCCCGCGCCGAGAAGTTTTTTCGCCGTGCGGCGGTCGTTGACGGTCCAGGCGAGCACGCCGCAGCCGGCGCGATGCGCCGCGTCGGCGACGCGCGCGTTGAGCGCGCGGTAGTTTGCGTGCAGCGCGACGCACTCCAGGTCGCGCAGCATTTCCAGCCAGCGCGGCGGCAAGCGACCGACCAGGAGCCCGCGCGGCAGATCCGGCGCGGCATGGCGCGCGGAGGCGAGCGCCAGGGGCGAGAACGACGACAGCACCGGTGGCTGCGCGGCGCCGCGCCACAGCTCGGCGGCCATGCGCGCCACCGCCTCGCCCGTGCGCCGCTCATAGCCCAGCGCCGGTTTGATCTCCACGTTGGCCCATAGGCCCAGTTCGCGGCACAGGCGCCCGGCATCCTCGAAGCGCGGGATGCGCTCGCCCTTGCCGGCGTCGAACCGCGAGAGCTGCGCGTAGTCCATTTCGACCACGCGGCCGCGGCCGTTGGTGGTCCGCTGCAGGGTCTCGTCGTGGATGAGCACCGGCGTAGCGTCGCCGGCCAGCATGACGTCGAACTCCACACCCTGGAAACCCATCTGCGCTCCGAGGCGGATCGCGCCAAGCGTGTTCTCGGGCGCCAGCTTGCCCCCGCCGCGGTGGGCAACCACGCGCGCATAGGGCCACAGGCTCATGCGGGCCGGTGCCTCGGCTTGAGGCGGACGTAGATCGTCTTGTGCACTTTCGCGACGGTGGCGCCGGCCTCGTCGACCACGTCGACCCCGAACTCGGGCAGCACGCGCTCGCCGCCCGCCGCCTGCGCGCGGATTTCCGCGACGCGCGCCTCGCTCAAGGCGAAATGCGCCGTGACCGTGCCGCGCCCCGGCGCCACATATTCGATGCGCCCTTCCTTGTCCCACACCAGGTGGTCCCGGCCGAGGTGATGCAGCAGCATGATCATGTAGAACGGGTCGGTCATGGCGTACAGGCTGCCGCCGAAGTGCGTGCCGACGTAGTTGCGGTTCAGGCGCCCGAGCTTCAACTCCACCACCACGTCGCGAAAATCCTCGGCGAAGCTTCGCACGCGGATGCCGGCGCCGAGGAACGGCGGCCACCAGCCCATGCCGCGACGCAACAGCCGTGCGCTCATCGCCATGACCGGCTAGCGCCAGCTGATCTTGCGCTGCTTGAGGATCTCGACGGCAAGGTCGGGCCGGTCGGTGATCAGTCCGTCGACGCCGTAGTCGAGAACCCGGCCCATGATGATCGGGTCGTTGACGGTCCACACCAGCACCTTGAGGCCCAGCGCCTGCGCCTCCTTCACCTTCTGCGTGTCGAGGTCGCCGTAGAACACCGACCAGTGGCTGCCGCCGGCGGCCTTGATCATCTTCGGCACCGAGCCGTGGTCGCGGTGCTGGATTTGCGCCGTCCAGCGGGAGCCTTCGGGCCGGCCGGCGCCGATGTTGTCCAGCCAGCGCTGCTGTGCGCTGAGATAGACCGTCGCGATCTCGGGCGCGATCTTCTGCACCACCTGCAGCGTGCGCCAATCGAAGGACAGGATCTGCGAGCGCGTCGCCATGCCGGCCTTGCGGATCTCCTCGACCACCGCCGCGGCGAAGGGCTCGGGCGCCGGGGTTTCCTGCGGGTTGTCCGGCGTCAGTTTGGTCTCGATGGCGAAGCGCACTTTCGCGTCGCCCGAGCGCTTGACCAGGTCGAACAGGTCCGCCAGGCGCGGGATGCGGGTACCGTCCGCGGGCCGCTGGTCCGGATAGCGCCTGGCGTACTCGGTTCCCGGCTTCAGGCGGCCCACGTCATAGGTCTGCAACTGCGCCCAGGTGATCGAGTGGATCGCCGGGCCGCGCTGCTCGAGGAAGCGCCCTGAGGCGTCGCGCGTCAGGTCCGGATTGAGCGTCGGGTCGTGGTGGATCACCAGCACCCCGTCCTTGGTGACCGCGATGTCGAGTTCCAGCGTGGTGACGCCGAGTTCCAGGGCACGCGCGAATGAGGGCAGCGTGTTCTCCGGCAGCAGGCCGCGCGCGCCGCGGTGGCCCTGCAGGTCCAGGCCCAGCGCCGGCGCGGCGGCGAGCGTCGCCGCCAGGACGATCCATCGCATCATGGAACGATCCTCATGCCGCTCTGCGGGTCGAACCAGTGCACGTTTCCCGGGTCGTAGCGCAGCGCGAGCCGCCCGGCCCGTACCGCAGTGTCGGCGGGCAGGCGCGCAGCGACGCGCGCGCCGTCACCGCCGGCGATGCGCCCGTAGACCAGCGTGTCAGCCCCCAGCGGCTCCACCAGGTCCACCTCGCAGACGATCTGCGCCGCCGACTCCGCGCAGGGCTCCAGGTGCTCGGGGCGGATGCCCAGGAGCCTGCCGTCGCGCGGGATCAGGTTCATCGGCGGTGAGCCGATGAAGCTCGCGACGAAAGTGGTGGCGGGCTTCGCATAGACCTCGAGCGGCGCACCGATCTGCTCGGCGCGGCCGGCGTTCATCACGATCATGCGCTGGGCGAGGGTCATCGCCTCCACCTGGTCGTGCGTGACGAACAGGCTCGTGGTGTTCAGGCGCTTGTGCAGCGCCTGCAGCTCGGCGCGCATCTGCACCC
>JANMUO010000273.1:0-22685 GCA_031391655.1 Betaproteobacteria bacterium
TGACCTTCTGCTTGCTCTCCTGCGCCAGCTTCTGCTCGAGGTAGTGGATCGAGGTGCCGCCGCGCAGGAAGCGGCTGTCGTGCAGCAGCTCTCGGTGCAGCGGGATGTTGGTGGTGATGCCCTCGAGCACCATTTCCGAGAGCGCAATGCGCATACGGCGGATCGCCTGGTCGCGCGTTGCGCCGTAAGCGATCAGCTTGCCGACCATCGAGTCGTAGTTGTGCGGCACCGTGTAGCCGGCATAGATATGCGTGTCGACGCGGATGCCGGGTCCGCCCGGCGGGTGGTAGGAAGTGATGCGGCCCGGCGAGGGCGTGAAGCGGTACGGGTCCTCGGCGTTGATACGGCACTCGATGGCATGGCCGCGGACCACGATGTCCTTTTGCCGGAAGCGCAGTTTCTCGCCCGCCGCGATGCGGATCTGCTCCTGCACCAGGTCCACCCCGGTGATCATCTCGGTCACCGGATGCTCGACCTGGATGCGCGTGTTCATCTCGATGAAGTAGAACTCGGCCTCCTCGTACAGGAACTCGAAAGTGCCTGCGCCGCGGTAGCCGATCTTGCGGCAGGCATCGGCGCAACGCTCGCCGATCTTCTCGCGCTGCTTCTCGGTCAGCTCGGGCGCCGGCGCCTCCTCCAGGATCTTCTGGTGGCGGCGCTGCATGGAGCAGTCGCGCTCGCCCAGGTAAATGGCGTTCTTGTGGCTGTCGGCGAGCACCTGGATCTCGATGTGGCGCGGGTTCTCCAGGAACTTCTCCAAGTACACCGTAGCGTTGCCGAACGCCGCCTGCGCCTCCCCGCGCGTCATGTTGACCGCGTTGAGCAGCGCCGCTTCGGTGTGCACCACCCGCATGCCGCGCCCGCCGCCCCCGCCGGAGGCCTTGATGATCACCGGGTAGCCGACCTTGCGCGCGATGCGCACCACCTCCTTGGCGTCTTCCGGCAGCGCGCCTTCCGAGCCGGGCACGCAGGGCACGCCGGCTTTCAGCATCGCCTGCTTGGCGCTGACCTTGTCGCCCATGGTGCGGATGTTCTCGGGCCGCGGGCCGATGAACACGAAGCCCGAGCGCTCGACCCGCTCGGCGAAATCGGCGTTTTCCGACAGGAAGCCGTAACCCGGATGGATCGCCTCGGCGTCTGTGACCTCGGCGGCGCTGATGATCGCCGCCATGTTGAGGTAGCTGTCGCGCGCCGGCGCCGGCCCGATGCATACCGACTCGTCGGCGAGCTTGACGTACTTCGCCTCGGCATCGACCGTGGAATGCACGACCACCGTGCGGATGCCCATCTCGCGGCAGGCGCGCTGGATGCGCAGCGCGATCTCCCCGCGGTTGGCGATGTGGATCTTCTCGAACACCGGCCGGCGCTACTCGATGATGAACAGCGGCTGGCCGTACTCCACCGGCTGGCCACTCTCCACCAGGATCGCCTTGATCATGCCCGTGGCGTCGGCCTCGATCTCGTTCATCAGCTTCATTGCCTCGATGATGCAGACGGTCTCGCCCGCCTTGACGTTCTGGCCAACCTCGAAGAAGGCCTTGGCGTCCGGCGAGGGCGACCGGTAGAACGTGCCCACCATGGGGGCCTTGAGCACGTGGCCGGACTGGGCGGGCGGTTCGGCGGCGAGCGCGGCTGCCGGCGCGGGCTGGGGCGCCGACCCCGCAGCCGGTACGGCCGGCGCGCGCGCCGGCGCGCTCGACGCGATCGGCGTCACCGTCGCCTCCCCGCCTTTCACGATCTTGACCTTTTCTTCGCCCTCGGTGATCTCGAGCTCGGCAATGCCGGACTCCTGCACGAGGTCGATCAGCTTCTTCAGCTTGCGCAGATCCATTCGCTTTTCCTCCCCCAGCGGCCCGGAACGGTCCGCCGCGCGGTAATCGGGGCTAGGCCCCGCCGCTCCCTTTGGACTTCAGGCGCCCGATGGCGAACTCGAGCGCCAGGTCATAGCCGCGGCTGCCCAGCCCGAGGACCGAGCCGACCGCCACGGCGGTGAAATGCGAGTGCGCCCGCCAGGGCTCGCGCGCATGGATGTTCGACAGGTGCACCTCGACGAACGGAATCTGCACCGCGGTCAGCGCATCGCGCAGGGCGATGCTCGAATAGGTGAACGCCGCCGGGTTGAGGACGATGAACCCGACCCCGTCGCGCTTGGCTTGCTGCACGCGGTCGACCGCCACCCCTTCATGGTTGGTCTGCAGGCACTCGAGCCGGACGCCGGAGGCCTTGGCTGTGGCCGTCAGGCGTTTCTCGATCGCAACGAGCGTGTCGCGACCGTACAGGTGCGGTTCACGGGTGCCGAGGAGATTCAGGTTCGGCCCGTTCAGCAACAGGATGCGTGGCCCCGCCGATGTTGTGGATTTAGCCATTTTTCACCGAAGAAGACAGCAATATAGCCGAAATTACAGGGTCGGTCAGTGGGGCGGACAAGCTTTGCTCATACCCTTGTCTGCCTGTCCGATTCCCTGTATTGAGCGGACGGTTCACGAACAAGACCGCAGGCGACATTTTCGAAGGAGTTCGTAGCTTTTAATCTTCTTTAACAAGAAGTTTGCCGACCTCTGTGATGCCTGCGCGGTCCATCACCCGGCCCATTTGTGAGGTCTTGAGTGCAACGCGTTCGTCGCGGGGATCGAAGACCGACAGGCGCAGTGGCGCCCCAAGCCAGTCCAGCTTGAATACGCTCATGCTGCGGGCACGATCGCCGGAGAAGCGCCGGCCCTCGGAAGTCTCGAAGGCGATATTGCGCTCGAGCAGGAACAACTCGACGTCCTTGGCGCTGTCCGGGTAGAGCTGCAACTCGATCTCGGCATACGGACCGGCGATGCCCTTGAGCACCGGGCCGGTCAGGTAGGGGCTGAAACGCTCCAGCGCGCGCATCGCATCGAGCGCCACCCGCCTGAGTTCCGCGATGCGCTCGGGGTGCTCCTCGGCCTGGTAGAGCGCGAGGTAGTCGCGCAGTTCGGCTTCGATTTCGTCGTTGGTGGGAAGCGATTCGGTGTCGGCGGCGCCCAGCTGGCGGGCCGCCTTGCGCTTGGCAAGGGCGAAACTGTCGATGCCGTCCTCGGCCATCAGGCGCGCCGCTGCCGCGGCGATCCTGGTGCGCATCCCTTCGTGCCGCGAAGCTCGGCGGCTCATGGCGGGCGCATCATAGCGCACCGGCCCGCGGGGCCATCGCGTAAAATCGCCGCCCTTTCGCCATGGCCGCCCACCTGCACGTCCTAGGAATTTGCGGCACCTTCATGGGCGGGCTGGCCGCCATCGCGCGCGAAGCGGGCTTCCGAGTGACCGGGTGCGACGCCAACGTCTACCCGCCAATGAGCGAGCAGCTGGCAGCACTCGGCATCGACCTGGTGGAAGGCTACGGCGCCGAGCAGCTTTCCCTGCGCCCGGACCTCTGGGTGGTCGGCAACGTGGTCACGCGCGGCAACCCGTTGATGGAGGCGATCCTCGACCGGGGGGACCGCTACGTCTCAGGACCCCAGTGGCTTTCCGAGCAGGCGCTCCGGGGACGCCATGTGCTTGCAGTGGCGGGGACCCATGGCAAGACCAGCACCGCCTCGATGCTCGCCTGGATCCTCGAACACGCCGGCCGCCGCCCCGGATTCCTGATTGGCGGGATGCCTTCCAACTTTGGCGTGTCCGCGCGACTCGGGCAGGGTCGGGCGTTCGTCATCGAAGCCGACGAGTACGACACCGCCTTTTTCGACAAGCGCTCCAAGTTTGTCCACTATCCTGCCAGGACCGCGATTCTCAATAATCTTGAGTTCGATCATGCTGACATCTTCGTCGATCTTGCTGCGATAGAGCGTCAATTTCACCATTTCGTCAGGATCATCCCCCATCAAGGAAAGATCCTTATGAATGGACGGGACGATGCCTTGGAGCGAGTACTCACCAAAGGATGCTGGACCCCAGTAGAGCGATTCGGGATTGAGAACGGCTGGCAGTCCGTTCCGGCCGACGACGGGTTCGATGTACGGCTGGAGGGAAGGTCGCTGGGCCGGGTGCGCTGGACGCAGCCAGGCGAATACAACCGGATGAACGCCCTGGCGGCGATCGGTGCTGCGCGCCATGCCGGGGTGGACCCGGCCGAGGCGATCAGCGCGCTCGGGCAGTTCAAGGGCGTGCGGCGCCGCATGGAGAAGCGGGGCGAAGTCCGGGGCGTCGCCGTTCATGACGACTTCGCCCACCACCCGACGGCGATCCGCGTCACGCTCGAAGGGTTGCGTGCGCTGGCGGCCGGCGGGCGCATTCTCGCCGTGCTCGAGCCGCGGTCCAACACCATGAAGCAGGGGGTCATGAAGGATCAGCTGGCGGCGAGCCTCGCCGGCGCCGATCGCGTGTTCGTCTATGGCGGTGGCCTCGGCTGGGATCCCGCTGCGGCGTTGCGGCCGCTGGGGGACAAGGCGCGTTGCTACGAAAAGCTCGAGCCGCTGGTTGCCGCCGTCGCTGCAGAAGCGCGCCCGGGAGACCACGTTCTGGTGATGTCCAACGGGGCCTTTGGCGGCATCCACGACAAGCTGCTGGCGGCGCTCGGCCGATGATCGCCTACCTGCACGGCTTCAATTCCTCGCCGCAGTCGCATAAGGCGCAGGTGCTGGAGCGCTACCTGGGGGGTAGGGGGCTTGCGGCCCAATATGCCTGCCCGGCGCTGCCGACCTTGGCGGGCGAAGCGATCGCGGCGATCGAGGCGCTGATGGCGCGCCATGCCGGCGCACCGATTTGCCTCGTCGGTTCTTCGCTCGGCGGCTACTACGCCACCTGGCTCGCGGAGAAGCATGGGGCGAGGGCGGTGCTGCTCAATCCGGCGATCAATCCGCATGTCGGCCTGCGCGCCTACCTCGGCGAGCAGAAGAACCTGCACACCGGCCTGCCTTACCAGCTGACCGAGGCGCACCTTGGCCAATGGCAAAGGCTGTGGGCGCCGCGCGTGACGCCCTCTCGCTACCTGCTGATCGTCGAGACCGGCGACGAAGTGCTGGATTACCGCCGGGCGGTGGAGCGCTATGCAGGGGCGACCCAGCTGGTGGTCGAGGGCGGCGACCACTCGCTGCAGTCTTTCCCGCAGCACCTGCCGCGCATCCTCGAGTTCGCTGGGCTCTGAGATGCACTTGCTCTACGAGGAAGAGGGCGAGTTCAAGGTCGGGACCGTGCTTGGGCAAGCGCCAGCGTCGTTCCAGGTCGAGGCGCCGCACGGCCGGCGTTCCAAGATCAAGGCGGCCAATGTGCTGTTGAGCTTCGAGCGGCCGGGCGCCGCCGAGCTGCTCGCCAACGCCCAGGCCTACGCGGCGGGCCTCGAGACGGAGTTCCTGTGGCAGTGCTGCCCCGCTGGGGAGTTCGGCTTCCAGGAACTCGCCAAGGAGTACGTCGGGCGCGAGGCGAGCCCGGCCGAGGCGGCCGGGGTGCTGCTCAAGCTGCAGTCGGCCCCGATGCACTTCCACCGCCGCGGCCGCGGCCGCTACCAGGCGGCCTCTGCCGAGATCCTCAAGCTCGCGCTCGTTTCGGTCGAGAAAAAGCAGCGCGCCCTGGCGCAGATCGCGGACTGGGCTGCGCGCCTCTCGCGTTTCGAATGCCCGCCGGAAATCGCGCGGCTGCAAGACGAGTTGCTGTATGCCCCGGACCGGAACAAGCCGGAGACCAAGGCCTTCGAGCAGGCCTGCGCGCAGGCCGGGCTGTCGGGCGCGCGCCTGTTAGAGCGCTGCGGCAGGCTCGCCGACACGCAGGCCTACCACCTCAACCGCTTCCTGTTCGAATTCTTCCCGCGCGGCACCGCCTTCCCGCCGCACGAGTCGGCCATGCCGCCCGGGGACTTGCCGCTGGCGGGGGTGGAGGCCTTCAGCCTGGATGATGCCGACACGACCGAGATCGACGACGCGTTCTCGCTGCAGCGCGTGTCGGCGGAGGAGTGGCGCGTCGGCATCCACATTGCCGCGCCGGGACTTGCCTTCGCGCCGGGCGGCGCCCTCGATGCCATTGCGCGCGAGCGCCTGTCGACAGCCTACATGCCGGGGCAGAAGTTCACCATGCTGCCGGAGGAGGCCATCGCCGCCTGCTCGCTGGACGCGGGCAAGGAGCGCGCAGTACTGTCGCTGTACGTGAACATCTCGGCCGGCGACCTGGCGGTGCGCGGGCGCCACTCGAAGATCGAGCGCGTGCGCATCGCGGCCAACCTGCGCCACGGCGATATCGACCCTCTGAACGCGGCGTTCGAAACGGGCGCGAGCCTCGGCCTGCCGTATGAGGAGGAGCTGCGCACGCTGTGGCGCGTCGCCGAAGCGCTGGAGGCCCGCCGCGGCAAGCCGAGTGTCAACCAGGCCGCAGTCGACTATACGTTTCGCGTGGAGCAGGGCAGGGTGCGCATCGAGTCGCGCCGGCGCGGCGCGCCGCTCGACAAGCTGGTGGCCGAGCTGATGATCCTCGCCAACACCGCCTGGGGCGAGCTGCTCGCCGAGCGCGACGTGGCGGCGCTGTACCGCGTGCAATCGGCCGGCAAGGTGCGCATGAGCGTGCACCCGGAGGCGCACGAGGGGCTGGGCGTTGCCTGCTACGCCTGGTCGAGTTCTCCCCTGCGCCGCTATGTCGACCTCGTGAACCAGTGGCAGCTCGCCGCGACGCTTGCCGGCCGCAAACCGCCCTTTGCGCGCACTTCCGAGGCGCTGCTCACGGCATTGCGCACCTTCGAGGTCACCTACGCCCGCTACGACGAGCACCAGCGCGCCATGGAGAACTATTGGTGCCTGCGCTGGCTGCTGCAGGAGGGCGTGGTCGAAGCGCGGGCGGTGGTGCAGCGAGACAACCTGGTGCGTTTCGAGGGCTTGCCGCTGGGAGCCCGCGTCCCGTCGCTGCCGGTGCTCGATCCGGGCACGCGCGTGCGCATCGCGATCGGCGAGGTGGACCTGATCGAACGCACCGTCGCGTGCATGTATCGCGAGACCCTGGCTCCGGGGTCGCCCGAGCAAGGGGAAGCCTAAAGCCCTAGAATGGCAGCGATTTATCGCCTCGAGGTGCCATTGCAGGGAGCGCTTGTGACACGCATGCCGGGCGCGGCCGAATACTGGGCCGGGCTCGACCGCCGGTCCCGCGTGCTCTACGCGTCGGTGGCGGCTTCGCTCCTGCTGCACGCCATCCTGCTCTCTCTGCATTTCAGGTTTCCCGGCGAACTGCGCTGGAAGAGCGCCAACCAGCAGCTTGACGTGATCCTGGTCAACGCCAAGTCGCGCCAGAAGCCGGGCCGGACGGACGCCCTGGCGCAGAACAATCTGGAGGGTGGCGGGGAGACCGAGCAGGACCGCCGCGCGAGGACCCCGCTGCCGGTCATCGACCCGCGCGCGCCGGGGCGCGACCTCGCACAGTCGCAGCGCCGCGTGCAGGAACTCGAGGCGCAACAGAGGAAGCTGCTCGCGCAGACGCGCCGCGCCCCCGCCAGCGTGGCGGTGGACACCGAGCGGCGCGCGCCCGCCGAATCGCCGGCGCCGCAGCTCTCAGGACGCGACCTCGCGGACCTCTCCTTGATGGCGCTGCGGTTGCAGGCGGAAATCGACCGCAACCATGAGGCCTACCAGAAGCGCCCGCGCAAGAAGTTCATCGGCGCCAGCGCCACCGAGTACCGCTTTGCGCAGTACGAGGAGAACTGGCGCCAGAAGGTGGAACGCGTGGGCACGGTCAACTACCCGGCGGCGGCGCGCGGCAAGTACTACGGCAACCTGCGCATGACCGTGACGCTGCGCGCGGACGGCAACGTCGAATCCATCGAGTTGGACCGCTCCTCGGGTTTGAAGGTGCTCGACGACGCTGCGTTCAGGATCGTGCGCATGGCATCGCCCTACGCGGTGTTCCCGCCCGACATCCGCCGCGACACCGACCAGCTGGTGATCACGCGCACCTGGTTCTTCGGCCGCGGCGACAAGCTCTGGACCGAGTGAAGTGCCGGACCGCTACGCGGTAATCGGCAATCCGGTCGCCCACTCGAAGTCGCCCTGGATCCACGCGCAGTTCGCGCGCGCCACCGGCGAGGACATCGAATACGGTCGGGTCGAAGCGCCGCTGGACGGCTTCGTGCGCGCGGTCGAAGCATTCCGCGCGCAGGGCGGCAAGGGCCTGAACGTCACGCTGCCTTTCAAGGCCGAGGCCTTTCGCTTGTGCGCCGGCACCAGCGCGCGCGCCGCCGCCGCGCAGGCCGTGAACACGCTGGTGCTGGACCGCGGCAGGCCATGGGGCGACAACACCGACGGCGTCGGCCTGGTGCGGGACCTGGGCGCCAATCTCGGTTGCCGGCTCGCCGGCGCGCGCATCCTGCTGATGGGGGCGGGCGGGGCGGCGCAAGGCGTGCTCGCGCCGCTGGCGGAGGCGGGCGCGGCGCAGATCGTGGTGGCCAACCGCACGCTGCTGCGCGCGCAGGCCCTCGCGGCGCGAGTGCGCGGCGCGAGCGCGTGCGACTACGCAGCGCTCGCCGGCCAGTCCTTCGACCTGGTGGTCAATGCAACTTCCGCCGGGCTGCGCGGCGACCTGCCGCCGCTGCCGCGCGGGCTGTTCCGGCCCGGCGCCTTCGCCTACGAGATGGTCTACGGGCGCGACACTGCATTCCTCGCCATGGCGCGCGCCGCGGGCGCGGGGACGCGCGACGGCCTGGGCATGCTGGTCGAGCAGGCCGCCGAGTCGTTTCTCGTGTGGCGCGGCATCCGTCCGCAAACCGGCGTGGTGCTCGACGCGCTGCGCTCGCAGTGAAGGCGCTCAAGGCGGCCGGCTGGGTGCTCGCGGCGCTGGTGGCGGGCGTGCTTCTGGTGCAGGCCTGGTTTTATGCCCACATCCTTTACTGGGCGCGCGCGGCTCCCGCGGCCACCGCGTTCATGGAGCGCCGGCTGGAGCAGATGCGCGAGAAGAACCCGAACGCGGAGCTGCGCCACGAATGGGTGCCCTATGCGCGCATTTCGGACCAGCTCAAACGTGCCGTGATCGCCGCGGAGGATGCGAAGTTCATCGACCACGAGGGTTTCGACTGGGAGGCGATCCAGAAGGCGATGGAAAAGAACGAAAGGAAGGGCAAGGTGGTGTCCGGCGCATCAACCATCAGCCAGCAGCTGGCGAAGAACCTGTTCCTGTCGGGCCGGCGCAGCTGGATGCGCAAGGGCGAGGAAGCGGTGATCACCGCGATGCTGGAGCACGCCATGGAAAAGCGGCGCATCCTCGAGCTGTACCTGAATTTCGCCGAGTGGGGCGACGGCGTGTTCGGCGCGCAGGCCGCCGCCCGGCACCACTTCGGCGCTCCGGCCCAAGCGCTCGACGCCGAGCAGGCGGCCTGGCTGGCGGCCATCCTGCCAAGTCCCCGGCGCTACGAGCGGGGACGGCGCACGCCTTACATCGAGAGCCGCATGGTCACGATCCGCGCGCGGATGGGGTCGGCGCAGATCCCCTGATAGACTGATTCGTCATGGCGCAGGGGCAACGGTTCGGCTGGGGCATGGCGGCATCCGTGCTGGCGGTGATGGTTCTGGTGTTCGCCGCACTGGTGTCGTCCTGGCTGGGCCTGAATGCCGAGGAGCGCGGTCGCGCCGCCCTGGAGCAGGCCGCGCAGCTGGTGCAGGACGTGGTCGAAGCGCGCACGTTGACCGCCATGGCAGGTTCCTTGCAGGCCGAGCTGGCCCTGGATGCGCTGCGCGGCCAGCCGCTGAACGAATCCAATCCCCGCATCCTCGCGTACCGCGAGACGCTCGACGCGCTGCGCACGGCCCTCGCGCGCACGCGGCAGGCGCAGCTCGACGACGGTGAGCGGCAGCTGCTGGATAACGCGCAAGCCGCGATCGAGCGCTTCGTGAAACTCGCCGACGAGGGCGCGGCGAGATTGCGCGGCGGCACGCGCACCGAGAAACTCGCGGCCACCAACGCGCTGCTCGATAACGCACGGCCGCTCGCCGAGTTGGCCACCGGGCAGATCCGCTCGCTGGAGCGCTCGGTCGCCGGGCGCGCCATGGACGCCGCGGAGGACGCGAATGTGGCTGCGCAGCGCGCGCGGATCCTGCTCATCGCTTTCGGCGGCACTTCGCTACTGCTCGCGCTGATACTCGCGCGCACGCTTTCCGAGTCGATGGCGCGGCGCGCCGACCTGGTGCGGCAGCTCGCCGAGCTCGCGCGGGTCGACGGGCTCACCGGCGTTGCCAACCGGCGCGTATGGGACGAGGAGCTCGCGCGCGGCCTGGAGCGCGCGCGCCGCGGCGGCAAGGCGTGCAGCGTCGGCCTGATCGACCTGGACCATTTCAAGCGCTTCAACGACACGCACGGGCACCAGCGCGGCGACGCGCTGCTGCGCACGACCGCGCAGGCCTTTGCCGCGCGGCTGCGCAACGACGACCTGATCGCCCGCTACGGCGGCGAGGAGTTCGCCGTGCTGCTGCACGGCTGCGACCTGGAGAACGCGATGCGTCTTTTCGACCGGCTGCAGGGCATGCTGCCGGCCGGGCAGACGTTCTCCGCCGGGTTAACTTCCAGCGAAGGACGCGAGGACGCGGAACTGGTGGTGCGGCGCGCCGACGCGGCGCTCTATCGCGCCAAGGACCTGGGCCGCAACCGCACGGTGGCGGCGCCGCCCGAGGAGCTAAGAACCGCGGCCTGAGGCGGGCGCCTTCGGCGCGGCGAAGGCGTCGAGCAGGCGGCGCGCGTTGACCGTCTGCGATTTCAGCGCGTAGTCGAACAACCCCGCGCGCTCGGCGAGCAGCGCCCCGGTGATGCTCGACGGGCTCGCGGGCGAGAGCTCGAGGTGCGCGTCGGCCTCGCCGCTCGCGGCGACGATGCGCATGCCGCGCTTGCGGGCGAGGTGCATCATCGCCGCGTTCTCCGACAGGCAGTGCATGAAGAGGATTCCGATGCCCCAGTTGCGGGCGTGCGCATGCGCACGCTCCAGCAGCGTGCCGCCGATGCCGCGGCCGCGGGGCGCCGGCAGCACCGAGACGCCGTGTTCGGCATGGTCCTCGGCGCGCGCGAGGTGCGCGGCGCCCGCGAGCTGGAGCTCGTCGTCGAACACGCCGAACACCGCATCGCGCTCGAAATCGATGCGCGCGACATAGTCGGCGATCGAATCGTCGCCGATCGGCAGCCCGAAACGCAGCCGCCGGTCCTCGGCGTCGAGCGCGAGCAGGTGGAGCACCAGCTTGGGGCGCTCGAGGCGGGTCAACTCACGAGTGACGATTTGCATATGACTATCTGACAACCTGATGCTCGCAAGGTTCGTGCCGGATATTCGTCAAAATTTGCCAAATGCGTCGCGCGCCGCTGCAATCGTCTCTTCGATCTCGCGCGCGCCGTGCGCGGCGGAAACGAATCCCGCCTCGTAGGCGGAGGGCGCGAGGTACACGCCGCGCTCGAGCATGGCGTGGAAGAAACGGTTGAAGCGCTCGCGGTCGCATTGCATCACCTCGGCGAAGGAGCGCGGCGGCGTTGCGCGGAAATACACCCCGAACATGCTGCCGATGGATTGCGACGAGAAGGTGACGCCGGCGTTCTTCGCCTCCCCGGCAAGTCCCTCGACCAGCGCGCGTGCCGTCGACTCGATCCGTTCCTGGAAGCCTGGCGTATCGACGAGCCTGAGCGTGGCGAGGCCCGCAGCGACCGCCACGGGATTCCCGGACAGCGTGCCCGCCTGGTACACGGGCCCGAGCGGCGCGATCTTCTGCAGGATCTCGCGCCTGCCGCCGACCGCCGCCAGCGGCATGCCGCCGCCGATCACCTTGCCCAGCGTGGTCAGATCCGGGCGGATGCCGTAGCGCGCCTGCGCGCCGCCGAGCGCGACGCGGAAACCGGTCATCACCTCGTCCAGGACCAAGACGGCGCCATGGCGCGTGCATTGCTCACGCAGCGTTTCGAGAAATCCCGGCGCCGGCAGCACCAGGTTCATGTTGCCGGCCACCGGCTCGACGATCACGCCGGCGATTTCCTTGCCGCGCTTGTCGAACAACGCCTGCACGCCTGCGGTATCGTTGTAGTCCAGCACCAGGGTCTGCGCGGCGGTTGCGGCCGGCACGCCCGCCGAACTCGGATTGCCGAAGGTGAGTGCGCCCGAACCCGCTTTCACCAGCAGCGCATCGGCATGGCCGTGGTAGCAGCCTTCGAACTTTACGATGAGATCCCTGCTCGTGTGGCCGCGTGCGAGGCGGATCGCGGTCATGGTCGCCTCGGTGCCCGAGGACACGAGCCGCACCATTTCCATCGAAGGTACCAGGCGGCAAAGCATCTCCGCCATCTCCACTTCCGCCTCCGTAGGCGCCCCGAAGGACAGCGCGCGCGAGGCGGCCGACTGTACTGCCTCGACCACGGCCGGATGCGTGTGCCCGACGACCATCGGCCCCCAGGAACCGAGGTAATCGATGTAGCGCTTGCCGTCGGCGTCCCACAGGTGCGCGCCGGAGGCGCGTTCGAAGAACGGCGGAGTGCCCCCGACCGCGCGAAAAGCCCGCACCGGGGAGTTCACGCCGGCGGGGATGCGCAACTGCGCGCGCTGGAAAAGCTCGTCGTTACGCGATGCCATGGGCGAACACCTTAGCGTACTCTCGCGCGCGCGCGGCGACATCGCGCGCATCGAACAGATCGGAGATCACCGCGACCGCATCCGCGCCCGCGGCGGCGAGCTGCGGGGCGTTTTCCACGGTGATGCCGCCGATGGCCACCTTGGGCACGCCGAGGTCGTGCGAGAACAGGGCGAGCGGCGCGCGCACCGCGCCGGGCTTGGTCGGCGATGCGAACACCGAGCCGAAGGCCACGTAGTCGGCGCCCGCTGCGACGGCGGCACGCGCCGTTTCGAGCGAGTCGTAGCAGGAAACGCCCAGAATCCTGCCCGGCAGCTTCGCTCTGGCCGCCGCCAGGTCGCCGTCCTCTCGCCCGAGGTGCACCCCGTCGGCGCCGACAGCGAGCGCGAGCGCGACATCGTCGTTGATGATCAGCGGCACGCCGTGCCGTCGGCAGAGCTGCGCGAGTGCATGTGCTTCGGCTCGCCGTCGCCTCGTGTCCATGGATTTGCTGCGGTACTGGAGCGCGCACAGGGCGCCGGAACCGACCGCGGGTGCGACGCGCGCGATGTCCTCCGGCGTGATGGCGTAGAGCCCGCGCAGCTTCATCGCCAGGGCAGGTGCTGCCCGGTGCCGGGTCTGAAGCCGCGCTCGAGTGATCGCCAGGTGAAATCCTGCGCCGCGCGCACGGCCTCGGGCACCGCGTCGCCGTATGCGAGCCGAGCCGCGATCGCCGAGGCCAGGGTGCAGCCCGAGCCATGGTAGCTGCCGGGCAGGCGCCGCCACCGATCCTCGCGCACCATGCCGTTGGCGTCGTGCAGCGTGTTGAGGACATCGGGCGTATCGGCGTGCGTGCCGGTGAGGAGCACGTACCTGCAGCCGCGCGTGAGGCAGCCTGCGACGCCGCCGAGTGCACGCGCCTCCAGCGTATTGGGCGTCAGCACGGTGGTGAGCGGCAGCAGGTGCTCCCGCAATGCGTCGGGAACCGCTGCGTCGGCAAGCGGATCGCCGCGACCCGAGGCAAGCACGGGGTCGAGCACCACGGGAATCGCGGGGTGCGCGGCGAGCAGCGCAGCGATTGCGCGCGCATTGGCAGCGCTGGCGACGACGCCGATCTTGATCGCCGCGACGCGCAGTCCGTCGAGCAGGTGATGCGCCTGCTCGGTGAGCAGATGCGCGTCAAGCACCTGCATGCGATGCACGCCGTGCAGGTCCTGTACCGTCACCGCCGTGAGTACCGACAGCGGGTGGCATCCGAGCGCGGCGAGCGTGAGCACGTCGGCCTGCGCCCCCGCGCCCCCCGTCGGATCGGCGGCGGCGAAGCTGAGCACCAGCGGAGGAGCGAAAGGCATGGGGGCGCGGCGCGGCCGCGCCGCGGAATGAGCTAAGATGCCGCACGATTTTAACCCAGCCTCCTCTGCCGCCTGATGACCGAGAACCAAGTGCAGTACAAGACCTGGATGTGTTTGATCTGCGGCTTCCTCTACGACGAGGCCGCTGGGGCGCCGGACGAGGGAATCGTGCCGGGCACGCGCTGGGAAGACGTGCCCATCAACTGGACCTGCCCGGAATGCGGCGCGCGCAAGGAAGATTTCGAGATGGTCGAGATCTGAGCGCGCACCGGCGCGCTTGGACCTGAAGGCGCTCGGCGCCGCGTGGCGTGGCGTGGCGGTGATCCCGCTGCGCCGGCAACTCGCGGTGCTCGCCGCCGCGGTCGCCGCGCTGTTCGTCGCGGCGCTGTGGTTTGCCTGGGCCGAGTATCGCAACGCACATTTCGGTGAAAGCCACCTCGCGGCGGCGGCGGAGATGCGCACCTTGTCGCAGCGCCTCGCGAAAGCCGCGCTGCGCAGCCTGCGCGGCGACCCGGACGCCTTCCCGCAGGTGCAGGCAAGCCGCGACGGTTTCGCCTCCGCGCTCGCGCGGCTCGCCAAGGACGGCCGCGCGAGCAGCGCGGTGGGCGCGCTCGCCGCGGAATGGGAGCGCACGGAGAAAAACGCCACCACGCTGCTGCGCGACCAGCGCATGCTCACCGCACTCGCGGTCGCGGCCGCCGGCATGGAGCGCGGCAATCCGCATCTCCTCGAGCGCGCGGAGCGCGTGCAGAACCTAAAGCTCGCGCGCGGCGCGCCCGCCGCGGAGATCGCCGCGGCCAGCCGCCTGGTGATGCTCACGCAGCGCATGGCACGCGGCGCGCAGCAGCTGCTCGCCGCCGACGCGGTGGACCCGGAGGTGGAGTTCCTGCTGGGCAAGGACGTGAACGAGTTTCGCGGCACGCTCGCGCGATTGCGCGATGGCGCCAAGGACGGCGAGCAGGGCGGCGCGCTCGGCGCGCTGGGCGAGAGCTTTGCGCAGTACGAGGACGCCGTGGTGGCGGTACTGGGCACGCGCGCGCGCCTCGGTGCGGCGAAGGAGGCAGCGTCGGCGATCCACGCCGATTCCGAACGCCTGCTGGAATCGGTGGACCGCGTGGTCGCGGCCTACCGCGCCGCGCCCGCGCCGCGCGCCTACGAGGCCGGCCTGGCGGTGATCGCGCTGGCGCTGCTCGGCGCGCTGCTGCTGCTTGCACTGTTCACCGTGCACGACGAGTGGCGCCAGCGCGAAGGCATCGCGCGCCGCCACACGGTCATGCGCCGCTACCACGAGCGCGACCTCGAGGCGGTGGAGCACCTGCGCCGCGAGCTCGAGGGGCTGGCCGGCGGCGACCTCACCGCGCGGGTGACGGTGAACAGCGAGATCACCTCGTCGGTGGCGGCTACGCTCAACGACGCGCTGGAGGCGCTGCGCCAGCTCGTGGCGCGCGTGGCGCAGGCTGCCGAGCGCGTCGGCGGCGCCGCCGGCGGCGCGCAGTCCACCGCCGACGTCCTGTTCCAGTCCGCACAGCGCCAGTCGGAGCGCATCAAGGGCGCGAGCGCCAAGGCGCTCGGGATGGCGCGCATGGTGAACGAGCTATCCACCCGCGCCAACCAGTCCGCCGAGCTCTCCCGCGCGGCGCGCGCCGCGGCGCTGCAGGGCCACCAGGCGGTGCAGGCGGCGCTCTCGGTGATGCGCGACCTGGGCGCGCGCATCCGCGTAGCCGCGGCGCAGATCGACCGGGTGCGCGGTGCCTCGCCCGAGATGGGCAAGACCGCCAGCGTGCTCAACCAGATCGCCGCGCAGGCCGAGGCGCTGAGCGGCAGCGCTTCGGGCCAGACGCTGGCCGAGCTGGGCGAGCTGCTGCGCAAGCTCGCGGAGAAGATCGAGGAAGTCTCCAAGGCCACGCAGTCGCAGGCGGGGGTGGCGAGCACGGTGGCCGGGGGGGTGCGCGAAGTGCTGTCCGGCGCGGAGCAGGCGGCTCAGGCGGCAACGCGCGCCGCGGGCTCGGTGGAGGAGGTGGCCGAGCTGCTGCGCGAGCTGCAGGAGGCGCTGGAGAAGCTGCGTTACTGATGCGCCGCCCCCGGCGCGCCGCGGGGCCTTGGGTTAAAATAGCCCCTGCGCGTGTCCTCGATCAACCTGACGCACCACTTCCTGATCGCCATGCCCAACATGGCAGATCCGTACTTTTCCAAGACCCTCACCTACGTCTGCGAGCACAACGATCAGGGCGCGCTCGGCGTGGTGGTCAATCGCCCGATCGACATGACCCTGCAGGCGTTGTTCGAGCGCCTCTCGCTCACCCTGAAGCACAAGGATCTTTCAGACGCGCCGATCTATTTCGGCGGCCCGGTGCAGACCGACCGGGGGTTCGTGCTGCACGAACCGGCGGGCAACTGGCAGTCCACGCTGCGCGTGGGCGAGACCATCGGCCTGACCACGTCCAAGGACATCCTGGAAGCGGTGGGGCGGGGCGAGGGGCCGCAGAAACTCCTGGTGACCCTGGGCTACGCCGGGTGGTCAGCGGGCCAGCTCGAGCACGAGCTCGGGCAGAACGCCTGGCTCACGGTGGAGGCGAAGGACGCCATCATCTTCGACCTGCCTTCGGAGGAGCGGCTGCCGGCGGCGATGGAACTCCTGGGTGTCGACTACGCGCGCCTCGCGGATTCGGCGGGACATGCCTGAGGCCGGCGGCACCGTCCTCGCCTTCGATTTCGGCTTAAAGCGCATTGGCGTTGCAGTAGGAGAAGCGGAGCTGCGCAGCGCGCATCCGCTGCCCGGCATCGCCGCCCCGGGATTCGCCGCCATCGAGAAGCTGGTCAAGGAGTGGCGCCCCGGCATGCTGGTGGTGGGCCTGCCGGTGGCCGAGCATCGCGAACATCCGCTGGCCAAGCGTGTGCAGCGCTTCGCGCGCCAGCTCGAGGGGCGCTTTCACTTGCCGGTGGCGCGCGTGGACGAGCGCTACACCTCGGTGGCGGCCGAAAGCCTGCTGCGCGGCGCCAGGCGCAAGGCAGTGGATTCGGTCGCGGCGCAATTGATCCTCGAACAGTACTTCAATGAAAAAGCTGCCTGACGCGGAACAACTGTGCGAGCAGCTCGCGCGCGACCACAAGCCGCACGTGAAGCCGTCCACGGCGATGATCGGCATCCATACCGGCGGTGCATGGGTGGCCGAGCGGCTGCATGCCGCCCTCGGCCTCAAGGAGCCCGTGGGCCTGCTCGACATCTCCTTCTACCGGGACGACTACGCCAAGCAGGGCCTCGCCAAGGACCCCAAGCGCTCCAAGGTTCCCTTCGAAGTGGAGGGGCGCGACCTGCTGCTGGTGGACGACGTGCTGCATACGGGGCGCACCGTGCGCGCGGCGATGAACGAGCTGTTCGACTACGGCCGCCCGGCGTCGATCGCGCTGGTGGTGCTCGCCGAGCGCGACGGGCGCCAGCTGCAGATCTGCGCGCAGCACGCCGGCGCGCAGGTGGAGGTGCCCGCAGGCATGCGCCTGCGCCTGAGGCGCGACGACAAGGGCAAGCTTTCGCTGGAGCTCGAACGTGGCGCGTAACCCGCAACTGAACGCCAACGGCGAGCTGCAGCACCTGCTGTCCATCGAAGGGCTGCCGCGCGAGATCCTGCTGAAGGTCCTCGATACGGCGGATTCCTTCGTCGGCGTCACCGAGCGCGACATCAAGAAGGTGCCGCTGCTGCGGGGGAAAAGCGTGTTCAACCTGTTTTTCGAGGGCTCGACGCGCACGCGCACCACCTTCGAGATCGCCGCCAAGCGCCTGTCGGCCGACGTCATCAACCTGAACGTCGCCGTCAGCTCGACATTCAAGGGCGAGTCGCTGCTCGACACGGTGGCCAACCTGTCGGCGATGCAGGCCGACATCTTCGTCGTGCGCCACGGTTCCTCTGGCGCGCCGCACCTGGTCGCGCGCCACGTGAAGCCGCACGAGCACGTGATCAATGCCGGCGACGGCCGGCACGCGCACCCGACGCAGGGGCTGCTCGACCTGTACACCATCCGCCACTACAAGAAGGACTTCAGCGGCCTCACCGTGGCGATCGTGGGCGACGTGCTGCACTCCCGCGTCGCGAGGTCGCTGATCCACGGCCTCACCACGCTCGGGGCGCCGGAAGTGCGCGTCATCGGCCCGCAGACGCTGATCCCGGCCGGCGCCGCTGCGCTCGGGGTCCGCGTTTTCCACTCGATGCACGAGGGCCTGCGCGGCGCCGACGTGGTGGTGATGCTGCGGCTGCAGAACGAGCGCATGACCGGCGCGCTGCTGCCCTCGGCGCAGGAGTTCAACAAGCACTACGGCCTCACCGCCGAGAAGCTCGCGCTGGCCAAACCCGATGCGATCGTGATGCACCCCGGGCCGATGAACCGCGGCGTGGAGATTGATTCCTCGGTGGCCGACGGGCCGCACTCGGTGATCCTGCCGCAGGTCACCTTCGGCATCTCGGTGCGCATGGCCGTCATGTCCATGATCGCGGGCAGCTGATGAAGCTGCTGATCCGGGGCGGGCGGGTGATCGATCCAAAGAGCGGGCGCGACGCGGTGGGCGACCTGTTCCTGGCCGACGGCAGGATTGCCGGCGCGGCCGGCACGCCGGATCGCACCATCGACGCCAAGGGCCTGGTGGTGGCTCCCGGCCTGATCGACCTTTCCGCGCGGCTGCGCGAGCCGGGCTACGAGTACAAGGCGACGCTCGAATCCGTTATGGACGCCGGGGTGGGGGGCGGCGTCACGAGCCTCGCCTGCCCGCCGGACACCGACCCGCCGCTCGATGCGCGGGGGGTGGTGGACATGCTCAGGCGCCGCGCCAAGGCGCTGGCGCGCGCCCGCGTCTACCCGGTGGGCGCGCTCACGGTGAAACTCGCGGGCAAGCAGCTCACCGAGATGGCCGAGCTGGCCGAATCCGGCTGCGTCGCTTTCTCGCAGGCCAACGTGGCGGTGGCCGACACGCAGGTGTTGTGGCGCGCGCTGCAATACGCGGCGACCTTCGGTTTTCCGGTCTGGCTGCGCGCCGAGGATCCCTGGCTTGCCAAGGGCGGCGTGGCGCACGACGGGGAAGTGGCAACGCGCCTGGGTCTGGCCGGGATCCCGGTGTTCGCCGAGACCATCGCGCTGGGTCAGATCTTCGAGTTGGTGCGCACCACCGGTGCGCGCGTGCACATCTGCCGCATCTCCAGCGCCGCCGGCGTCGCCATGCTGCGGCGCGCGCGGCACGAGGGGCTGCCCCTCACCTGCGATGTCGGCATCCACCACGTGCACCTGTCGGACATGGACCTGGGCTACTTCGATTCGAGCTGCCGGCTCGATCCGCCGCTGCGCGGCCAGCGCGACCGCGAGGCGCTCGCCGCGGGTCTCGCTGACGGCACCATCGATTGCGCGGTGTCGGACCACACGCCGGTGGACGAGGACCAGAAACTGCTGCCGTTTGCCGAGGCCGAGCCCGGCGCCACGGGATTGGAACTTTTGCTGCCTCTCGCGCTCAAGTGGGGCATGGACCGCAAGCTCACGCTCGCGCAGGCGCTCGCGCGCATTACCAGCGAGCCGGCGCGCGTGCTCGGCGTGGCCTCGGGCCGCATCGAGCCCGGCGCGCCCGCCGACCTCGCGATCTTCGACCCGCAGGCGGCCTGGCGGGTGACGCCGCAGGCCTTGAAGAGCCAGGGCAAGAACTCGCCGTTCCTCGGCATGGAACTCTCCGGGCGCGTGCGCGCCACCATCGTTGCCGGGAACGTGGTCTACGAGGCATGAAGCGCCTCGCGTTGGCCCTCGCGCTGGTCGCGGGTTGCAGTTCCCAGCCCGAAAAGCGCCCCGGTGGGTACTACAAGGACGACGGCCCGGGGGACAACGCCAAGCTCGCTGCGATTGCCGACGCCGTGCCCCGGGCGGAAGCGCTGCACCGGTACGCGAATCGCCCGTATGAGCAGATGGGCAAGAAGTATGTCCCGCTCACCCGCGTCGGGGTCTACAAGCAGCGGGGGGTGGCGAGCTGGTACGGCAAGCGCTTTCACGGCAACCCGACCTCCAGCGGCGAGAAATACGACATGTACAAGATGAGCGCCGCGCATCCGATCCTGCCGATCCCGAGCTACGTGCGCGTCACGAACCTCGCCAACGGCCGCAGCGTGGTCGTGCGCGTCAACGACCGTGGTCCGTTCCATGCCGGGCGCGCCATCGACCTGTCCTATGCCGCCGCCAACAGGCTCGGTTACGTCTCGCAAGGCAGCGCGCAGGTCGAGATCGAGCAGATCGTGCCTGGCGGCACGCCGGTCGCACTGCGGTAGGCGTCGCCGTGCAGCGCCTGGTTCCGATTGCCCTGGCTTTTGCCTGCGCACTTGCGCTGGCGCAACCCGCGCCGCAACTCGCCGCCAAGTCCTGGCTGCTCGCCGACCTTACCAGCGGACAGGTGCTCGCCGAAGAAAAGGCCGGCGAGCGCTTCGCCCCGGCCTCGCTCACCAAGCTGATGACCGCCTACGTGGTGTTTGGCGCGCTGCGCGACCGGCAGGTCTCCGCCACCACCCGCGTCGAGGTGTCCGAGCGCGCCTGGCGCGCGCCTGGCTCGCGCATGTTCATCCAGCCAGGCGTGCCGGTGGTGGTGGAGGAACTGATCCACGGCATGGTGGTGCAGTCGGGCAACGACGCGAGCGTTGCGCTCGCCGAAGCGGTGGCCGGGTCGGAGGAAAAGTTCGCCGGCCTGATGAACCGCGAGGCGGTGCGCCTGGGCATGGCGAACACGCAGTTCGCGAATGCCACCGGTATGACGGCCAGCGGCCACTACAGCACGGCGCGCGACCTGTCCCTCCTCGCGGGCGCGCTGATCCGCGATTTTCCCGAGAGCTACGCGCGCTATTACGCGGACAAGGAGTATCGCTACAACAACATCACGCAGATCAACCGCAATCGCCTGCTGTGGCTCGACCCGAGCGTGGACGGCATGAAAACCGGCTACACCGAAGCGGCGGGCTATTGCCTGGTCGCCTCGTCCCGGCGCGGCGGTCGGCGCCTGGTTTCGGTGCTGCTCGGCGCCGCCTCGGATTCCGCGCGCGCGCAGGAGTCGCAGAAGCTGCTCAACTGGGGCTACCAGTTCTTCGACGGCGTGCGCCTGTTCGCCGCCGACGAGGCAGTGAAGACGGTGGCCGTGTGGAAGGGTGCCGCTCCCGAGGTAAAGGCCGGATTCGCCGGGGGCCTGGTGGTGACGGTGCCCAAGGGCCAGGCAGGCAAGCTCAAGGCGGAACTGCTCACCCAGCCGCCGGTGGTGGCGCCGGTGGCGCGCGGCCAGCGCGTCGGGGTGCTCCGGGTGCAGCTGGAGGGCAAACCGCTTGGCGAGTATCCGGTCGTGGCGATCGAGAACGTGGCAGTGGCGGGATTCTTCGGCCGCGCCTGGGATACACTGCGATTGTTGTTCAAGTAGCGAGGCCCGCATGGTTTTCCTCAACGGCAAGTTCCTCCCGATCGAGCAGGCGATGGTCCCGGTGCTGGACCGCGGCTTCATCTTCGGCGACGGCGTCTACGAGCTGATCCCCGTGTATTCGCGTGCCCCCTTTCGCATGGACGAGCACCTGGCGCGCCTGGAGCGCAGCCTGGCATCGGTGCAGATCCGCAATCCCTACTCGCGCGAGAAGTGGCGCGAGATCATCCTGCATCTCGTGGCGAACCAGCCCTGGGAAGACCAGGCGATCTACTTCCAGGTGACGCGCGGCGTGGCCAAGCGCGACCACGCCTTTCCGCTCGGCGTGGAGCCGACGGTGTTCATCATGGCCAATCCGCTGGTCAACCCGCCCAGGGAACTGGTGGAAAAGGGCGGCAGCGCCGTGAGCGCGGTGGACAACCGCTGGCTGCGCTGCGACATCAAGTCCATTTCGCTGCTCGGCAATGTCCTCGCGCGCCAGGTGTCGGCCGACGCCGGCGCGCAGGAGACCATCCTGTTTCGCGACGGCAAGCTCACCGAGGCTTCCGCCTCCAACGTGTTCATTGTGAAAGGCGGCGAGCTGCTCTCGCCGCCGAAGACGAACCTCATCCTGCCCGGCATCACCTACGACGTGGTGACCGAGATCGCGCAAGCGGCGAAGATCCCGCTCGTGTTCCGCGACGTGAGCGAAGCCGAAGTGCGCGGCGCGGACGAGGTGTGGGTAACCTCGTCTTCCAAGGAGATCCTCGCCATCGTCACGCTGGACGGCAGGCAGGTCGGCGACGGCAGGCCGGGGCCGCTGTTCAAGCGCGCGTTCGCGCTGTACCAGGAATTCAAGTCGAAGGTCATGCGCAAGGAGGCGGTCTCCGCCTGATGCCGCTTGCCAACGAAGAATCGCTGATCTCGTATCCCACCGACTTTCCCATCAAGGTGATGGGGAGGAAGGAGGGCAGGTTCGCGCACAGCGTGGTGGTCATCGTGCGCAAGCACGCGCCGGATTTCGATGCAGCCACCATGGAACTGCGCCCGAGCAAGCAGGGCAACTACCTCAGCGTCACCTGCACCATCCGCGCGACCTCGCGCGAGCAGCTCGATGCGCTGTACCGGGAGCTCTGCGACCATCCTTCGGTCGTGATGGTGCTCTGATGGAAGTCGCCCTCGCGCCGCGCGTGCGCAGCCTCGGGCTCGCGGACTACCTGCCGACCGTGACGAAGATGCGCGAGTTCACGCTGAACCGGACAGCGGAGACGCCGGACGAGCTTTGGGTGCTGGAGCATCCGCCGGTGTACACGCTGGGACAGGGCGCGGACGCGAAATTCGGGCCTAGAATTCCAGCCCGCGTCATAGCCCGCTTCCAGTTCCACACCCCAAAGAAGGGCCTGGGCTATGTTCACATACTGGTAGGTGTCATCGGAGTAGTCAAAAGGAAAC